>PANP01000065.1 GCA_002708395.1 Dehalococcoidia bacterium
CCCCTTTATAAGGGTGGACCACAGGGGGGCGTTCTCTCGAGGGGTAAAACCTCACCTATACCCCTCCTTGGTAAGGAGGCGGCTGTGCCTTAGATCTGTATCCGGCCCGGCCTAGGCGGTTGTTGAGCGCCGCGCTTTTGGCTGTTCTCCCAGTCGGACAATGCCTGAGGTCCGGCCTTTTCCAGCACCTCATGATGCTTCGCCAAGTCGCTCCACCGGTACCCAACCATCTCGGCGTAGAAGGGTGCCATCCGCAGACCTTCCCTGCGCTGCTTGCGAGCGTCTAGGATGTAGTCCAAGACCTTCTCGATGGTCGGCGGATCCGTCCAGTCCGACCGGAATAGCACCTTGCCACCCCGGTCGATAACGTAGGTCATGTTGGGGAGCGCACCGTAAAGCTCATGCCCTGTGCCCTCCACATCATCCACCAGGATTGGGCGCTGCACGTCCAGCACCTTCTTGAGCGAACGGGCATGAGCCAGCTTCTGCTCCAAGGTCTGATGCGCGGGGTAGTTCTCTCCGGGATGGGCTTCCCTCGTATAGACGAAGATGAACTTGAACCCCAGATCGGCGTACTTCTTGGCCATGGGCTCCAGCGCTGGCGCCGCCAGCGTGCAATAGGGTCAAGTTAATGAGCCGAACTCAATAACTACGTCTCCCTCTTTACAGTAGTCCCNTAGCTGAACCTTGTCTCCGCTGTCCAAGGCAACGGCGGTGAAGTNGGGCGCCGGAGAGCCGACNGGCAGCTTGGAGCGGAANGCCATGAAATCCGACTCCCCTCCCATGAATGCTTCGTAGTTGTAAAGAGCGACTGNGGTTTCCGGTGTAGCCATTGGATCCTCCCTCCTACTTCCGAGATGTTATGTCAATNCAATTAGGTCTTTGATGAATCTGTTTTCCACCTGTCAGAATCATTCAGACTCTGAATCGTTGGTGTCTTCATCGCCGGTATCGCCATCGCCGGTAACTTGGTCATCAGCTTCTAAATCTTCAGTGCCGGCATCGTCGATTTCTTCGTCAACAATCTCTTCGCCGTCGATCTCTTCTTCATCAGGCTCTACTTCGAGCACNGGTGGGCGGGACTGGCTTGGGTCTCGCCAAAATTCCACCAACCGGGAAACTTCCCCATCNTCCACGAAGGTTCCTTGGACTCGCCGGGGTTGGGGCGACTGATTTTCCAGCAGGAGCATATCGCCCCTCCCCAGAAGATCTTCGGCCCCAGACACATCCAGAATCACTCTGGAGTCGGTCTGGGACGCCACAGTAAAAGCGATGCGGGTAGCGATGTTGGCTTTGAGCAAGCCGGTAACCACNTCCACGGTCGGCCTCTGGGTAGCCAGCATCAAGTGGATACCTGTTGCCCGGCCCATCTGAGCCAGCCTCACCAGATTCGCTTCGGCCTCTCGGCCACCGGCCAGCATGAGTTCCGCCAATTCATCAACCACCAACACCACGTAGGGCATCCTTCTCTCGGCGGTGGCGTTGTAGCCGACGATGTTGCGCGCCCCGGCCTCCGCCAACCTGGTGTANCGTTGCTGCATCANACTCAACAAGCCCTTAAGCGATTCGGTGAATCCTTTGAATTCCTGAACGGTGGGGGCAGCTAGGTGCGGCAGCCCATCGAAGGGCGTCAGTTCCACTCCCTTGGGGTCTACCATCAATAGACGCAATTGATCCGGCGATTTCGACACCAGCAGAGAGGCCACGATGCTGTTGAGGCATACACTTTTGCCCGTGCCCGTGGCTCCGGCGATGAGNAGATGAGGCAGTCCTGCCAGGTCCAACACCTCNGGCTCGCCAGCGATGTCCAAGCCGATCGCGATGGGCAAGCCTCCCNTGGCGGCACAGTCAACAAAGGCTTGGGATTCTACCACCTCTTTCAACCCAACTCTCCTCGGTGTGGGAGAGGGAACCTCCAGCCCCACCAACGACTCACCCGGGATGGTGGGTTGGATCCTGATTGTAGGAGTCTTTAGCGCAAGGGACAGGTCGTTCTGCCGAGCCAAGATGGCTTGGACCCTAACCCGGCTCCTCCCGCCAACGCCGCCGTCTTGCTGTTCATCCGAGCCGCCCTTGTCGTCAGTCAACCAGCCCGGGTCGAGACCGAAACGATTNAGCCGGGGTCCGGACTGGATGCTGGCGTCNGGAACCNTTACGTTCGCGCCATAGCTGGCCAGAGTGTCCTCGATGAGACGGGCGGTGGCTATCAGGGNCTCTTCGTTGGACTCGACCGGTTCCGGAGCAGTNAGCAGGTCNGCGGCAGGCAACAGCCAAGGCGGATTCGAGNCCGAGCTAGGGTCGACAGGCTCGGCATATAGAGATAACTCTTCGCTGACAAAGCNATCGATGGCGGATATCTCGCTCCTGGTATCCGGCTGGACTTCCGGAACCACCTCCTGTTGGTCGGGCGGATTATCCTGGACGGGTTTATCTTCAGCTACCGCCGTTGCCGTCGATTCTACGGCAGGCGGCTCAGNGGTTGGCACAGGAGTCGATNCTGGGATGCTTGGCTGCTCAGTGTCTTTTGTCCGAGACTTTAGCCTTTGCGCTATGGCTCCCCTGAACCGTTTCAGAAGCGGGTGTTCGGCCACGAACCGCGCACTTTGGCCTACCTGCTCGAAGGCNCGAGCGTACAAGGGGCCAACCCTCCTTGGAAACACCACCACCGGCATCAAGACGGCTATAATCACCAACTTGGCGATGCCCAACGACAGGGGTGCACCGCCCAAGATTGTTCCCCACCGGCCGCCCAGACTGACATCTGCGAAGATCCCGAAGCCGGGGTGGAAGAAGGAGAGGACACCGACAGCGATGGCGGCCCCGGCGGCAGCGGTCACCCACCATTGCCACTGACGTGCAAAGAACCTGATGTGGTAGCGCAAGCCAAACACCAGAGCACCAAGCCACAGCCCCACCGGCGCCCAGCCGTAGGCTAGGGACTCCAGAGCCCATGTCCGAGCGGACGGGCTCAAGAACATGGTGATGGCCAAGGCTAACACGGCGGTGACTAAGACCAACCCATCTATGACAAACGCTATCCGCACCGGGCTGGACTTACCGCCGGACCGCGAACGAGAGGAACGGCGGCGGCCTTCAGGGTTACGTGCCACGCAATCCTCCTAGACTTAGCTGGCTCGGTCAGTTCCTCTCGACAACGCGCCAGCTAAAAGCCAGCCGAGTCTTGCTTAACGGCAAGTATAGTTTCGCCCTACCGGAATATCAACGAAGCAGTCGACTACCCGGACTAGTTCTACTCAAAGAACAATTTCTGGGCACTGCCACAGCAGATCAACTGGTACTCCGCCGGCTCAAAACCGGCTTCGCGCACCGGCTCCGTCAAGGGTTGGGGCGTGCCGGAGAACACATAGTCCGACCCGAGCATGATGTGCTCCGCGCCAGCGACGTTCCGCAGCATCCGCAGGGAGTCCGGGGACATGTTCACCGTGTCGTAGTAGAGCATCTCCAGGTAGTCCGACGGCTTGTCGCGTTTCAGTTCCACGGGCCTTCCCGCGCCACTGCGATACCCGTTGTCGATGCGAGCGGCCTGGTAGGGAAGGAACCCTCCGCCGTGGACCAATACCATTTTCAGGTTGGGATGCCGGTCGAAGAGACCCTCAAGTATCAGCTTTGCCGCAGTTATTGTTGTATCCAAGGTGCGGCCCAGACTGAAGGTCAGGTAGTTGGGCGTTATCCCACCGCCAAACCCATGGGTAGCCGGATGCAGTACGATCGGCACACCCAGGCTTTCCGCCGCCGCCCACAAGGGTTCGTAACTGTCCTCTGACAAATCGTGCCCCACCGGGTCGGCGGACACCATGGTGCCCAGCATGCCCAACGTGTTCACTGCGTACTCCAGTTCCTTCGCCGCCATGGTCCCGTCCTGGATCGGCACCGTGGCCAAGCCCCGGAAGGTATCGCCGTTCGATCCCACAAGTTCAGCCAGGTGCTCATTGAACAGTCTGGCCCACGTGGCAGCTTTGTCCGGGGAAAGGGTGTATCCGTGGATGTCCAGCCATGACGCTAGGATCTGCTGATCCAGGCCCTGGGTAGTCATCCACTCCAGACGGGGCTCAAGTTGGGCCAAGCCGCCCAGTGGCCGGAGCTGGACCAACCCTTCGAACTGGAGTGCGGGTCCCCGGTCGGTGTCCTCCACCGTCACGCCCAAACTCTTCCCGCTGGTCCTTGCCTCATCGACCAGACCGGCCGGAACGATGTGGGCGTGGCTATCGATGAACTGTTCTTTCTGAGTGCTCATGATTTCCCTCCTCGCTCTTGAGGCATATCATATCCCCCTCGAAGCTAGCGTGCCAACGGACTTCGTAGACTGCCGTCCCCCATCAGTCGCCCAGACAACGGCAGCAAGCCATCTAATGAGACACGCAGATAGAGAAAACGGCTTTGGCGGCGATGTTGGCTGGATCTAAAAACAGAAACTCAGGAATCTACGTCCTGATATTCCACTTGTCCAACGACGTAACGATGACAATAGGAAAGCGTGGTGAGCTTGATTTCCAAAGCGGTTGGTATGGCTACGTCGAATCTGGAAAGTCCGGAGCAGAGGCGCGGGTTCGCCGCCATCTACGGACNNNNGNNCGCCCCCATTGGCATCTCGACTACCTNATGCACNTAGGCAAACCCACTACCGCCATCATCGGCCACACTGAAGAATCGTTGGAATGCCCTCTGGTCCGCCACTTGGAGACANTATTCCTGGTGGTTCCACGGTTCGGCTCCAGCGACTGCCGCTGCTCAAGGCACTTATTCCANAGCCCGGAACAATCGTCATTGGAAAAAGNGGNGTTGCAAGGTATGACGGCGTTGGGTTGTACGCCGGTGCCGATTCAGGTTGATTGGATCTGGGACACCGAGGCAAAGTGACCCTCCCATTCTGCACCTGCCCCTTTCTAAGCAAAACTGCCTGACTAGATGATTGGTCTAATGAGATGCAGAATCCCTCGGTCTTAGACACTCCATCCCGATAGGCTTCGCATCANGCCGCTTGACGGTGCTCGAGCGATATGATATTAACCGGGATACTCGGGCGTCCTGGTCTCGCCTGCGANTNATCCATTGGCAACGCCGCGGCGTTGCCAATGGCCGATCCGTCCCAATCGTCAGATCCGGGAGGATGACAATGCTAGAGACCAAGTTGAGGACAAAGGGCATCGACCACACGGTATTACACGTTAAAGACGTGGCCAAGTCTCGGAAATTCTATCTCGACGTGCTGGGAATGACCGTCAACCACGAAGACGCCACCCACGCCTTTCTCTGGTGCGGCGGCGGGCAAATGGTCGCCTTGTTCCAGGTTGGCGAGGGCACCGACATCAAACCGGGCGATGACGTGAACCACATGGCCCTTCGGATAGAATCGGGCACGTACGAAGAAGTAAAGGCGTACTTGGAAAGCAACGGCGCCACCGTGTTCGGACGTCCCGGCGATGACCGGTGCATCTACTTCGACGACCCAGACGGGCACCGGCTCCAAATCATGTATCCGGACTAGGAAACCCAGAAATCTGAGAATGGGGAAACTCGGCCCGTGAGACGCCGCACCNGCGGAGTTCGGAGTAGATCCGCGTCTTCCCCATTCCAGCAGCATTAAGGAGAAGTCCCATGCCCGAACCCAAGCTGACCCTAGCGGTGGAACACTACGACCGCCACATCCCATTGCTGGACCGAACGGTGAAGGCCGAAGGTATCCAGCTTGATGTCCGGCATGTCACCGTGGAGTCGGGCCGCCACGAGCGGATGTTGGACGGTTTGGAGTGGGACTGCGCCGAGCTCTCCCTGTCGTCCTACATCATGGCAATCACCCGGGGCGCGGCGCTGACCGCCATTCCAGTGTTCCCGCGCCGCCTGTTCAGCCAGTCACAGATGTACGTCAACACCGCCGCCGGTATCAGCGGGCCCCAAGACCTCATCGGCAAAAGGGTCGGTCTGCGCAGTTTCCAGACCACACTATCGGTGCTGGCCAAGGGCGACTTGCAGCACGAATACGGCATCCCCTTGGACCAGGTTAATTGGATCACCAGCACCGATGAACCCGTATCGTTCCAGGCACCGGCTGGGGTTTCCATCGAACGGGCTCCCCAAGGGAACAATATAGAAACGATGCTGGTACAAGGCGAGATCGATGCCTACATGGTGCCCCGGATGCCCGTTCCCTTCGTTGCCGGAGCGCCCGAGGTAGGGCGTCTTTTTCAGGACTCCCGGTCCGAAGAGATTTCCTACTTCCAGCGCAACGGTTTCTACCCCATCATGCATCTGGTCGCCATCAAACAGGAAGTCGCCAACCAGCATCCCGAGGTCACTGCCGCTCTGTTCACCGCCTTTGAGCAAGCCAAAGAAACCGCCTTCCGGTTCTACGACGACCCAAACTGGAGCAGCATGGCCTGGGCGCCCCAACTGGCCCAAGAAGAGCAGCTAATCATGGGCGGCGACACTTGGCCAAATGGGTTGGAAAAGAATCGAAGCAATCTGGAGCGGTTCATCCAGTACGAACTCGACCAGGGGCTGATCGACGGCCACCTTGAGGTTGAAGACCTGTTCCACGCCAGCAGCCACCATCTGTAAACCGGGAACCGGTGCCATCGCTTCTTCCCAAGACCCAATCTCCGGCTAGGATGTAATCTGCCATGCAAGACGACGTACTCCGCCAAGTGGAGCAGTTCCTATATCGGGAGGCCCGGCTGCTGGACTCCCGGCAGTTTCGCCGGTGGATAGACTTGCTGGCCGACGACCTTCGCTACTGGATCCCCATGCGCTCCAACCGATACTCCGCCGCCAGCAAGTCCATATCCATCCTAGACGGCTCCCGCTATGAGGAAGACGACCTATCCAAAGAGAGCGATCAGGCGTTCATGGACGAGGACAAAGGCTCCCTGCGGCGGCGGGTAGATCGGTTGGACACCGGCATGGCCTGGGCGGAAGACCCCCCGTCCCGGACCCGCCATTTGATCTCTAATGTGGAAGTAGAGCCGGGAGAGAGAGAGTCGGAGGTAAAGGTCTACTCAAATTTCATCATGTACCGCAGCAGAGGAGAAACCGAGGAGGATTTCTACGTAGGCAGCCGGGAGGACGTGCTGCGCAACGTAGATGGCAGTTGGCAGCTAGCCAGCCGGAAGATTGTCTTCGAACAGAACGTTCTCTCGGCGAAGAACCTAAGCAACTTCTTCTAACATACCCCCAGCCGGCCTCGTGGCCTGTACTTGGGGGAGAGTCTCCCTTATCGCTCCGAGCACGTCACATGTCATTCCGACCGCAGGGAGGAATCTGAGCATGTGGTGGTGTCGTCCATTCGAAACACCAGATTCCTCGTCGCTGCGCTCCTCGGAATGACAAGCTGCGATAACCAAGCCAACCCCACTAGAAATNTAACGCAGAACCCAGTCCCAAGAAAAAAGCCCCGCCCCGGAGATATCGGGACGGGGCTTAAGTTCATCGCAGCCTAGCTACTGNGAGCGTCTAGCTCTGGGCGGGGGTCTTGGCCGGGGTCAGCTCATAAAGCTGGGTCCTGGCGCCGATCTGCTCGTCCCACCCGCGGTAGCGGATGTCCAACATGATGCCGTCGGGGTCGGCATACTTACGGTTCATTTCGCTGCTGTTGTCGCACTTTATAGACCCGGCTTTTTCTACGGCTTCGCAGGACTCTTCCAAGTCGTCTACGTAGAAGCCGATGTGGTCCACAGTGCCGGTGGCGCCGGGAGCCAAGGTAGTGGTAACGTCCGGATTGCCAACCTTCAGGATAGCGAAATAGATGTATCCGTCGCTGAGCCATACGCCGTCCGCCCCGGTGTCTGCAGGCTCTCGACGCAGTTCTGCGAGTCCAAAGTTATCCATGTAGAATGCGGCCGTCTTCGCCGGGTCCTCGCTGGCTAGCGCGATATGCTTGATTCTTGCCATGATTCCTCCTCTATTTTGGCCCTTGGGGATTTCCTCGGTGTCTTCCAGGTGCAGGGGCATTTTAGCCCCACTTGTATTGTTGTGGATTGTAGACAGGCGTGCCTGCCCTGTCAATCAGGCGAGTGGCGCCGACAAGTTAAACCCGGCCCACCATGCTCTTCAGNAACTCCATGGTNCGAACCGCTGATGCCGACCGGTCGCTGCTGACCGGCAATATCGAGGCGACAAAATCGGTGGCTCCGGCGCTGGCGAAGTCCCGCAACTGCTGCTCCACCTGAGCCTCGTTGCCGATAACCGCTACCTCAGATGGCCCCTCAACACCCTCGATATCCAAAAGCCGCCGGTAGTTGGTTAGCTGGCCGTAGCGGTTGTAGGTCCGAGCGGCTCGCTCCCTGGCCTCGGAAGTATCGTCGGTCACCGCCACGGGGAGGGAGGCAATAACTCTAGGGCTGGGACGCCCCGCCGCTTCCGCCGCTTCCCGGATGCGGGGCGATACGTGAGACCCGATGGCCTTCACCCCGCCCATCCAGGTCACCGTGCCATCCGCCATCTCCCCGGCCAAACGCAGCATCCGGGGAGCCAGAGCGGCGATTACGATGGGAAACGACGACGACCCTGGTACGTTAAGCTCGGCCTTAACCTGGAATGCCTGACCATCGAAGTCGGCGGAGCCATCCTCCACTAGGGAACGAACCACGGTCAGGTATTCGCGCATGTGCCGCAACGGGTGCTGGTAAGACAGACCCAACGTATCCTCGATGGATGGTTTGTGGGACAGACCCAACCCCAGCGTCAGCCGCCCCTGAGTTGCCGCCTGAGCCGTCAGGGCATGCTTAGTCATGGCCAGCGGATGGGTGGGAAAGGTGGGTATCACTGCCGTGCCCAGTTCGATTCGCTCGGTCTGTATACCCGCCAAGGAGATTATGGTCAGGGCGTCGTATCCGAAGCCGGACATCTGGGGAAACCAGACGCTGTCAAAGCCATCACTCTCGGCCTCAACCACCTGCCGCACCGTATCTTGAAGGGTCATGGCGTCCCGCCGGGCGCCGGGTAACAGACCTATGCGCATCGTCACGTCCTCATACCGTAAAAGTTAGGCCTCACTTATCGCCCGTCTGGACAACACCCGCTCCAACAACGGCCGCATCCCCAGTTCGCTGGAGATTGTCATGGACTCGTCCAGCAGGGTGATGGTTTTGGGTAAGCACCCAGCCTTGGCGTGGCAATACGCCCATCACCTGCCCCTACTGAGCTGTAAATCCACCGTCCATCACCAGCTCNCTGCCGGTGACGAAGGATGCTTCGTCCGAGGCTAAGTAGAGGACTCCGTAGGCAATCTCCTCGGGTTTGGCGGTGCGACCTAGGGGGGCACGTTCGTTGGCTTGTTTCTGGAGTTCCGGGTCGGAGAGGCGGTATTCGACCATCGGGGTGTCCACCGCGCCCGGATGCACCGAGTTGACCCGAATGCCTTCTTTGGCGTATTGGATGGCGGCCGACTTGGTGAATATCCGCACGGCCCCTTTAGACGCGTTGTACACCGGGCTCGTGGAGGCTTGGCCAATCAGTCCGGATATGGAGGACGTGTTGACGATGGAGCCTCCTCCGGCCCGCCGCATCTCGGGAATGGCGGCTTTGGTGCCCAGGAAGACACCCTTGGCGTTGATGTCCATCACTCGGTCCCACTCTTCGACGGTGGTGTCTTCAAGGGTGCCTCTGGATAGCACTCCGGCGTTGTTCACCAGGATATCCAGCTTGCCGAAGCGGTTGACCGCAGTGGCCACGGCTTCTTGCCATGCCGCCTCGCTGGTAACGTCCAGCGGGACGAAGACGCACTCGCCGCCCGACTCGTTAATCTCGGCTTCGGTGCGGCGTCCTTCATATTCCAGGATGTCGCCGATGACCACCTTAGCCCCTTCGCTAGCGAACAACTTTGCTTCCGCCGCGCCCATCCCCCTGGCTCCCCCGCTGATTAGCGCGACCTTGTTTTCCAGCCGCATGTTTCTGTCCTCCGATCGGCTTATCTGGTTTATGCCGGGCGATTGTACCACCCAAATTGGGGGATTGAACCATAGAAAATCGTGGCCTAGCTTCGACGCAGGCCTGCTCGATCCGCGCCGGGCGTGATGTAGAATACCTTGATGAAATCCCATGGCGTGGGACGGCAATCAGGAGGTTCTTATGGCTTATAGCCTGGTGCGCGGCAAGTACGTAATCTCTAAGGTGACCGGACCCAACTCCGCCGTAGTGATTTCCGACGGCGCAATACTACAACAAGACGGCCAGATCATAGAGGTTGGCGGCTACCAGGACCTCCGCTCCCGTTATCCCAACGAAGAGATTATCGGGTCTTCCAACTATGTGGTCATGCCGGGTTTGGTCAACGACCATTTCCATGTGGGCCTCACGCCCTTTCAGATGGGCGCCCCCGACCTGCCTTTGGAAATGTGGATGTTGGCCCGCATAGGCGCCAGGGCCATTGACCCCTACCTGGACCAGCTATACGGCGCAGTCCAGATGATTGAGTCGGGGACAACCACGGTGCAAGCGATTCACTCCGCCGGGCGAGGAGTGGCCCCGGTAGACATGGCGGTGGCCGACAAAGTAGTTAAAGCCTATCAAGACTCTGGGATGCGGGTCTCCTACGCTCCGTCCATCGCCGACCAGAACTCGATGGTGGCCGGGGCCGGCGGGGGCGAGGAAGATTTCGCGGCGCAGATGCCTGGCGATCTGGCGGAACGATACCGGTCGTTCATGGCCCGCAGCTACTGGCCGGTGGCCGACGTGATGCCCATCCTGGAGGAGATTTGCTTCAAGTACGGCAACAACCGCCACGAGCGAGTACAAGTTGTCATGGCGCCCAGCAATGTTCATCGATGCACCGACGAGATGTTGGTGGCCTTAAAGGATATGGCTACCCGCCACCAAACAGGAATCCACATCCATCTGCAAGAAACGGTGTACCAAAAGCTGTTCGGCTTGCAGGCCTGGAACAAAACCCCACTGCAGCACTTGAACGACTTGGGGTTCCTGGGGCCTGAGATTACCTGCGGGCACAGCGTTTGGGCCACGGATGAGGACATCGCGTTGATGGCGGCAACTGGGACCAACGTGTGCCACAACGCCAGCTCCAACCTGCGCCTGCAAAGCGGCATCGCCCCCATCGGCAAGATTTTGGCGGCGGGCGTTAGGGTGGCCATGGGCAGCGATGAAGCGGGAATCAACGACGACAAGGACCTGTTCCAAGAGATGCGCATGGTCTTAAAGCTGCATCGAGTCCCGGGCATCGAACACACCCCTCCTACTTCTTACCAAGTACTGGAGATGGCGACGGTGAACGGAGCCTACGCCAGTATGTTCGGCGACCGCATCGGCACCCTGGAGGCGGGCAAACGCGCGGATATGATTCTGCTGGACCTGCGGAACATCGAGGAGCCCTATCTGGACCCTGAAGTTCCAATGGTCGATGCCGTTGTCCACCGGGGCCGAAGCATAGACGTGGACACAGTTATCGTCGATGGCGAGGTCNTCATGCGGGATAGACAATTGACCAAGATAGACAAAGCGGGGTTATTCAAAGAATTAAAAGAGGCATTGGACCGGCCCCTTACGCCCCAGGAATTAGAACGCCGGGAGCTAAGCTGGCTGGTTGAACCCCACCTGCGCCAGTTTTACCAGGGGAGTATTCCCATGAACACAACGCCCCACACCAACTACAACGCTCAGTCTTGAGCAGCTAACCCACATTGGCTTTCCGTGGCGGCTTGGACTCCGCAGCCGGACCCGTATATACTCCAAGCTCAACTCGGTGATACTACCCAACACATTGAATCACCTTGTGTTCCTGGTGATGTTCTCATATCGCCCGGTCCGTTCTTTCTGCCGATCACGGACATCACCTGCATCTCGAGTACGACCAGCCTACACACAGGACGGGTCTTCAGAAGTTAAGTTGGCGTCTTTGGCAACAATCAGTCGTTACCTGCCCTCCTCCATGAGGTACGGGCAGTTTCGGTATTACTGGCTGGCCCTGCTGGCCGGCGTTACGGGCCATCAGATGCTGCTCCAGTTCACTCTGGGTTGGCTCATCTACCGAATGACCGGCGAACCCAGGTACATCGCTTACCTCGGGGTCGCCATCGCCATCCCCGCTTTGGCACTGAACCTCATCGGTGGGGTACTGGCCGACCGGTGGGAGCCCAAATACTTGGTGGCGGCCGCTCAGTCCGTTTCGGCGACTGTGGTAGTGGTGCTGGCTATCCTGGTCCTCAACGGGGACGTGAAAACGTGGCACATTCTGGCCGCCGGTGTAATTATAGGGGCCGTACAGGCCTTCGACGCGCCCAGCCGCTCCAGCATCTCGCCCCGTTTGGTGCGCACTGAACATATCGTCAACGCCGTGGCCATGGACTCCATAGTTTGGAACGTCGTACGGGTGCTGGCGCCGGCATTGGCCGGTATAATCATCGCCTGGCGGGACATTCCAACATCCATGTTCATCAGCGCCGCTTCTTTCTATCTGCTGGCAGCGGTTCTGACGATCTTAAGGCTGCGGCCCCGCCCTCCGGCCAAGGGTCGATTCGCCCCTCAGGTAGCCGAGAGCCTACGGTACGTGCGGCAACGTCCAGTTTTCTTCAACGTTATGCTCCTCACCTGCTGTAACAGCCTGTTCGGCATGTCTTACGTCTTCTTGATGCCCGTGTTTGCCAAAGACGTACTGGATGTTGGGGCTGAAAAGATTGGCTTGCTCCTAGGGGCCTCCGGAGTAGGCGCCATCATCGGCACATGGTACATCGGCAATCTCAAGGACGGCGCTCCCAAGGGCCAGTTGATTTTGGCCGGAGCGGCCTTATACGGGCTCACCCAGATCCTCTTCGCCATGGCGGCCTGGCAGGGTAGCTATACGGCATCCATGGCCATGCTGGTATTGGTAGGCGCGTCCAACTCCCTGTACCTCGTCGGAGGCCTCAGCACCATACAACAACTGGTCCCGGAACAGCTTCGGGGCCGGGTCATGGGACTCTACGGCATAACCTGGAGTCTGGCCCCACTGGGAATGACACAGGGGGGAATGATTGCCCAATACATCGGCGCTCCCTGGGCGGTGGCTCTAGGGGCGATGGTCATGATTGTGGTTTCAGGGTTAATGTACGTCCTGAGCCCCGACCTGAGAAATCTCAGAGCCGGAGCGGTTGAGCAACTACCTCCAACCCACGCGGTTTCAGTTGCCGATGATGACGATTAGCGGCTTCAACTTTTAGCGCTAAACAATATCCCCAAACGGGAATCTCAAGGATAGGACGGTACGACGTGGCCTTACCGAAGATAGCGATAATCCCCACCGGCGGCACCATCCAGAACGGGCAACCCCTGGTCACATCCACCAAGGCAGGCGGCGCATTCAATCTGCTGAGACCCCAACGCCTTCATGAATCCGTGTCAGTGAAGATCNCCAAGGAGGACCTGGACGGCAATCCGCTGTCCACCGGCGCCAATGAAGATCCCTATTGGAGCGTCACCCTCGACCCATCCGACGGCCTCTACCTGCTGCCTCCCATGACGCCGGATAAATCCCCTCCCGAAGGATACGCAGCGGTCCACATGAACGCCCGCCGAATCATCGAGGAGATAGACCGGTTCGGCTTGGACACTGCCGGACGTAACGGCTTATTAGCCAAGGCAGCCCAACTGGAGGTCAGGGAGATTATCGACCCTCACACGGGGCGGGAGCTGCGGGCTGGGGGACAGACGTTCAGCATGTTCGAGTTGGTCTTGATATCCAACGCCGTTAATGAAGCCCTGGCGGAAAGTGATACGACGGGATGCGTCATCACCCACGGTACCTTCACAGCCGAAGAAACAGCCTGCTTCCTGCACTACACCGTCAATAGCGACAAGCCAGTTGTGGTGGCCGCCTCCCAGCGCCGCCACAGCAGCATGGGCAACGACGGCGACTGGAACTTGGTCGACGCCGTCCGGGTGGCCACCCATCCCGATGCCAAAGGCCGGGGTGCCATGCTGGTGATGAACGAAGAGATTATGTCCTCCCGTGAAGTCACGAAAACCAACCAACGGCCCGGCGGATTCGCCAGTTCGGGCGGCTCGGCGTCAGCCTTGGGGTCGGTAGAAAGCGACCAAGTAACCTTTTATTTCCGGCCGGAGCGCAAACATACCCTCTGGTCAGATGTGCGTGCCAATGGGCCTCTGCCTGAGGTGATGCCCAGAGTGGACATCGTTAAGACCTACGCCGGGGCNGACGAGGTGCCCATCGCCGCCTTGATCGACCGGGCACTGAAAGAACGATCGACGCCGGACGCGCCACATAAGCACGGCATCGTGGTGGAAGGGTTCGCCTACGATGGCAAGCCCCACCAATTCCAGATGCCCATCTTGCAGACAGCCATGTATCAACACGGTATCCCAGTGGCGGTGGCCAACCGTGGCGACCACGGCCGGGTGCCCAAGCTGGTGGATAACCCGTTCATCTCGTGCGACAACCTGATGGCGGTCAAGGCCAGGTTACTTTTGATTTTGGCCCTCGAGAAGCTGGGAACGCTAACCCCCTTTGCTAATGTCGACAACCCATCCAGCGAAGACCGAGCGCGGTTGGAGCAAGAATTGTCGCGATACCAGGAAATCTTCGATACCCACTAGAGTCCCAGAGGAGGGCNAACATTGACGTCGACTCCCAACGAACTCATCGTCATCAAGCCAGGCTGGCTCATTGATGGACAGGGTGGTCCGCCCATCCAAGGGCATGCCGTNNCGATCCAGGGANATCGCATAGCTTGGTGTGGTCCCGCCGAGCAAACCNACGATCCGTCCGGGCCGGTTCTCGGGCCGGATGGTTCGCCCAGCCCCCAGGTGTTAGACCTGCAAACCGCGACTCTTTTACCCGGACTGATCGACTGCCATACCCACACCAATATGCCCGGAGACGGACGCAGGGGTGAGGANGTAATCAGCGACTCCGACGATGTCCGGCTGTTGCGGTCCGCCAAAAACGTGGAACGGGCGTTGGTGTCGGGGGTGACCACCCTGTGCGACGCTGGGTCCTGGAACCGTACAGCCTTCTCCCTCAAGGAAGGTATCCGCCAAGGGCTGGTGGCCGGCCCCAGGGTCATGGTAGCAGGACAGCCGGTTACGGTGACCGGCGGACATCTTTGGTACATGGGCGGCGAGGCCGACGGACCGGAAGAGGTCCGGCAGCGGGTTCGAACGCTCATCAAAGAAGGAGCGGACTTCATAAAGGTGATAGCCTCCGGCGGCAGCACGGTCACCAGCGACCCCTACCGTCCTTCGCTGACCGTTGAAGAACTGAAGGTAGCCACATCGGAAGCACACGGACGGAACCGCCCTGTGTCTGCCCATTGCCGCTCCACTGTCGCCATCAACAATGCACTGGATGCTGGCGTTGACGTCATTTTCCATTGCGCCTTCTACGAGCCTGACCAGTCGTACCGGTACGATCAGGCCACCGCCGAGCGCTTGGCCGAAGGGACTACCTGGGTCAATCCCACCCTATACCTGGGAACTTTCCGGAGAACTCAGCTTCGCGCGAAACGGGAACGGGGCGAACTTAATGGCGAAGAAGCGGTCATGCTGGAAAGGCTTGAAGGCAACGCACGTTACCGGGAAGACCAGTTCGGCCGGCTCGTCGAGATGGGAGTGAAGTTCGTGGGGGGCTCGGACTGCGGTTGGGGCAGCTATCCCTTCGGTGACTTTCAGGGCGAATTATTAGCCCTAAATAACATGGGACTGTCCCCCATGCAGTCCATCTTGGCGGGAACCAGGGACGCTGCCACAGCGATGAGGGTTTCAGACAATACCGGGACCATCGAGACCGGAAAAGCAGCCGACCTGCTGCTGGTGGAAGGCAACCCGGTGGAAGAGATAGCCGCTCTACGCCGGGTGCTTGCCGTGTTCCATGAGGGAAGTTGGGCCGCTGGGTCTAAGCTGCCGTAAGCCGCATCCCCCCTGACGACAGTAGGGGCAGGTTCTTCAAACCTGCCCCTACATTTTGCTCAGGATGATTGCCNCTCAGATTCCATGCGTCTTCGGGGCCTTCCCGAAAACGCACCCCGCATCTTACTGGTGGAACAGGTTCAGCGCCGAGCCCAACCGGAACCACTCGATCTGGGGTTCGCCCAGGGTATGGTTCANGCTCAACGTTTCGCTGGTCCCGTCGGAGTGGCTGACGGTGCAAGGGACGGGCTTGCCGGGTGCCAGTTCAGTCAAACCGGTCAGGCTGATACGATCGTCCTCGCGAATCTTGTCGTAGTCGGCGGAGTCGCTGAACGTCAGAGCCAGCAAGCCCTGTTTCTTCAGATTTGTCTCGTGGATGCGAGCGAAGCTGCGGGCTATGACCGCGCCACCACCCAGCAATTTCGGCGATAGAGCGGCGTGTTCCCGGCTGCTACCCTCACCGTAGTTGGAGTCACCAACCACCACCCACTTCAACCCTTCGGCCTGGTAGTGCCGGGCGATGTGGGAGACGGCTACACCGGTCTCGCCGGATAAGACGTCCAGCCCCTTGCCGGCCTCGCCGTTGTAGGCGTTGATGCCGCCCATCAAGAAGTTCTCGCTGAACTTGGTGAGGTGTCCCCGGAGGCTCAGCCAAGGACCGGCGGGGGAGATGTGGTCCGTGGTGCACTTCCCTTGAACTTTCATGACGACGGGCGCNTCCACGATGTCCTTCTGGTCCCATGCAGGCCAGGGGTTGATTAACTCGATCCTCGGGCTGTTGGGGTCGACCACCACTTCCACGCTGCTCCCGTNTTCCGGAGGCGCGATATAGGAAGAGTTACCGGGATCGAAATCCTCTTCCGGAACATCGGGAGCTTGCTTCGGCGGCTCCAGCATAACCGCGTTCCCTTGGGCGTCGGTCAGCGTGTCCGTCATGGGATTGAAGGACAGCCTTCCGGCCAGAGCCAGGGCCACAGTCATTTCCGGGCTGGCGATGAAGTTCATCGTTTGGGGCCGGGCGTCGTTACGAGCGGGGAAGTTGCGGTTGTAGGACGTAACAATAGTATTGGCGTCTTCATTTTCCCGAGCCCGCCGCCACTGTCCGATGCAGGGACCGCAAGCGTTGGCCAGGACCGTTGCACCGATAGACCGTAGGGACTCCAACTGGCCGTCCCGCTCGATGGTTGCCCGCACCTGTTCGGAACCCGGCGTCACCATCAATTGGGTCGCTATTTCGATGCCAAAAGCTTTGGCCTGCTCCGCCACGTCAGCCGAGCGACTCATGTCTTCGTAGGAGGAGTTGGTGCAGCTTCCGATCAGCGCAGTAGAAATCTCGTCGATAAACCCATTGGCCGGGTCTTTGACTTGGGCGGCCAATTCAGAGATAGGGCGGGCCCGGTCCGGAGAGTGTGGGCCCACCAGGTGGGGCTCCAGCTTGCTCAAGTCAATCTCCACGACGCGGTCAAAGTGGGCCTCCGGATTGTCCAGCACTTCCTGGTCCGCCCGGAACATCTCACGGTTCTGATCGGCCAGGTCCGCCAGTTCGGCACGGTGGGTGGACCGGAGATACCGGGCCATCGACTCATCGTAAGGGAAAACCGATGTCGTCGCTCCCAACTCCGCGCCCATGTTTGTGATGGTCGCTTTGCCGGTACAGCTTATCGTCTCTGTTCCCGGCCCGAAGTACTCGATGATCGCGTTGGTGGCTCCGGAGACGGTTAGTTCACCTGCTAGATAGAGAATGATGTCTTTGGGGGCGGTCCATCCATTCAGTCTGCCTGTCAGCTTGACGCCGATGCGGCTAGGATAAAGGACTTCCCAGGGGAGCCCGGCCATAACTTCCACCGCATCGGCCCCGCCCACACCCACCGAGCAAGCGCCAAGGCCGCCGGCGTTGGGTGTATGGGAATCGGTGCCGATAATCATCGCTCCGGGGAAAGCGTACTGCTCCAGGTTTACTTGGTGCAGGATACCCGCGCCGGGACCCCAGAAGCCCACGCCGAATTTGGCGGCGGCGGAGCGCAGAAAATCGTAAACCTCACCGTTTTCCGACACGGACTCGTTCAAGTCGGAAGATGCTCCAACCCGAGCTTGAATCAGGTGGTCGCAGTGAACACTGGTTGGGACTGCGGTGCTGGCCCGGCGGGTCTGCATGAACACCAGCATGGCAGTCTGGCCCAAAACGTCTTGTAGAATCACTCGGTCTGGGCGAGCCAGCAGGTAGCTCTTGCCAGCCTCCAACTCCTGGTTTTCCGGATCGTCCAGGTGGGAAAGGACCAGCTTGTCCGCCAACCCCAGGGGCCTACCCAGTCTCGGGCGAACAATCTCCAAGTTATTGCGCATGATTGTGTATGCGTTAGCTACAAATTCAGGTGTTGAATCAATTACCGGCATTGCAGATCTCCCGTTTCAAGTGGATTGCATTTAGGCGGATTGAGCCCCAATAAACTGCTCAACAAGGACATCGGCGAGTGTATCAGCACCTCGCCACGGCGTCAAACTAACCGCCTCTTGGAGACGTAAAAGCCCACCTTATGATAGAGGTAATTTTCCCGGCATCGCACCTTGAGCTTTAACCAAGAGGAGGACCCACGATTTCCTGGTTGTATTTCTCGGAGACGGCCTTGAGCCTTTCAACGTAAGAACCCGCTGCGCCCTTCTTGATATGGATGGCGCGTTACGCGGTTACAAGCCGATCGATCGGTTCCGTGTCATGCGGGGATAATTACCTTGCGTAAGGGGAAGTGGGAAGATGGGTATTATCCAAGAAATAATGTATAAGTCCCACGGCCAGCCTGGGTGATGGTCTGGGGAAACAAAACCCGATGGTCGGCTGACAGCGCCTGCTTGGCGACTTCCACGTTGATGGCCCCGATCTGCTCTATGGCCAGTATCTCTTCCAAGGTGAAGAATTCGGCCCTATCTACTTCTGTCATGTCTGGTTTAGGCTCGCCGCTTAGACCGTTGAGCAACATCACCACGTAGATGCTGTTGCCACCGTCTTCGTCGTAGCGGTTCCTGATACCCAGCACGCCTTGAACCTCAGCCGTGACCCCGGCCTCCTCCTCCACTTCACGCACCACTGCCTTCTCGATGGTTTCGTCCTGCTCGACGAACCCACCGGGTACCTGCCAGTTACCATGGCCTCGGCGTGACAAGCGGCGCACTAAAAGCAGGCGCCCGTCTCGCACCACGGCTCCGCCTACGCCGACGTTATATCCGGTGTTGTATCTTTCCGGTGGAGGCATACGTTATCCACGCTCCCTTGAGGGTTTCTTTGGGAAGACATGCTACCAGAAATCAGGCGTGAAGGCGGCATGACTATGCGGTAGCCCCGGCTAGAGATATAATCATGGCTGTTTGCTGGCCGACAGCGAACTTCCGATTCTTTCCCTTAGTAACGAAATGCGTTCCCGGAGAGGTGACTGAAATGACTCAACAATCGGCTGAGCTTAGCCCACAAACGGTATTGGATGAACTGAAGAAGAACGGCGTTACCCACGTCGTCTGGCTACCCGACAGCGAGACCAACTGGCTGTATCTGCTGATGCAGGCAGAACCGACCATCGACCTCATCACCGTTAGCCGGGAAGGTCAGGCATTTTCCACCGCTGCGGGCCTGGCGGTGGGCGGGGCAAAACCCGTGATTCTGATTCAGAACACCGGGCTACAGGAGTCGGGCGACTCGATGCGCGGTTGGACCATGGGCATGCACATACCGGTGGTCTTGATGGTCGGGTATCGGGGCTACACCCGCCACGGCGACAACTCCGACACCGCCGCCACCTACACCGAGCCCTTCTTGAACGCCTACAACATCAAGTACTACCTGATCGAGAACAATGACGATGCCGGCCGGATCACCCGCGCCTTTGAGGAAGCCGACAAAGCCCAAGGCCCCGTGGCGGTCTTAGTAGGCGACGAGTTCCACGGATTCAATCGCTAATAGCACCCCGGAATATCGGGCTTCCCGGCCATTAACGTGAAATATTAGGAGACACTAGATGATTCATACAGAAGAAATGTTCAAGGTCTTTGCCCAGTACCGGGGCAACGCGATAGTCATCCCGGGCCGCGGTGGACGCCACTGGCACACAATCACCGATCAGCCGTCACGGGACGTGCCTCTCGGCGACCCGGCCATGGGCGGCCACGGCTCCTTCGGATTGGGATTCGCTCTCGCCCGCCCCAACGAAAAGGTGATTCTCTTCGACTCGGAGGGAGACATCTTGATGAACATGGGTGCGTTGCCCACCATCGCCGAGAAGGCCCCGCCGAATTTCTACCACTTCATGCTTGACAACGAGGTCTATGCGACGACCGGCGGCCAACCGGTGCCCAACGCCAAGAACATCGCCTACGACGTGATAGCCAAGGGTTCCGGCTATCCCTCTACCTTCTCCTTCGACAACCTGGAAGACTTCACCAACAACATCGAAGCGATCCTGAACGCCCCCGGCCCGGTGTTCGTGGCCCTGAAAGTCCACCCGGAAGTGGAGAACGTCCCCATCGGCCAGAGAATCCGCTGGAACCCGCGCACCCGTGACAAGGTTATCGAAGACTTGCAGGCAGCGATCGGACCGCGAAAGTAAGGAGCAACGAATGACCGAGAGCATCGACCTGTTCGAGGCCATCGATACACAGCGGGGCATACGCCGATTCAAGCCCGACCCGGTCCCCGACGAACTCATCACCCGCCTGGTGCAGGCCGCTATCAAAGCGCCATCAGGCGGGGTTAGGCAAGGTTGGAGCTTCATCGTTATTCGGGACCAGGACACCAAGGACAGGATCGGAGAGCTTTACCGAACCGGGGATAGATTCTCGATCACTCCCGAATTGACCGGTCAGGTGCGGCGCGTCTACGGCGCCGCCCAATATCTGGAAGATCACATGGAGGACGTGCCTGCCTTCATACTGGCCTGCATCCAGGCCAACCCTGACGGCTCCTATTCGGCTGCATCCATATTCCCTGCCGTCCAGAACATCCTACTGGCGGCGCGGGGGCTTGGGCTGGGGTGTTGTTTGACTACCCGGCAGACAAGGTTCGAGAAAGATATCAAAGAACTGCTCAACATCCCCGACGACGTCGCCACGGCGGCCCTGTTACCGCTAGGGTTTCCCGCCGAGGGCGTAGGATACGGTCCCACCAGGCGCAGAGCGCTGGAAGAAGTAGCATTTGACGGCTTGTGGGGAAACGGTTGGCAGCTTCCCGAATCCAGCCAATCATAAGTGACCAAATTCGGACGTTTCAATCACCCGGCTAATAGGTAAGGAGATCTGAAATGCCCCATCAGGTCAACGGAATAGTCGCTACTGCCAAAGGCGCCGAGGTATCGTTACAGAGCATCCTGGTTCCCGATCCAGGCCCCGGCGAGGCTTTGATTCGGGTTAAAGCCTGCGGCGTCTGCCACACCGACCTGCACTACCGGGAAGGCGCGATCAACGACGAGTTTCCCTTCCTACTGGGACATGAAGCTTCTGGCACGGTGGAGAGCGTAGGAGATGGCGTGAACAACGTCGCTCCGGGAGACTTCGTCATAATCGCCTGGCGATCTCCCTGCGGCACCTGCCGCTCCTGCCAGCGCGGGCGGCCCTGGTACTGCTTCTCCAGCCGCAACGCCCAGCAGCCCATGACTCTGGCCGACGGTACTCCCCTGTCGCCCGCCTTGGGTATCGGCGCTTTCGCCGAGTTGACCCTGGTGGACGCCGGACAAGCCGTAAAGATTAACCCCGACGCCAGTCCCCAAGCCGCCGGCCTGGTGGGCTGCGGCATCATGGCCGGTCTGGGAGCCGCCATCAACACCGGCGGCGTGTCCCGGGGCGATTCTGTTGCCGTCTTTGGATGCGGGGGTGTTGGCGACGCCGCCATCGCCGGAGCGAAACTGGCCGGGGCCCACACCATCATCGGCGTGGACATCGACGATCGTAAGCTGGAGTGGGCCAAAGAATTCGGCGCCACCCACACGGTCAACGCTTCTCAGACCGACCCCGTCGAAGCCATAAGGGCGCTAACCGGGGGCAACGGCGCTAACATCACCATCGAGGCTGTCGGCAGCCCAAGAACCTACGAGCAAGCCTTCTACGCCCGCGACCACGCCGGAACGTTGGTTCAGGTGGGCGTTCCCAGCCCTGACATGAAGATAGAACTGCCCCTGATAGAGTTGTTCGGACGGGGCGGGTCCCTCAAGTCTTCTTGGTACGGCGACTGTCTACCCAGCCGCGACTTCCCCATGTACATAGACCTGTACCTGCAAGGCCGCCTGGATCTGGACAGATTCGTATCGGAAACCATCCCCCTAGACGGCGTTGAAGTCGCCTTCCACAAGATGGAGCGGGGAGAAGTGCTGCGGTCGGTGGTTGTTTTTTAGCCGTCCATTTTCCTTTTCCAAGACGCCCATCGGTTTGGTACACAGTAATATCGCTGGACCATTATTCNCGTTTGGCTGGGGCATATTCATATACCCCCCCAAACCTCCCCTCCCCCGCATACGTACCCCACAACCAGTGACCAATGGTCCCTTTTGTTCGGGCCGTACTACCCTTCCTAGCCATGGAGGGAAGTCTTAACCTCACGGTAGGGAACGACCCACTCTACGTTCCCTGGGAGGCAAGCGATGTATTCTGAGATTCTAGTGCCGTTAGACGGGTCTCACTTATCGGAGCAAGTACTGCCTTACGTGCGAATGCTGGCAGGCTCGTTCAGACTGCCGGTCCATCTGTTCCAGNCNTNCNGCCCGGTCTCCGAGGAACTAGCTGACCCGCTTCACGGCCGGTATCNGGACGCCGTGTCCGAGTCCTACCGAAACGAGGCNACGGNTTATCTTCACACCATCGGTCAGACGATGGAAGAGATTGGCGTGGNGGTTAGATANTCGGTACGGGAANGGAGACCCGCACATCTGATTGTCGATGAGGCGGAGAAGAATCCGGGCGCGTTGATCGCCATGTCGACCCACGGTCGTTCCGGTGTCAGCCGGTGGCTGCTGGGCAGCATCACCAACAAGGTCCTGCATGCCACCAACGCCCCGCTGCTTGTGGTACGGGCCAGCGAGGGAGAGGACACCACTCCTCCTTCTGAATTGACTTCCATCATCGTACAGTTGGACGGCTCCACATTGGCCGAGGAGAGCCTTTCCCACGTCACCGACCTCGCAAGAAAAATGAACCTAAAGGTGATTTTGGTGCGAGTGGAGAGCGACGGNGAAGAGGTAAGCAACAATTACCTCCANGCGATTCGGGACAGGTTGTCAGATGAGGGAGTGGCATCNGTGGAAAAGCGGGTGCTACACGGTCATCCCGCAGTCACCATAGTTGACCTAGCCCATNANACTGCGAAAAGCCTGGTAACTATGACGACTCACGNCCGCTCCGGNATAGGCCGGTGGGTCTTGGGCAGCGTAACGGATAGGGTCGTACGGCATTCAGGAGACCCNGTGTTGGTGATTCGCTCTTCGGATTAAGAGATATGGGTGGGGGCACCGGGGTTAAAGTCCACCCGCCCGGTGCACCACCTGGCCTCCGACCATGGTGAGCAAGGAATGCAGTCCGGGAATCTCGTCGTCGGGAACGGTTAGCGGGTCATCGGACAGTACCGCTAGGTCGGCCAGTTTCCCCGGTACCAGCGACCCGCGCCGTTCCTCGTCGAAGCTGAAGTAGGCGCCACCTAGGGCAAAAGCCTTGAGAGCTTCCAGACGGTTCAGGCANTGGTCCGGNGCCAGCACCTTGCCGGTATGGCGTTCCTGGCGGGTCACCGCCGACCACAGCGTCATAAAGGGATTGAAGGGCTTGTTGTCGGTGCCGAANCCGAAGGGCACGCCCAACTCCAGATAGGTTTGGTGGGGCACGGCCAGGGCCGCTGCTTTGGGGTTATCGGCCAACGGTCTGCCCCGCAGCCATAGCTCGGTGAGCGGAATGGTCTCTAAAACCAACCCCAGCTTCCGGATGCGGTCCAGTTGACTGGCGGTGGTTTCCCTGACGTGGGCCAGGATCCATCGCCGGTCGTCGATNGGCGTGTCCCGGTGCACTTCTTCAAAGATACTCAACACCTCGTCCAGGCCTTCCCGCACGATGGTATTCACCCTCAGGTTATGCTGCGCCGCCAGCTTCACCAACCGGCGGTAACGCCCCGGAGGNTTGTACCCTTGGGCGAACCCGGCCCATCCGGTGTAGGGAAGCTCGGCGGAGCGGGCGCGGGAGGTGTAGCGGCCGCCCCGGTATTGCAAGTAGTAGCCGCTGATACGCAACATGTCGTCGCCGTATCCGGCCCCCGACGCAGAATGGCCCCAACGGTCCATCTCCTGAGCCGCTTCCTTAACCGACTTCCATGCCGGACTCAAGACCAGATGAGAGCGCACGGTCATCCGCCCCGCGTCCCACAACTCTTTGTAAGCCCGCAGCACTTCCGGTGCCACGCCATGCCCTTCGTAGGTCCCGGTGACGCCCACAGAGTTGTAAAGGCCCATGGACTCTTCCAAGGCTTGTACCCGTTGGGAGTGGGTGAATCTAGGGACCACCTTCATCAATGTGAACTCAAGGGAAGGGAACCGGGCAGTGTCCATCAAGATGCCGGTGGGTTCCCCATTGGCGTCCTTATCGATGGTCACAGAGGAGTCGGGAGACGGAGTATCGCGGTCTATGCCGGCAAGNCGCAACGCCAGACTGTTGGCCACGGCCACCGAAGGCGGCACGTTCCATGGCGTCCAGATCCCGCGGATATACACNGGGTTATTGGGCGAAACCCTGTCCAACTCCCAGCGGTTGGGATACCGGCCCTCATGAAGACACTGGGGGACGTCCAAGTAGCTGGGCTGGTCTCCCACCGGCATGGTGACCACCCACTCGCCGGGAGATGCTTGGTCCACCAGTAGCTTCACCGCTGCCAGAATCTCATCGATAGACCGGAGACCCTCCAAAGACGGACAAGCCCGTTTCAGGCCTTCCCGGTCCATGTGGGCATGGATGTCGATGATTCCTGGTATAGCCGTGCGTCCCTGAAGATCGATGACTTCGGTACCAGGGTCCGACAGGGCAAGCATGTCCCGGTCACTGCCGACGGCTTGTATCGACTCACCGCTGATGGCCATGGCCTGTTGGACCACGCCGTCATCGGCCATGGTCAGNACTTTGCCGTTGTGCAGCACAACGGTGGGGATGTTTTGGCTGGATGACATAGGAGGCCCTTATCGTTGGAGGTGTTTGAGAAAGCGCGGGAATGGGTGGGCGGATCCGGCGCTGGACCCGCCCACTGCCGGAGGCTAGGGAGCGAACCAGCCCCTACCCTCGAAGTAGCCTCTCAGGAAAGCGATCTGGCCCCCGTGGACTATGTTGTCGTATAGCAGGATGCCCAGCATCTCTGAAACCGAACGGGGTTCGGTGGCCGGAGGCACGATGCGGGTCGTGTCCAGGTCGGCATTGGATAGGCCGTCCAGATACTTCCTGGCCTCGGCTTTGGTTGCCTCGAAGTACCCCAATAAAACNNCCTTGGTAGGTGCCTTCCAAGCGGCTACTTGCTCTGGNGACCAACCCTGTCCGGTCGTTTCCGGGTCATCNCTCAGACCACACTTCTCGACCCATCCATCTTGAACCCACAGTTGGGGTATACCCCGGAGCCGCGTTTGGGTGAAAACATCCACCACGCGGGTCATGTGCCAGAGTAGCCAGGCGATGGAGTTGACCTGACCGTCTATCAGGCGGCTCAACATGGCATCGTCCAAATTATCCACCGCCCGGTCCACCATTCCCCAGTTGCGTTCCAGTGAAGTTTTGATTACGTCGCTTGCTGGCATGATTACTCCTTAATCCTTCTAATTAATTTTCCGACCTGGGTAGCGTAACTGTCGAAATAGCTAGTAGTTGTCCCTTCCCGCTTTACGGAGCTTTGCCCCAAAGCTGTCATTCTGAGGTCCGCAGGCCGAAGAATCTGGGGTGGGGTTGTCCGCGCGAACGTGAGCCCACCGCCTCAGACCCTNNGTCCTTCNGCNGAAGGACTCAGGGTGACATTACCGGCGGGGCTTTTGAGGCAAAGCCCNTTTACGGGGGAAGGTTAGAATGGGAGTGATTCGGCTCACCTCCATCCCAACGTGCTGTTGCCTTCGTCTACGTAGGTTGTTTCGCCCACGACAGATAGCTTGATCTGCTGACGGTATACCTTCTCTTTCAGCCGCCGTTCGGTGCTGTGAAGTTCACTCGACCATTCAACAGAGTCAGGGTCGGGACCGCCAACCAACGCCTCGGCCAGCACCCGGCCATCCATGGCCTCTCCACCCGGAAGGCCCAACAGGTTCAATATCGTGGGGGCAACATCGATGTTGCCCGACGGGACGTCCACGCTGACGCCCCGCTTGAACCCGGGACCCCAAGCAAACATCACGTTGTTCATCTCGTGTTTGCTCATGGAGCCATGCTGTCCTTGGCCCGCCCGGCCACTGGTGGAGTACACCTTTCCNTGGTAGCCGCCATCGTTGGTGGCCGAGTTCCACCGGAATGACATCGTAATCTCCGGTCCGCGTGGCCCNTGGTTACCGACGACCGATGANGGGAAGGTGCCGGTCATTTCACCGATGCTATCCGAAACGGTGAGGGACCCGCACCACTCCTGACCCATCAGCCAGATTGCCAAACGTTCAGCAGTCTCCGGGTCACCGTCCGTCGTGTAGAACAGCGCCGAGCCACCATTGTTAGCTACCGCCACCCCGCCGGGCTCGCCACACGGGGGGAAGCCGGCCTCGCGGACCAAGGCTTCAACNTTTATCGGGNGGATGATGCTAGAGTAGCCGTGGTCGGAGACAACCATAACGTTGGTGTCCGCAGCCCGGCCCGACTCGCTTAGCCAGTCCATCAGTATTCCAAACTGTTGATCGGCTTCTTTGATAGCGCCGTTGGAAAGGTCCGACCCCACCGGCTCATCGTGCTGGGACTTATCCGGCTCCGAGGACCATATCAGCGCAACAGCAGGATTGCGCTCNGGAAGGATGTACTCGGTTATAATTTTGACGGCTTGAGCCATCCGTGGGGTGTTAGGCCTGGTCTCGTCCGGCCAGGGTCCGAACCGGGCGGTTATGTCCTCATGAAGACCGTGGGGCAGGGTGAATTCGGGATGGATCGTCGCACCACCGCTACGCTCCGCCGTGGGGTTCTGCAGATAGGCATTGCCGCTGGTTCCCACTCCTATNGCCACGTACTCCTGACCGTTCTGGGACAGTATCTCCCCCAGAGTGGGAGCCAGCAGAACCTGACCGGTTTTCGNCTCAACCTCGGCGAGCTGAGTTTCCAGTGCCGGGATGACATTGGTGGCATCGAATTCCCGGACCATCAGGCTATTCCCCGCCAACCCGTGTCCCCCTGGATATCGTCCGGTGACCACGCTGGAGACATTGACCCTGGTGACCGAGGGATAAACGGGATGATGGTTAGTGAAGGTGATACCCTGGGCGGCCAACGACGCCAGATTAGGCATCAACTCAGGAATAACCTGAGCCGGTTGAAGCCCGTCAAATACAGCGATAAGGACCGATGCCATGGGCTCCTCCACCTATGGAGTGTTGACTTTGGGAGCAGCAGGGAGCCGGACCCAGAAACCTAACCCTGCGTTAAATCAGCCCGCATTATAACAACCCTACCGGCCTTAGGTTAGGAACGCATCCTGGGATCGGATTCAGAAGGCTTCATTACCGCCTCTTCGATCGGAATCCAACGTAATTGACCCATCTTGGCAGCCTTGCTAGAATCCGTCCGACACAGGCAGACCTTCCCAGGGAAGGCTGCCGCTCCCCGGAGCAGGCCCGGAAGCCGGCGATAAGGAGAAGTATCTTGGTTGAAACATGGGGCACCATAGACAGTTCCGCGGAAGTCGCGACAACACACATCGGGGTGAACGTCTACACCTACGACGCCTGGATGCGGTCGGTGGGGATTCCCGTGCACACCGGGTTCTTCATTTCCGACCTCCGGACCTTGGAGTTAGAATGGTGGGAAGACCGGGGCTGTAAAGCCGCTTTCATCCAATTAATGGGACAGGAAGGAATCATCGAAGCCCGCGTTAGNGAGATTCCTCCCGGCGAGTCCTTGCCCCCTNTCAAACTGTCGGTAGACGAGGTCGTTTACGTCGTCGAGGGTCANGGCCTGACCAGCGTTTGGGGAGCAGAAGACTCTCGGCGGCAGACGGTAGAGTGGCAGAAACATAGCATCTTTCTGCTGGAGCGGAACCGCTACCACCAGTTCAGCAACACACGGGGNGATCTCCCCGTCCGGTTGCTGCATTACAACTACCTGCCCTTGGCCATGTCCACCATCCCAGACCCAGCTTTTTTCTTCAACAATCCTTACGACGCCCCGGAATCTGCAGGTGGAGAGTTCTACTCCGAAGCCAAGGCCGTGCCTAGGGCCGACCGGCGGGGCCGCCGGGGATTCCTGTGGAGAGGCAACTTCTTCCCGGACATGCAGAGCTGGGACCAGTTGGACAGCAACGAAACAAGGGGAGCGGGCGGTCACAGCGTCTACATCCAATTCCCCGGCTCGGAGATGTCTTCCCACATGTCCGTGTTCGCCCCTCAACTTTACAAAAAGGCGCATCGCCACGGCCCCGGCCGGGTCATAGTCATCCCGGCGGGTGAGGGCTACACCATCCTNTGGGAAGAGGGCAANGAAAAGATTGTCGTGCCCTGGCAGGAAGGCAGCGCTCTGGTCCCGCCCAACCGGTGGTTCCACCAGCACTTCAACGTCGGCGGCTCCAAGGCACGATACCTGGCCCTCCATCCGCCACGCCAGTTCCACGGCTACACCGACGAGTCGGTGGGAGATTTGTCCAACGATCAGATCGAATACGTTGATGAAGAGCCCTGGGTACGCGAGAAGTTCGAGGAGGAACTGGCCAAACACGGCGTGACCAGTCTCATGCCCGACGAAGCCTACAAAGACCGAGACTACCAATGGGATTACCGGACGGCAGCTCAATAAGTTACCGGGAGAATTAAGCTTAATGGACCACGACGAATTCGAAGACGGCCTTCACGGTCACAGCCATAGCCATGACAATTTCCCCGACGACCCTCACGACGATCTGGACGACTTCGGTGACGTTGGCGAAGCGGTGGAAATTGAAGGCATGGAGATGCTCACCATTCGCAGTGTGGGCATCGATATAGGCTCATCCACGTCNCATCTGGTGTTCTCCCAACTGGTACTGAGAAGAGAAGGGGCTGCGTTTTCCAGCCGGTTCCGGGTAACTGACCGGCAGGTCTTATACCGCTCTCCCATCATGCTGACGCCCTACGTATCCGGAACGTTGATCGACACCGACAACATTCGGGAGTTCGTTCGCCAGTCTTACGAGGAAGCCGGATTCACCCCGGAAACCGTGGACACGGGGGCGGTGGTAATCACCGGAGAGGCNCTGAAGAAGGAGAACGCACGGCCCATCAGCGAGCTTTTCGCCAAGGAGTCGGGCAAATTCATCTGCGCGTCCGCCGGACCCAACCACGAAGCATTGCTGGCGGCCCACGGGTGCGGAGCGGTGGCCCTATCCAAGGATGAAAGCGCCACTGTCCTAAACATCGACGTGGGCGGCGGCACTACCAAGTTGTCCCTGATACGTANCGGCGTGGTGACAAGCACTGCTGCCGTCACCGTTGGCGCACGGCTTATCGCCTTCGATGAAGAGAACCAGATAACTAGGCTGGAGGAGCCGGCATTAGACCTGCTCAATGAAATAGGCCGGATCTTAGCCGTGGGGCGAGCCATCAGCGAATCCGTGAAAGAAGACTTCGCCGCCCGCATGTCCGAGATTCTCGCCTTGGTGATTNGAAACGCTCCCCTGACCGGGATCGCTGAGCGCTTCCTNCTTACAGACCCACTGGAAGACTATCAGGGTCCCTCTGAAGTTGATTNTGTCGTGTTTTCCGGCGGCGTGTCCGAGTACATCTACGACCACGACGCAGCCNCCTACGGAGACCTGGGTCCCCAGTTCGCCCGCCACATCCGNGAAAGCCTGAAAACCGTGTTCAAAGAAGGGGTAGTGCGCGAAACNTCTGAAGGCATCCGGGCAACGGTCATCGGGGCCGGGGAGTACACGGTGCAAGCCAGCGGCGGCACCAGCCATNTGTCCGGATTGGACTCACTTCCGGCTTTCGGGCTACAGGTGGTGCGCCCTTACATGAACGGTCAGGAGTCGGTGGAGCGGGCGATTCAGAGCGCCCTGGCCAAGTTCGATCTAACCGAATTCGCCCCCGGATTGGCCCTAGCCCTGGAAGTTGAAGAGCCACCCAACTACCGCTCCCTGAAAAGACTGGCCGACGGTATCTCCTCCGTNGTCAACAACGGCGACGCTACAGATGTCCCGGTGTTCATAGTTCTCGATACCGACGTTGCCAAGTCCCTTGGCGGCATCCTGAAAGAGGAACTGAAGCTGAGCCAAGACGTGGTGGTGGTTGACGGCATAGACGTGGGAGACCTGGACTACTTGGACATCGGCCTGCCAATGGGCATATCCGAAGTTGTTCCGGTGACGGTTAAGTCGCTGATATTCCCCACGAAAGAAGAGCGTTAAAGGCGTTAACCCAAAAGGGAGGAATAACATGGATATCATCCGCCGCGACTACCCCGACCTGCCCCAACCAGCCGGGGCATTCCACCATTCGGTCCGCTGGGGCAACATGCTCTTCATAGCGGGCAGCACCGCCAGGGGCACCCCCGCCGAGAAGGGAGACATCACCGCCCAAACTGAGGTGATTCTCCAGAAGTTTCAGACGATATTGGAGGCCAACGGCGGGGCTATGAGTAGCATCGTCAAAGTCACCAGCTTCGTCACGGACCTGCGGGAAGCAGCCGCCAGCGGCGAAGTCCGGCGCGAGTATTTTAAAGACGGCTTCCCGGCCAGCACTCAAGTGCAGGTTGCCGCTTTGGGGACGCCGGATATTAAGATAGAGATAGAGGCCATCGCCGTACTTCCCGAATAGGGCGAGGGATTGTTCCGGGTATCAGGGCTCCATCACCAGCGTAGGGGCAGGTTTGAAACCTGCCCCTACATCGTCAGGATACCGAACCCGCAAGGTCAACGACCAGCTTTATTGAACTGAGTCTATCCTAGAGTTGAGCCTTTCCAGTTCTAGGCCAAAATCTCCTTGGAAATCACTCAAGACCCGTTCCAAATCCTCCACTTGCAAGCGAAGTTGCTCAAGTTCCAAATGAGCTTCGCTCTTGGCATCCTCAATCATTCCTCTAGTTTCGTCGATCTCGAATCTTAGTTGATCCAGGTCAAAGCCCTGGTCCGCATCCAGGTCTCTTAGTGCCAGATTGTTATTTATGTCGTCGACCTGAAATTGCAGATTGTTCAGGCTTTCTAACCGGGCGTATTCGAACTCCAGACCGTCAAACCTGGACCTAACCTGTTGAATGTCCAAACTCAGGCTCTCCAGATCGAACCTGGACACGGGATCGGTCCCTTCCACTTGGTTCTTGAGGCTATCGAATTCAAAACGCAGGTCATCCAACGGTTGCATCATTTCGAATTGAAAATCACCCTGGCTGGGGCCGAAGTCCTGGGACATCTCCTCCTTGGCCGCTTCGATCTGGAATCTGACCTCGTCCTCCACCGTTTGCATGATACGTCCCTCGTCCAACGGCTGTTGGCCGGCGAGTTCACAGGCTACGGTCACCACCAGTAGAATCAATGCGGCTGGAATGACTACCTAGG
>PANP01000066.1 GCA_002708395.1 Dehalococcoidia bacterium
CCAGCTGGGACGAACTAGCCTCCTGGCGGTAACCGTTGGTCCTCTCCCCCTTTAGAGTGGGGAGATTAGAGGGGGTCGTCCCGTCAATCCCACGCACATAAAACCTTGGAGCCCAACATGAACGAAGTAGTAAACCTGATGCTGCTAGACCCAGGAGCCAACATCATGGTCAGCAACGGAGCCACCGCCGAGGTGATTTCCAACCCCAAGGACGGTGTTTGGGTCGTCGTCAAATACCTGTCTTCGCCCGGCGANCCAACCTTAGAGGGAACGGAAGACATGGTGTTCGCCCAAGACGTGGTCCGAGTCTTAGAAACTCCGTAAGCTGGAATTTTAATGTCCTCTAACCAAAATGGCCATTCCAAGATGACGCCAACCCAAGAATTGCTCCGGGCAGCCTTTGCTGCGGGGTTCCAATCCATCGACGATGGGTANACTTTCTACACCGGCTTCGACTCGTATCTGGAAAGCAACGGATACGCCAAGCGGGATGACATCGCCTGCACTTGCTCCGACAGTGGCTTCCACGGTCACATGCCCGAGTGCCGCTGGGTCAAGACGTAGTCGTCAGATCAATCCCGCCACCGGCTTCCCCCTTATCGTATAATGTGCTCCAAACTCAGTACAACCACGACTAAATCCTAGGAGGCAACAATGGCTAGAGAAGAGATTGACGGCGGAGAAGCCGTCTTAGAGGCCTTTCGGAATCTGGACATCGAATACATAATCGCGTCCCCCGGCTCCGACTGGCCGTCGGTATGGGAAGCCTTGGCCCGGCAGAAAGTCAACGAGGCCGACGGNCCCCGCTACATCGATACTTGGCACGAGACCCTGGCCGTGACCATGGCCATGGGCTATACGAGAGTCACCGGGAAACTGCAAGCCGTCATGTTGCACGCTGGTGTCGGGTTGCTGCAGGGGTCGTTGGGTATCCATGGCGCTTACCAAGGCGAGATTCCCATGCTGATCTGCTCCGGTGAGTCCATCACCAACGGCGAAGACCCCGACTTCGATCCGGGCGGACAGTGGTACAGGGGACTCAACGTGGTGGGAGGCGCTGACCGGTGGGTCGAACCCTTCACGAAATGGAGCAGCCACGTTTCCACCCATTTCAACCTTTACGAGTCGATAACCAGGGCNGGCGAGATGGCCCAAAGGTTACCCAAAGGTCCGACGTTCCTGGACATCCCGATGGAAGTCATGCTGCCCGCTTGGACTCCTCCGCCGAGGATGGGCAAGATTCCCGCTCCGCCGAAGACTCATTCCGAAGCTTCCGCAATCGACGAAGTAGCTCGATTATTGGCTGGAGCATCATCTCCGGTGATAATCTCCGAGTCAGCCGGTAAGGACGTGGAAGCCTTCCATCAGACGGTTCGTTTGGCGGAAATGTTGTCCATTCCGGTGGTGGAGTCAAGCCCCGGTTACGCCAACTTCCCCAAGGACCACCCCATGTACCAGGGAACCAATGTCAACCTGTTCAAAGACACCTCCGACGTGATTCTGCTGATGGGAAGCAAGACTCCCTGGTATCCGCCGTCCAAAGGCCCCGCCACGGGAACGGTGATATCCATAGATGAGTATCCCCTTAAAGAGCATCTGACCTACCAGGCTCTCCACGCCAACATCTACCTGGAAGGCGATATCGGCGTAACCGTCAGGCTGCTAGCCGACGCTGTAGAGGCCAACGGTGGTCTTAACGCTGTGGCAATCTCCGCAAGAAAGTCTCAATGGGAGTCGGAACACAACAAAGCCACCGAAGGCCACCGAGCCACGGTTGAGGCAGCCAAAGACAAAGGTCCGATCGACCCGGTCTGGCTATGCGCTGCCATCAGCGAGGTCATGCCCGACGACGCCACCTACATTGAAGAAACCATCACCCATAGGGGCGCGATCCTGAGGCACATCGCCTGGAACACACCCCAGCGCTACTTCCATCCCAACGGCGGTCTGGGACAGGGACTGGGCACGGCCCTAGGCGTCAAACTAGCCCGGCCCAATTCGCCGGTAGTCGCGCTGATGGGCGACGGCTCCTTCCTGTACAACCCCGTCGTCCAGAGCTTCGGCATATCCGCTGCGGAGAATCTGCCCATCCTGATAATCGTTTTCAACAACGGGAAATATCAGGCGATGCAGAACCTGCATCTACAGTTCTACCCCGACGGGGTCGCCGCCAAAACCGGAATCCACCACGGGGTGGACATCACCGGTCCCAACTACGCCGATCTGATTAAGCCTTTCGGCGGCCACAGCGAGCGGGTGGAAGACCCCGCTGAGCTCAAGCCCGCCCTTGAGCGAGCGCTGGCCGCAGTGAACGGCGGCACCACGGCGCTGGTAGACGTGATAGTTAACGCCTAACTTAGGAGAATCCACCCACGCCAGCGGAGCTATGGAATCCTCCTGACTCCATTCAATCGANTGGAGTCAGGAGGATTCGACTAGTTTGTCATGCAAAATTGCACCTGATCGATCACCCGATCTTAGCTGTACATCAGATGTTGGAGGCGTACAGTGGTCTTCGACCAAGCCAAAACCATGAAGATCGCNAGCACTCTAGGATGGTTTGCAATCGCGCTACCNGTGCTCATAATGCTAGCTTCCGGTGCGCGCGCCTGGCGCTCATGGCTCAAGATCCACTAAACTCCGATGGGGTCGACGTGCGCTATATTCAGCACCAGTGGGTCTCGCTCCTCCACATTGTTCCGGGAGTGCTGTTTCTCACACTGGCTCCTTTGCAGTTCTTCGCACGGATCCGACAACGGCGAATCAGTATTCACCGTGGCTTGGGACGGATATTAGCCACCTGTGCCGCGATCAGCGGTGTAATCGTTCTGATCCTCAACTTTCTTTTCCCTACCTTCGGCGGTATCAGCACACAGTCGGCAACAGCATTTTTTGGCGTAATCTTTCTCTTTTCTCTTTTTACGGCGATGCGCCACATCTTTAGGAAAGAAGTGAGCCAGCATCGCGAGTGGATGATTCGAACATTTTCCTTGGCGATGGGCGTAGCTACAGTACGAGTCTTCCTCATTCTATTGCAGTCGCTTATGGGACTGAGCCAAGAGGAGTCATTCGGAGCCTCTTTCTGGCTAGGGTTCAGCGTCAATCTGGTTGTAGCGGAGGCATGAATCAATCACACTCGCCGCTCAAATCCGATGGTTGATAGAAGTTAGTGGATGCACATCAAGATTCTCAATGAATCGGCAAAGGAGCCTATTTCATGCCAGATGAAATCCCGTCGGAAGCTCAGGTCCTGGAATGGATGGAATCCCTGTCCAATTGGGGACGGTGGGGAGAAGATGATCAACTGGGCGCATTGAACCTGATTACCCCAGCCAAGCGCCAACAAGCCGCTGGCTTGGTTCAGGACGGCGTTGCCGTGAGCTGCGCCCGGCCCATAGTCACCGACCTTACACCGGACATCAGCTTCCAGGTCCAGCGCTACATGGTGGACAGCGGCGAAGGCCGGGACACCGACCCAGATGAACGCCGATTGGTGCGCCGGGGAGCGGCTGAATTCATCGGCATGGTCTTTCATGGTCGAACCATCACCCACATCGATGCATTGTCCCATTATTCCTGGCGGGGCAAGCTGTACAACGGTATGCCGGCCTCCCANATAACGTCTAAAGAGGGTGCCCAAACCCACTCCATCGAGGTCGCCGGAGATGGGATAGTTACCCGGGGCGTTCTGTTGGACATCCCGGCGGTCCGTGATGTCTCATGGGTGCCGCCGGAGGAGCCAATCATGCCTCAGGACTTAGAGGCTGCCGAGCGGGCTCAGGGAGTGCGGGTTGAAGAGGGGGACATCCTGCTGGTGCGTACCGGAAATTACCGGAAGCGCCTAGACCTGGGTCCGGTGCCGAACACGGAACCGGCCACGGCCTGTCAGGTGGCCTGCACACCTTGGTTCAAAGAGCGAGGCGTGGCCATGCTGGGCACCGACACTTCCAACGATTGCCAGCCCAGCCACTACGCTAACGTAACCGCGCCATTGCACACCGTTTCGCTGGTTACTCTGGGCATGTGGTTGATCGACAACGCCAATCTGGAGGAACTAAGCCAAGCCTGCGCCCAGCGTCAGCGGTACGAGTTCATGCTGACGCTGGGGCCCTTGCGCTTGAGGAACGTCACCGGTTCCCCGGTGAATCCGATCGCCCTGTTTTAAGACAGGCCCGGAATAAAGGGCTTCACGATCGACAGAACGATCGAGGCTGCGAAGAGCAACGCCCCAATGATGAGCACGGTGAACGCCGAACCGGCGAATCCCGTGGTCAATTGCTGGCCGAAAGATAGAACCAAGTCACTGATTAGATTGATGGCGGGGCCTGGGATTCCGGGCGCATTTGCGGTGATTTTATCTACGGCCGTTACCAGGAAATCCACCGCCTTGGATTCGAAAATCTTCCCTACGATAAAGATTAACCCGCCGGACACGAAAAGGAAGATACCGGGCCATCGCATGGCCGCGCTGAGCTTGGGAAGATGAAGAACCGCCAATAGAATCGCGCCGCCGTACAGCATCAGAAACGCGATCGTCCCTCCCAATGTCCGGTATTGGACAACCGCCTCCTTGACCTCGGCCATCTCGGAACGGAGCTCCGGTTCGGAATAGTCGCCGCTGGTCTCGGCTATGACACGAATAAGGTTCAGCCGGTCTCCTTCATCCAACCGGTCACGGAGCTTGCCGATGGCGTCGTCCAGCACAGGCTCGGCCAACGGGCGGGCGGCTGCCTTTAACACTCCATGGGTATCCCCGGCAATAAAGGGCGTTCGAATATCATTGGAAGCTTTCGCCATGGCTAGTTTGGACCGCTCATCCAAAGAGTCGTCCGCGAACAATGCCGGGAAAGCCGCGTCGAAGATTAACGTTCGGCAGGGTTCGGGAATCGCTTTGATCGACGGCAACTCGGCGGGTACTTGCCCGCTCCCTAAGCTGCGAAACACTTCTTGGTACCCGTCACCTACTCTCTTGACGGTGGCCGGAGTACATTCGGGAGCGCCGGGGTCGCCTTCAGGGATGCCATCGATGCGGCGGTCGATGTATTCAAACAACGTGGGTTTGATTTGCTGTAGCGGGGGGCCCAATTCCAAGTAGAGTTCCAAGGTGTCAGAGTCGTCGTTAAAGTAGGCCAAGGAACGTTGGATCGACGCTTCCACCTGGGTCTGCAAATATTCGGGAGGCAGCAGTCCGCGCACCAACCCAACTATGTCCTCGGGGCTCACTACCTTAACGTCCCCAAGAAGTTCTTGCATTTTATCTTTTGCCTTCTGGTCCAGAAGAACGTCGTCGTAGATGCGGGCGTAGGTATTATATTCCGAGATTGTGGCGGTGTAGAAATCGGCGTCCAGAAGTTTGTTGGATATATTGCTCTCAACCAACGTTAAAAGTAGTCCAAAGAAGATGGCGATTCCCAAGAGCGGAGTAGCCACGAAACGAAGAATCATCAATGGCAGACCCATAACTTATGTCTACCTCCAGATGTGTTAACCCAAGATCTGTTTTTAAAATTCGGTCTAAAGACCCCGTTTAGACGGTGCGCAACCGGCGCTCCCGCCTTTACCGAACCAGGACGGCTCCAGGCATAGATCGAGCCCGGAGAATCTATAATAATTCCAGATTTATGGGATTGTAGCATAGGGTTCTCCTTAATTCATGGCCGCTGCTATGCCCGAAAACTCGAGATATGGAGACTGGAGGGATTCGTCTGTCGACAAGAAAATGGCCCGGCATAAACTGCCGGGCCATTCATTAGACCTATCGTTGATTNAACCGGCGTATGCGGCCANCTTCAGGCGGACTCTCCACCCGTGACGGCACTCCTCCCACAATGAACTTCCCTCCCCAAGGAAAGCAAGATTGATTCTCTGCCGTCGATAGAACGTCCTACACCACCGGTATTGATGTCTAAGTTAATCTCGCTACTTCCTACCGCCCGTGATGCTCAAAATGAAGATGAATAAGTTTATCAAGTCCAGATACAGCTTCAAGGCTCCGATGGCCCCGATCCGGCTCACTGCCAGAGCATCGCCCTGAAGCACGGCCTCGCCGGTCATCTCTTTGATCTTCTTGGAATCGTACAACGTCAACCCCATGAATATGATGACGCCGGCGATGGACACCAGCCACTCCAGGGCAGAACTTTGGAAGAACAGGTTAGCGACGGACGCCACTATCAGACCCAGAAGTGAGGCGAACAGAATCGGCCCCAGGCTGGTCAGATCCTTCTTTATGGTCAACCCCGCGATGGACAGACCGGCGAAGATCGAAGCCGTGGCCCCGAAGGCCAGTCCAATGCTCCCAAGGTCGTACACGACAAAGATTACCGACAACGTCACGCCCATCAATGCGGCGTAGATGAAAAAGAGGGCAAGAGCCATCGGCGGCGCAAGCTTATTGATCGTCGCTGAGATTAGCAATACCAGGCCCAACTGGGCGCCTATCAGTCCGAAAACTATAATGCCGCNGCTGAACACGGCGGCTTGGATGTCCGGATTCAAAGCCACCACCATCGCCACGATGGTGGTCAAAACCAATCCGCCNGTCATATANAGATAGACCCGGCTCATGGCTCCGATAAAGGCGCTGTTGATTTCCTCTTGTATNGCCGTTTGATTCCCATACATCTGGGTATCCATTTAACACCTCGACCACTTCCCCGNAAATATTCCCATGCATAGCTAGTCACTGAAACGTCTTTTGAGGGGCATGGAAGCAAAGGAAAGAGGAACGGTAAAACCGTGTGGGGGTCGCAGACATTATAACATTTAGCCGATTTTCGCCGGCTTAAATTGGACAAACTATGCGCTGTCAACGCCCCCAAGAACGAGCTTCATTGACACGTACTCAGGCTCGTGATATGTTTCACATAGTCTCGATTTTGCCGTTTTTAAGGGGGACCCACTATGCCCGTGAGCATCGCCGTCCTGGCTAAACAGGTCGTCGACCCAGAGATGCCGATGGCCGCTTTTCGCATCGATGCCGATGCCAAAGCCGTCGTGCCTCCCCCCAACATACCCCCAGTTGTCAATGGCTTCGATGAAAACGCGGTTGAGGCAGCATTGCAGATCAAGGACGCTCAAGAGGCCGCAGTTACCGTCATTTCCACAGGAACTGCTTTCGCCCTGGACGTCATGAAAAAGCCCCTGTCCATGGGCGCGGACGAGCTGGTCTTGCTGCAGGATGATGCTTTCTCAAATTCCATCGACAGTTTCTTCACCGCCCAACTATTGGCGGCGGCGATACGCAAGCTAGGCGGTTTCGACCTGATAATCTGTGGCCGCCAAGCGTCCGACTGGGACAACGCACAAGTGCCTCTGGGAGTAGCCGAGATATTGGGGCTTTCCTGCATCGCACTGGGCAAGAAGGTTGAGGTCAAGGGCGACAAGGTATCCGTGGAGCGCATCACATCCGACGGCTACGAAGTCGTCGAAGCTCCCCTCCCGGCTCTGGTCACCGTAAGCAACGAACTGGGCCAGCCCCGCTACCCCACTCTGCGGGGCATCATGGCCGCCACCAGAAAGCGTCCCACCATCTGGAGCGCTGCCGACTTGGGCGCCGACGCATCGCAGCTAGAACCCAGAGTGACGCTGCAAGAACTGTTCGTGCCGGTGCGCGACCAACAATGCGAGATAATAGAAGGAGAGGACGCCGCCGATGCCGGAAGACAATTGGCGCTGAAACTCCGTGAGGCCAAGCTTATCTAGCTGACAGCTATCGGCTTTCAGCCATCAGAATTCAAGACGAAGCCTTTAACCGGGCTACGTAACAGCATCAACAACCAATACCGGAGGAAGCATGGCGGACGAATCGGGCGTACTGGTCCTGGGAGATTCAGCAGGTGGTGAGCTTAGTCCCACAGCCAGGGAGTTACTGACAGCCGGTCGAGCGGCAGCCGACGCCTTGGGCGAGGAACTGGCCATCGGGTTGCTGGGCGACACGCTGGACCAACCGTCCCAGCAGGCGATCAGCTACGGAGCCGACAAGGTCTACGCAGTTACCCATCCCCAACTGGCCCAATACCAGGTGGACCTATATCTGTCGGCCATGGAAGCACTTTGCCGGGACGTGTCCCCTCGAGTCGTGCTCATCGGGCGCACCAATGAAGGAAGAGAACTAGCCCCCAGGCTGGCGTTCCGTCTCGGCGTTGGATTGGCGCAGGACTGCCTGGAGATTTCCATCGACACCGAATCAAAGACTCTGCTGGCCAACCGTCCGGTGTACGGCGGCAACGCCATCGCCGTGGTTCGGTGTAACTACGCCCCTCAGATCGCCGCCATCCGCCCCAAAGTCTATGAACCCCTGGAACCGGACTCCTCACGACAAGGTCAGATCGTGTCCTTCCCGGTTGAGTTGGACGCCTCCATGGCCCGTAGCCAGGTGGTGGACGTAGTGGAAGAAGCGGCCGAAGGCGTGAAACTGGAAGATGCCCGCGTCGTAGTCTCCGGTGGACGGGGACTGGGCGGACCGGAGCCCTTCGCGGCCTTGGAAACTTTAGCCAACCTATTGGGCGGCGCCGTCGGCGCATCCCGTGCGGCGGTGGACTCGGGCTGGGTTCCATCCAGCTATCAAGTCGGCCTAACCGGCAAGACCATCACTCCAGAAGTGTATATAACCATTGCTATATCGGGGGCCAGCCAGCACATGGCGGGTTGCTCGGGAGCCAAGGTTATCGTCGCGATTAATAAAGACCTGGAATCCAACATCTTCAAAGAAGCCCGTTACGGCGTTGTTGGAGATTGGGAACAGGTAGTCCCCGCTTTCACTGAGGCGGTTCGCGAGCTTACCCAGAGCTAAGATCGCACCTGGAGGGAACGTAAGATGGTTAGACCTTCCGCTTCCAAAGCAACACCCGCTGAGTTGGACAGCTTCTATAAGGATCTGGAATCATTCAGCACCGCCGCTCTATGGACCAGGCAGGAACAAGCCCTGGTCAGCGAGCCAAAGAGCAAAGCGCTTCCCTTCCTCTGGAGCTGGAAAGAGTTACGCCCTCAAGCCATGCGCGCGGCGGAACTTGTGGGCACTCAGGATGCCGAACGTCGGGTGTTGATGCTGCTCAACCCTGGACTGGAAGGCCGCATCGCCACCACCAACAGCCTATTTTCCGGACTACAGATTGTCTTGCCCGGTGAGGCGGCAAGGGCCCACCGGCACACACCGGCAGCCCTAAGGTTCATCATCGAAAGCGACGGCGGCCACACCACCGTTGAGGGCGACAAGATACCCATGCATCCCGGGGACTTGGTATTGACCCCCAACTGGACATGGCACGACCACAGCAATACCACCGGCAATCCAATGATTTGGCTTGATGGTCTGGACCTGCCTCTGACCCACCTGCTGGAGGCCGTCTTCTTCGAGCCCTACCCGGAAGACATTCAGCCAATCACCCAGCCCACCGATTCATCCCTAACCGCCTACGGCTCCGGCGCGCTACGTCCCGCCTGGGAGAAGCCCGACAGCGCCCATTCACCGCTGATGCACTATCCGTGGGACAAGACCTGGGCCGCCCTGCAAGGCCTGGCCCCGGTGGCCGACGGTAGCCCTTTTGACGGAGTTGTTCTGGAATACACCAATCCCAACACCGGCGGACCGGTCATGCCGACCATGGGCTGTAATTGCCAACTGCTGCGGCCCGGCGAGGCAACCAAGGCCCATCGCCATACCGCCAGCGTCATCTACCACGTCGTCGAAGGAGAAGGCTATTCCATAGTTGACGGCCAGAGATTGGATTGGAGCGAGAAGGACGTTTTCTGCGTGCCCGGCTGGGTATTCCACGAACACGTCAACACGTCCGCCACCAGCCCAGCGGTGCTATTCAGCTTCACCGACGCTCCCGTCCTTCAGGCCTTGAACCTGCTGCGGGAACAACCGCATCCCCAAGAACACCAGTAAACAGTCCGGTATCCTCCAGAAACAGAGTAGGGGCACGGCTAGTCGTGCCCCTACTTATTGCCCAGACCTGTCCGCTCTTCAGGAAAACCCGTCCCCCCTTTAGAAGGGGGACTACAGGGGGGTCGTGCCGGTTCTGCTTCAGGCTGGTGGACTACCGGGAGACGTTCCTGCGCGGGGCTGAACCTCCCCTAAATCCCCTCCTTCGTAAGGAAGGGACTCGTTTTTCACCCTCGCANTTTCTAGGGAGTGCCATTATTCCAAGATTATGTTGTCTATGAGGCGGGGCTTGCCTAGCTGGACGGCCACGGAAACCATGGCCCGGGTCTTGACCGTATCCAACTCTTCCAGGGTTTCGGCGTCGGCCACGCTGACGTAGTCGATACGTTCTATCAGCGCCTCGCTTGCCAAGACCAGCCTGGTCTCCGAGCGTAGCCGGTTTCCGTCGGTGGTTCCTTCTTGCCAAAGTCTGTCAGCTAGCTGTAACGCCCGGTAAACAACCGGCGCGGCGCGGCGTTGTTCCTCGGTTAGGTAGGTGTTGCGGCTGCTGAGGGCCAGCCCGTCCCTGTCCCNCACCGTGGGAACCATCACGACCTCTACGCCGAGGTCCAAGTCGCGGACCATCTTTCGGANGACGATAGACTGCTGTCCGTCCTTCTGTCCGAAGTAGGCATTGTCGGGACCGATGATGTTGAACAACTTGGCTACNACGGTGGCGACGCCCCGGAAATGGCCGGGACGATGCGCCCCTTCCAGCCTGTCTCCCAGTTTGGCCACGTCCACCCACGTATTGAATCCCGGCGGGTAAATCTCCTCGACGCTGGGAGTGAACACCAGGTCGACTCCCTCTTCTCGGAGCAGTTCCAAGTCCCGGTCCAAGTCGCGAGGGTATGCTGACAGATCTTCCTGGGGACCGAACTGGGAAGGGTTGACGAAGATGGTCGCGGCCAGGGTTGGGTTATCTTTGCGGGCTTGCTTCACCAGAGCAAGATGCCCTTCGTGTAGAGCGCCCATAGTGGGAACCAAGCCCAGAGGACGGTTCGCCGCTCGGCAGGCGGCGGTCATTTGCCGCCGGCTTTTAATAACTTGCATAGGGCCGGCGATTCTCCTTCGGGGCCGATGATTGGGTCGGCAACGTGGCTAGGGTAGGGCCATGAGTTCTTCCAAGATTGACTCGTCCATCCCAAAGCTTTGCTTTTCCGTGGGGAAGGCACCGCCTTCTATGTCCTGAATGTATTGGGCGAACGCCGCTTTGATCGCCTCGGCNAACTTGGCATATTGAAAGGTGTGCCTGGGCACAAAGTCGGTGAACAACCCCAGCATGTCGTGGAGCACTTGGACCTGCCCATCGCACTCGGGACCGGCGCCGATGCCAATGGTAGGAACATTCAAGCGGCGAGAGATGAGGCCAGCCAGGGGAGTCGGCACCAACTCCAAGACGATGGCGTAAGCACCAGCATCCTCCAAGGCTTTGGCGTCCCGCATGAGCTTGGCTGCTTCGACCTCGTTCCTGCCCTGCACTCGATATCCGCCAAAGGTATTGATGGACTGGGGTGTCAGGCCGATATGCCCCATCACCGGGATCCCGGCCTCAACGATGCGGTGCACCGTTTCGGCCACGCTCTCGCCACCTTCCAGCTTGACGGACTGTGCGCCGCCTTCTTGAATCAACCGGGCGGCGTTGGTGAGGGCCTGAGACGAGTCAACCTGGTAGGTCATGAAGGGTAGGTCGGACACCACCATGGCATTCTTGGCGCCCCGGATCACGGCTTTGGTATGGTGCAAAATGTCGTCCATGGTCACGTTAACCGTGGAGTCGTAGCCCAGAACCACCATGCCCAGGCTATCGCCAACCAAGAGGATAGGTATCCCAGCCTGGTCTGCCAGGCACGCCGCCGTATAATCATAGGCTGTAACCATGGGTATCTTTTTACCGTCGGCCTTCATCTGGCCGATGTCCCTGATGGTCACCCTAGCCATGGCTGTTACCTCCGGAAAGTTTTGGATATCGTTATTTGTGCGTTGGGGGACGACCCCCCTCAATCCCCTCTTCTAAAGGGGGGAGGTTGGACGGGTTGGCGAGCGTTTGTTTGATTATTCGAAACTTATGTAGTGGTCTACCAGCTCCTCTATCGCGTTGAGTTGATTGGGGCCCGCACCCTGGGATGCCAGGGGCAGCGACGCCCGGGCCAGGTTCCCATACAGGGACACCAACTCCGGGGAACGCTGAAACAGAGTCTCCAGGTGGGAGCGCAGGGTCAGAACGTCGCCGCGGATCACAGGGCCGGTGGCGGCGCCCTTCAATCCCTCTTTTGCCACGTTGCTCAGAGTCGCCGAAGTCAGGGGGATAAGGGCTTGAATCGCTTGCTCTGAGGACAACCCCATAGACTCCCAAAGGCTAACGGCCGACTTCAGCAGCGTCACCACGTAGCCGCATCCGAACACCGCTGCTGCGTGGTACAGAGAACGGTCCGGACCGGCGATGGATACGGCATGTCCTCCCAAGTCTTGAGCCATAGTGGCCAAATAGCCGCCCAGCCAGCCTTCGCCTTCTACCGCAAAGGTTACTCCGGCCAATCTGGCTGCGGCGTCTTCCGGGCTATCCAGTCCGGCAAATGTCTGGAACGGGTGAAAAGCTCCGGTGAATGCGCCTTGTTGGGCGGCTGGTTCCAATAGTTCGATAGATGCCCCGCCATAGCAATGGACCACGCCTTGGCCGGAACGCCAATTCACTGACCCTGCTACGTCTTCGATAACCGAATCCGGTGTCGTGATAAACACCAGATCCGCAGCTTCGGAACATTCTTGGGCGGATGCGTAGACGGAGCAACCGGGAATCCGGTCCGCCAGCCATTGGGCCCAGGCGGTGGAGCGGCTGAAAGCGGCAACCACTCGGTACCCTCGCTCAGCCAACGCCAGGGGAAGTCCCTTTCCCAGCACCCCTATGCCGATGAACCCGATGTCCAAGTTTCGACTAACCATGAGCAAGCTCACTGATGGACGGGACGCCACCAAGGCCGGTAGCTGCTTCCGCCGCCCGAAGAACCGCTCTGGCCGTGACCTCTACCGTGGCGGCTCCCAAAGCCGTAAGGTCCGATGTCTGGGGACCCCGGCCAGTAGCCAGGGCGAACATGGTGTCGCCATCTCTCATGGTGTGACAGGGACGGATGGTGAGGGCCAGACCGTCGTGGCTCAATCCCGCCAGATGGTTGACCTCTTCTTTGCTCAAAACAGCGTCGGTAGCGACCAAACCGATGGTGGTGTTGGTCATGGGTGGAGCTTCATCGCTACCGTTAACTTCAAGAAGGATGGCCATCGGATCTTCGAATCCACCTTGGTCCGCGCGCCGGGGTCCGGCCATTAAGCGGCCAGTCTTGTAGTCGTACACGCCCCCGTAGGCGTTAACCGCGACCACCGCAGCCACTACCGCTCCGCCGGGAAGGCGCAAGCTGGCGGACCCGATGCCGCACTTGACCGCCGCATTTATGCCTCGAGCCTTGGCAACCGTTGCCCCGGTGCCCGCACCAACGCTGCCTTCATCCAGTGGTCCGGTGCTTGCAGCCTCACAGGCAGCCAAGCCTTCTTCGGAACCAGGGCGAACCTCGTGGGTAATCAACCCTAGATCAAAGAGGATGGCAGAGGAGACTATGGGAACGATGGCCGGACCGGCCGGAAAGCCAACACCCTGCCCTTCCAGGTAACGTACCACGCCGGAAGCAGCGTCAAGACCGAAAGCGCTACCGCCACTCAGTACGATGGCGTGCACTTGGTCGACCCGGTGCGCCGGTCTCAAAAGGTCGGTTTCTCTGGTACCGGGAGACCCGCCGCGAACGTCCACCCCGCCNACGGCCCCTTGGCGGCAAATGATTACGGTGCATCCCGTGGCGTGAACCCGGTCAGTGTAATGCCCGGCCTCTAGTCCCTGGACCGCAGTGATAGTGCTATTCACCCGGCCCNCCGAGCAACTTTGTCGTNGAGGAGCGANATGAGGCAGACAAAAGNNAAGCCCCGACGCNACGGGGCGCANAATGATGGACACTTTCGATTGTGGCCGTCTCGGTCGGCATNGGATCCCAGCGGCCTACCACATTGGTCAGTCTACGACAGATGTCGCAGAGTGCTTGGTGCTCGCCCCCACAGCGGGTGGNCGGCAACTAAATTGTAAGAGTGGCAGTAGGGGGGTGTCAAGCGTAAACACCCATTTTCGACGCAGNCGCAACATCAGCCTGGAACTGCNGGCTGATTCATCGGGCGGAGGGGGATGAATATCATCACTANCGCGGAGATTGCCGTGAGGATACCGCTGTAGTAGAAAATAGAACTTAACCCACCCGCATGATTGATGATTAGCGTCGCGAGGAACGGGGAAGNCGCACCGATCAGNCCGTTGACCCCGAATATCAGTCCCACTGCCGTGGCTTCGGTTCCCCGCCCGACCACATCCAATACCGCTGCTTGGATTATCTGATGCAGGGCGAAGGTGCCCAACCCCATCCCCGCCAGCANCACCGCCAGCAATATCGAATCTCCGGTGCTCACAACCAGAAAGGAAAGTACCGCCGCCGAGGCCAGTCCGGGCACCAGGACGGCTTTTCGGCCATATTTATCCGACAATAAGCCAAGCNCCGGAGCCGAGACGATGCCCATGCCTGCCAGCAAGGAGTAGTGGAATCCGGCTCTGAAGTAGCTCATTCCCAGGCCGGTATCGGTGTCTGAAAGGTAGAANGGCGTCCAGTGGAACAGGGCGTTCAGGCCGATACCCCTCAGAGTCGCCGACAGTATCAGTCCCAGGACTACNGGGTTTCGAAGCAGCCGCAACCCGATGCGAAGTTGCTCTGAAAACCGGACCGACTCCTCCTGATCCCCCTCCTTACCAACGTCTTTCAANGACCACCAAACCAGACCAGCCAGCATCAACGAAGGCACGGCGTAGATGAATAGTACGTGGCGCCAGAATAGAATCGTAAGCAGCGCTCCAGCCATCAGCGGTCCCAACACGTTTCCGATGTTCGAACCGAAGCCGTGCATAGCTATAGCGAACCCACGCCGGTCCGGAAACCTCTGGGAAAGGGCGGCCGCNGCTGGAAGGTGCCACAGGGCACCGGGAATCGACACCAATATCACAGCCAAAATCAGAAGCGGGAAATTGGTGGAAGCNCCCACGANGGCGTAGGCGACGGCAGACCCGGCCATGCACCCGGTGAGGATCAGTCCCCATTGGCTCTTAAGAGTGTCCACCAAAGCCCCACCGCCCAGGCTAACCAACCCGCCACCTACCTGCCTGATACTGAACAGCGTAGCTACTTGAAAATAACTGAGGCCTAGGGACTTTGCGATAACCTCCATGAAGACTGGAAAGCCCATATCGTATAGATGGGACGCTCCATGCCCCAAAGACAGACTACCTAATATGAATCCTCGGCTGCGCCCGCGTTGCTGCGGTGCCTGCGCTACCTGCTCCATTATTCTCCTTAGAGGTGATTAGGACGCAATGAATGAATAGTACGTAAGAATTCCCTGCGTGATTCTAAAGTCATGCGCTCTCCAAGGCAAGAGAAAGGACCGGAGATTTTTCACTGGCAGTGTCCCTTCCAGCGTAAACCGCTGTGATATGCTACCGCCGACGGAGGGGGAGACCAGATGGCCACTTGAAACCTGTTCAACTCCCTCCTCCATGCAATCAACTGCAATCTGCCAATAACGACCAACGTGAGGAGGCCTTTTGACCATGAGTTACCCAGGTCTCAGTTTAGAAGGAAAAGTCGCCTTGGTGACGGGCTCGTCACGGGGTATCGGCGCCGCCCTAGCCATCGGCCTGGCCCAAGCCGGAGCCAATGTCGCAGTCTCCGACGTGCCTCGACAGCTTGATGAAGCTAGGGGCGTACAATCTCAGATCGAAGGTGTGGACCGGAAAAGCGCCACTTATGAACTGGACGTCCTGAACCTGGCGAACATTCGGGAATCCGTTGATGCCGTGGTTAAGGATTTCGGACGTTTAGATATCCTGGTGAACAACGCCGGGATCCGCCGAAGGCAACCAGCGCTGGAGGTCACCGAAGAAGATTGGGACGCCGTGGTTGACACCAATCTGAAGGGAGCGTTTTTCTGCGCCCAGGCAGCGGCCCGGCCCATGATTGAACAAGGACATGGACGAATCATCAATATTTCCTCCCAACTGGCCGTGGTCGCCCGGGAAGACCGGGCCGCCTACTGCTCCAGTAAAGCCGGTGTGGCCAATCTGACTCGCGTATTGGCTTTAGAGTGGATCAAATACGGCATCACCGTCAACGCCATCGGCCCCGGACCCACCACGACGCCCGGATTGTCGGAAGCCGACCCCCGTTCGCCCCTGGACGTCCAGCAAGATATGTCGGCCAACATGCCCTTAGGCCGGCGGATGGAGCCGGAGGAACTGGTGGGTGCGGCCATCTATCTGGCCAGTCCTTCATCGTCCGCCACGACGGGCCACTTGCTGATTGTAGATGGAGGCTGGACAGCCATCTGAACGGCCAGCGGCCATCTATCAGCAGTCAGCTTTTTGGAGATAGACGATGAATATGGAGGATCTGGAACGCAGACTCCGGGTGATGGAGGACGTGGAGGAGATCAAACGGCTCAAAGCACGCTATTGCGCCTACTGCGATGACAACTACAACGCCACGGCGATCGCCAGCCTCTTCACCGAAGACGCGGTTTGGGATGGAGGGATACGAGGCAGAGCAGATGGCAGGCAGGGGATCCACGACTTCTTCTTCCAAGCTTCCCAGCGGTTGCCCTTCGCGATACACATGGTCATGAACCCGGACATCGAAGTGAACGGCGATACCGCCACCGGTTCTTGGTACCTGTTCCAAGCCTGCACCTACGCCGAAGATAATCAGGCGATATGGGGGTCGGGCAGGTACGACGAGGAGTATGTCCGGTTGGACGGTGTTTGGATGTTCAAGCACTTGAAGCTGACTTGGTTCTTCTGGACTCCCTTCGAGCAAGGCTGGGCCAAGGCACAATTCTCGTAGCCTTTATCTTCTAGGACTGGACGCTATGAACCAGATGCAAGACATGGTTGCTATCGTCACCGGAGCCAGCAGAGGGCTGGGCAAGGCCATCGCCTTGGAGTTCGCCTCGGAAGGGGCCAAGGTCGTCATCTGCGCCCGCGCCACTTCTCCAACAGGCTTGGCTGGCACCCTGGATGAAACTACGCAGGCCATCCAAGATGCCGGAGGCGAAGTCCTCCCGTTGGTCTGCGATGTCACCGACGATGACCAAGTTCAGGAAATGGTCCGGCAGGTCGAAGAGCATTATGACCGCATAGACGTATTGTTCAACAACGCCGGAGCCATGGTTCTGGGAGCGTCTATCCAGGAGATCGACCCCGAGAGTTGGGACCGCATAATGACGGTTAACGTGCGGGGCCCTTATCTGTGCTCCCGGGCGGTGCTTCCCGCGATGATTCGGCAGGGCCGGGGCAGCATCATCAACATCGGATCTCGCATGGCCGACGACCCCAAGCAAGATGGCGGCGTTCTGTATAGCACCAGCAAAGCGGCGGTCCACATGTTCACCTTTTGCCTGGCCGCAGAGGTGCGGGAGTACAACGTGGCCGTCAACGTAATCTCGCCCGGCAGCCTGCGAACCGAAGGCTCGGCGGCGATACCGTGGACCCAGCGGGACTGGCACGAGCGAGTGGAGCCGTCGGAAGTGGGACCGTCCGCAGTGTACTTGGCGAAACAAGATGCAAAGTCAATGACCGGGCGACTGGTGATGCGGGCTGAGTTCGGGAAAACCTGGGGGATATAGCTGTCAGCTATCGGCGGTCAGCTTTCAGGAGTCAGCCGCCGATTGACTTTGCCTGACGTTGTGAATAAAGTACCCGAATAATGAGTATCCCATCCTGAGTGCGCAAGCTAGGAGTGAAGTTATGGCTACAGTGTTGGATCACACCATCGTTCCGGTTAAGGATAGAGAGAAGTCCGTTGAGTTTTACACTCGTATCTTCGGGTTCGACGACCTGGGGGAAGTGGGACCATTCCTGGCGGTGAAGGTTAACGACACCCTGAATTTCGACTTCCGGGAATCGGAAGACTTCCGCAGCATCCACTACGCTTTCGCCATGGCCTCTCAGGAGTTCGAAGAAGCCTTCGCCAGGATCCAAGAATCCGGTATCCCCTACGGCGACAGCCCCAGAGCACAAGACAATATGAAGGGGCCGGGCATGACCACCGGCGCCAAAGGCATGGGCAAAGCGGTCTACTTCAAGGACCCCGATGGCCACGTTTTGGAGATTAAGACCTACTAACATTGGGGATCTCTCTATCGGAAACCATTTTCTTTTGTACCGTGGGTAGGTCGGCATCGGGTCCTGATGGCCAAGGCCGGTCTACCTTTCTACTACAACTTCGTCCCTTGGCGCGAGATTAGCGGCCTGCGGTCGATACGAATCTATGACCACGCCTGATACCAGCCGTAGCGAAGGTGAACCCGCAGCTCCCTCCCAGTGGTTCCACCGGCACGAAACTATCATCCCCTTCGCTCTGGTCCTGTTCGCTATCGTCTTCAACTTATATCGCCTGTATCCAGAAGTGGCGAGTAGCGTCCTAGGCGGGAACGACATGGTCATGCACCTGCTGTTGGCGGATGCAGTGGTGGAGGCCATTACTCAGGGACGAAACTTCACCGACCCATGGCAAGGCACCATGGGCATNGGTTTCCCTCTCGCNCATTANTACCAGCACTTTCCTCATGTAGCGCTNGCCCCTCGTCCACGTACTTACCTTTGGGGTAATCCCGCTAGCCGACATGCTGCAATGGTCTAACNATCTGCTAATCAGCCTATTTCCTGTATCGATCTACTGGTCGATGCGTCGCTTCGGTTTCGACCGAATCANTTCTGCCAAGGGCGCCCTAGTTTCATCCCTCGCCACGACTAATGGTCTCTATNNTTTCGACTTTCGGAGTTACATCTTCGCCGGATGGGGACTTTATGCCNAGCTTTGGGCGATGGTNCTTCTGCCCCTGGCGTTAGCGATGAGTTATAGAACTTTGCGGGAAGGGCGAGGGTATCTTTGGGCGGTGTTGTTGCTATCCGCAACGTTGATGTCCCACCTGCTATACGGATATATGGCCTTTATCACCCTGGGTATCCTCGCACTTGTCCATCCTGATTAGGTGTCCAACCCCAGGTCGCTTGCGGTAGCTGTATGGACGAACTGGAGGCGGCTGGCGATCCTCCTTCTCCTAGTCATCGCTGTGGCCTCATACTTCCTGGTTCCCTTCTTCCTCGACTTGGANTATCTCAACCGTAGTGTTTGGGCTGATCCGACAAGATACGACTCTTATGGTCATTCGGTGTTGCTATCAAGCCTGATAGGCGGCCACCTGTTTGATGGCTTCAACANGGTACCGATGCTGAGCATCCTGGCGGCCGTGGGTTTCGCAGTCTGTTTGCTACGCTGGAGAGATGCGCNCTATCTGGTCCCGATAGCGATATTCCTTCTGTGGATGATGNTTTATTTCGGCNGGCCAACCTGGGNCAGTCTCGTCGACTTGCNGNCCATGAGCCGTGACATCCACATGAACCGTTTTATCGGAGGGGTCCATCCNGGGGGCATCTTTCTGATTNCCGNCGCTTTGGCTGCCCCTTTGCGTTGGGCCATTTCAAGAACAAGTATCTGGAACGGTTGGTACGTCNCTGCGGCTCTGACGTTGACCATGTTGGTATTGCTGCCGGTGTATAGCGAAAGGGCATNCTANCTAGGAGGAAATACCATCGGCCTACGAGAAAGCCGTCAGGGATTGGCGGAAGAGGCCGAAGAATTTAGCGCGTTGTTGGAGAAGTTGAAGCAACTTCCGCCGGGACGGGTCTATGCGGGACAGAAACTCCCGTCTTCCCGGAGACATTGGAGCGACAACTACTACGTTGGCTATTTGCGTCCCTACGCATTGCTCCAGGCAGAGGGGTTGGACATGATGGGACATGTTTACCATAGTTATTCGCTGAATAGCGATCTTTTGATNGACTTCGATGAACGGCGTCGGGACCACTACAATCTTTACAACGCCCGCTACGTGGTTGCCCCTGAAAGCGTAAAGTTTCCCGAGTTTGTAATACCGCTCCAGCAGTTTGGACGCCACCGCCTATATGAAGTGGATACTACCGGTTATTTCGACCTNGCCGGTACGGACATGACATTCGTTGGCGGGAAAAGGGATCTCTNTCCAGCGGCATCAAGCTGGCTGGACAGTGATCTGCCAGCAACCAAGCAGTTCCCCGTAGTGACGTTCGGTGATGCTCCCCAAGGATTAGANCGTCCGCTGCCCCTTTCGNAAGCTGTCGATGCCATCTCGGAAGTTAAAGCCGTTGCTGGTCCATCCCGAGGCACAGTGATCTCCGAAGAAGTTGGCGGCAATTACTTCGCCGCCGATGTCAACGTGGAGCGAGACAGCNTGTTGCTGCNGAAAGCCACGTACCATCGGAACTNGCNGGCAACTGTTGATGGGGTGAAAACGGACACTGTCATGCTCATTCCCAGTTCTGTGGGGGTCCGGTTGCCTCCAGGCGAGCACAAAGTGCGGATAGAATACNGGCCTCGGCNGCTGCGGACGGTTCTGTNGGGTCTGGGTTTGCTAACGTTGCNAATGATTTGGATAGTCNAAAAGAAAGGNGCTGCTATTGCTAGCCGATTCGTCCCAGGTGCATCAGTTAGATTGTCCGGCACGTTTAGGTGGCCGAAAAGCCCTGGTGGAAGGCTGAGCAGGAGATACCGGAGACGCCGCTGATTCCTCCGTCAGAGAAGAACAGATCTCCTTGCGTCAGAGACGTCCATCCGGGGGAGTGAGA
>PANP01000067.1 GCA_002708395.1 Dehalococcoidia bacterium
GTTCAGCCGTGGCCGCCTATCAAGCCGTGGGTTTTCTTGGTGTAGCCGTCTCAGATGCGAACGATCTTGGTGATTTGTATGTAGCTTGGTTTCCCGTATATCCTTCGCCGCTATAGGCGTTGCGCGATTCAGTGCCAGTTGGGCGCCTGGTTTAAGAAATTAATAACCCTCCCCCGGAAAGGGAAGGGTTGATCGGAACGATCCGAGGATCGCTACGTAGCCGATGTTTAAGCGGAAAGGCGCTTACTTTGCCGCACTGGCCTTGCGGGAATTTTTCTTTCCATTTTGCCCTTCCTTAGGTTCCACAACCGCGGTATCCAGCTCCGGGCTATCCGATGCCGGGACTTCCAACTCCGGCCCGTACTCTTCGGACAAGACGTCATCGGTGACGCCATTTTCCGTCAGCGCCGTCTGCTCTAGCGTGAACGCCAGTTGATCCTTGTTCACTTCGGTGCCGGACGGCTCTCCGTCCTCTTCGCTTCCATCCGGATAATCCGGGTCGCTTTGTATCGCCCGCAGTTTCGACAGCAATTCGTCGGAGCTAACTTTGATCCGAGCTGCGTCGGTGTAGATTTTCTGTGTTTCCAGTTCTTCCTGAACCGCCGTCTTCATAAGCTCTACCTGTCCCAAGATACGTTGAGCTTCTTGGGCCGCTGGCGTACTAAGGGACAAGCACTCCTTATCGATGGTCGACTNGGCAAGGTCGATATACTCCTTGGCTTNCTTGTCCACTTCGGCCAATACCCTGGTCNTGTAACTTTCTGCCTCGGCTCTGACGGCACTAGATTGATCCAATTCGGATTGGCTGAGACTGTAGTTCTTGGCCGCCTCGGCCTCCATCTTNGTGGCCCGGTTCAACGCTCTCTGACCATCGGTGATTATCTCTTTGCAANCGTCTTTGGTGGCGTCCAGGATTTCCTTGGCTATCCTCTGGCNTTCGGTTTCCGCCAGCGTGNGGTCNGCCTTGGCCTTCNCCAACNGGTTTTCAACCGTCACGTCAAAGGCAACCGCCTCTTCCCAGCGGTTCTTGGCCAGATCCGGCAATNTGTCCCAAGACAAAGCCAGCGGCGTATCGCTCTGGTTCCCTGTGTTATTCTTCGGGTTCTTCAATTTCTTATNCTCCNTCATGATGTGGCCCATGGATGTTCCTGGTTCAGCCGGTAAGCGNGGTCCAGATCCCNGCCATGATCAGCCATCTGNAATACGGTGGATTTCCAGCTTCGGTCACCCGGCTTCCGACTCAACTGTAGCGTCACCGCCCTCATGGCAGACAGGGTATCCGCACCCCTAGCCNCTAGGGGCGCCCCCATATCGAATAGTAGGCGGCCCCTGAGTTGACACTCTCGCTTGAGGCTGGGTATCATCGCACCGGTCTTCAAGAGTGATGCTTCCCTGATTCGAACTGCGAGGNAGGCCCCGATCCATGTCAACCAATCCGGTATCTGCGGCTTTGCGCAGCGGTCTGTTCACTAGAACCGTCGGCAAGCGCATCCTTTATTTCCAAGAACTTTCTTCCACCATGGACGAGGCGGCCCGTCAGGCCGAGGCCGGGGCGGAAGAGGGCACCGTGATAATCGCTGAAACTCAGCACGCTGGGCGGGGACGCTTTGGCCGGACATGGGTATCAGCGATGGGTAACCTGTACCTATCGGTGATATTTCGCCCCACACCGGTGGCGTTGGCCCAGTTGAACGTTGTTGCCGGAGTTGCCGTGGCCCGCGCGATCCGCAAAACCACCGGACTGCCCCCNAGCATCAAGTGGCCCAACGACGTGTTGGTGTCCGGCAAGAAGGCCGCCGGCATACTGGTGGAGACCGTGGCTGAGGGTCCGGAGGTATGCTATTCTGTCGTCGGCATCGGGATTAACATAACGATGGATGATGCCGATGCCGCAGCNCTGGATGGACAGGCCACCGGATTGGAACAGGCCGCTGGNCGCCCTATCGCCAGAGCCGCNGTGCTCCGCCAACTTCTGACCGACTTGGACTCACTGTACCTACAGGTCACCGCCGGAAAGTCGCCCCAACCCGAATGGGTAGGCTTGNTGGATACCCTGGGCAAAAGGGTAAGGGTGACGTGGCGGGACGAAACCTGGGTGGGGCAGGCGNAACAAGTTGACGAGATGGGAAACTTATTGCTCCGGCTGGACGACGGCACCCTGGTAACAATGACCGCCGGTGATGTATCGCTGCACGGCCCAGAGGCCTAGGGCAGGCGGTATTNGCGCAGGGTACGACCCCCACCTTAATCCTCCCCCACAAGGGGGAGGAAATATGTCCCTTCCCCCTTTATGGGGGAAGGTTAGAGCCTGNCCTGAGTTCAGCAGAAGGGATGGCGGTCGTACCACTCTGGATCCAACTTAATTGGCATTAAATCAAACAGACAGGAACGCCATGCTGGACAAACTTAGCCTGGACGGGAAAACAGTAATCATCACCGGTGGCGGCACCGGTTTGGGTCTGGCCATGGTCCGCGCGCTGGCGCGGGCGGGGGCTAACCTTGCCATCGCCGGACGCCGCCAAGGTCCGATAGACGACGCAGCCGCGGAGGTAGTGGCATTGGGAAGAGACGCCATCGCCATCTCCACCGACGTGACCGACTCCACCCAAGTGGAGCGCCTGGTAACGACAACCATCACCCATTTTGGTCAGGTAGACGTTTTGATCAACAATGCTGGGGCGGTGCAGGAAAACGTCAGCAAGCCATTATGGGACATCACCGATGACGAATGGCACATGGTCATGAACGTTAATCTGACCGGTCCGTTCTACTGCTCCAGAGCGGTTTCAAAGCCGATGTCGGAGCAAGGCCACGGCAAGATTGTCAACGTAGCCTCGGGCTTCGGATTGAGAGCCGGACGGGACATCTACATGTACTGCTGTAGCAAAGGCGGCCTGATTCAATTGACCCGGGTGTTGTCCTTCAACCTGGCCCGGTACGGCGTTACCGCCAACACCATCGTCCCTGGATTCATTCCCACATCCTCCACCGAATCGGATATCCGGGGCACGCTGCCCCGTTCCGGAGACTTCCTTCCCATCGGAAAACTGGGAACCCCCGAAGATCTAGGCCCCATCGCGGTCTTTCTGTCGTCCGAAGCCTCGGACTACATGACCGGAGAGATGTTCTTCGCCGACGGCGGCGGTCTGGCAGCCGGACTAGGCCCCACCGGTCACGCCCCCTTAGTCGCTCTGGAACCGTAAACACTTTCCTTTAGGAAAAGCTGATGCCTCTTCTCCCCGAATACGACCTGTCCGGCAAGGTAGCCATTCTGGCGACCACAGGTGGTGACCAAGCTCCCCATCTGGCTCTGGCTCTGTCGGAAGCCGGTGCGTTGGTGTTCACCATCGCACGACGCCAATCCCATTTAACTGCTGTCTTGCAAGCCTTGGAAGGAAGCTCCTTTGCCAACCGCGGTGGCGTAGTGGCTGATTTGGCCACCACACAGGGAACCTCTCTGGCGATGGAAGCCTTCGACCACCATGACAGTCCAGTGGACATCCTGGTGAACGATGTCCAGAGCATGTTCGCCAAACCCTTCGATGAAATAACGCTGGAAGAATGGGACGAGGTCCAATCCCGAAACCTGAAAAGTACATTCTTGCTCACCCAAGCAGTGGGCCGCCGTATGGTAGACAAGCAATATGGCAGAATCGTCAATCTGGTCTCCGGACTTGCGGAGCGGGGCATGATTAACACCTCGGCGTTCTCCGCCAGCCAAGCGGGCCTATTATCATTAACTCGTTCATTGGCCGTCGAGTGGGGCCGCCACAACATCAGGGTCAACGCCTTGGGCACGGGCTGGACTACCGCTGAAGATATACCGCTGGAAGTCCAGCAAGAAGAATTGCTGGTGCGTTACACCCCATTACACCGCAAAGGCCATCCCCGAGACATCGCCCCCCTCCTGGTCTACCTCTGCTCCGAATCCTGCGACTACACCACCGGCCAAGCAGTATACGTAGACGGCGGACTGAACGCCCATCCTTAACTCAGATACCCGGCAACTTCTAGATAGTCCCGTGTCATTTCGCTGAAGATACGCTAGGAGTCCGCACCCGATTTTATCGTCGGCACCCCTCTACCCGCGGGAGAGGGGCCGGGGGGTGAGGGCCCCCAATTCCTACCGATTCACGGCCCTCGTTCAAGTTGAACCACCACAGGGGCTGCTGTACAATAGGCTCCAGTCCTCAACATGATGAAATGATGAGTCTTTCTTCTGATGAAATCGGTCACGCGCCTCCTGGGAATGTACGACACTCCCCAGGATTTTTGGTTACGGAAACGAAACCTCCAGGACCGGCTGGTGGAGTTGATTGGTAGCTACGGCTACCGTTATTTAGAGACGCCCATCCTAGAATCCACCGAACTGTTTCTTCGCAAAGCCGGCGGAGAACTGGCCTCCCGGATGTACAGCTTCACCGACGCCGGTAGCAACCACGTCAGCCTCCGCCCTGAATTCACCTCACCCATAGTCCGCCATTATTTGGAACAAGCCCCAGACGTCGCCCTGCCGGCCCGCTGGCAATACGCCGGTCCGGTGTTTCGCTATGACAAGGACGGCCAAGGCAGGGGTCAGTTCACCCAAGTCGGCGCCGAGCTTCTAGGCTCATCCAGCGTGATGGCCGACGTCGAGCTTCTAGGACTGGCGGCCCACGGCCCGTCTCAACTGGGCCTGACAGGCTATCAGATACGCGTCGCCAACCTGGACGTGGTGCACAGCGTTTTGGACGCAGTGGGCGTTTCCGATCGAGCCCGCACTTTCATCATGAGCAGCGTGCCCCGATTAAAGGAAGGACGGCAGGCTGTTCCGGACGTGCTTGAACAGGCCCGGCAACTACATCTGGCGATTCAAGATACTCCTGACGATGCTCTGGGCCAAGCGATCGACGGTTTGGACGACGCCCAGTCTCGCAAGGTTCTGCATGGTTTGCTTGACTGGACGGCGGCGGACCAATTCGGACAACGGGACCCCGATGACGTAGTTGACCGCTTATTGCGCAAGCTAAGAGGCGGCGACGACGTAGCAGTTTTGGAACGAGCGTTGAATCTTATCAGCGACCTGGCAGGCATCAGCGGAGAACCCGCCGCATCGGTGACGGCCCTGCGCAACGTTGTGACCGAAGCCGGAGCTGACATGGCTGCGGTTGAGAGATTTGAGGAGTTTCTGAATCTCGTTCAATCGGAGCCCGGAGTCGCTGAAAATCTGGTAGTGGACTTGGGGTTGGTTCGCGGCCTGGCTTATTACAACGGGCTTGTATTTGAAGTTACCCACCCCAGTTGCGAAACACCATTGGCCGGGGGCGGTCGTTACGACGACTTGGCCCAAGCCCTGGGTAGCCCGGAACCTCTGCCTGCTTTGGGTTTCGCTTACACCCTGGAAGCCCTTCTTGAAGCCGTCGAACACTCCGGCGCTGCGGATGATGGAGCTTCTGAAGCGTCCGGCGCGCTGGTCATAGCGGATAGCCCGAAAAGCTACCGGGCAGCGTTACGAGCCGCTTCGGACCTGAGGCAACAGGGCATCCAAACTGAATTAGACGTCCGTGGACGGGATCTGGGTGAAGGCCTCGTCTACGCTCGCAAGTCGGGTATGGCTCAGGTTGTCGTAGTCAGCGTAGACGGCCAGCGAACGGCCCACTCAGCCGAGCCGGACCGGCGGTAACCCATGTCATTGAAGGAAGAAACGGCTTTGCGACTGGTCCTGCCCAGCGACGGCGCCCTGCATGAATCCACTCTGAATTTTTTCAGCGCCTGTGGTCTGTCGGTTCTGCGTCCCAACAGTCGACGCTATACCGGCACTATCCCCGCCATTTCCGGCGTTGAGGTGCTGTTCCAAAGAACCGCCGACATCACCGAAAAGGTCGAGGAGGGCAGCGCCGAGTTGGGCGTTACCGGTTTGGACCGGTTGCTGGAATACCGTCACGACGATCACACCGTGGCTACTCTGATAGACGATCTGCGCTATGGACAAGCCGACTTCGTTCTCGCCGTGCCAAACTCATGGCTTGATGTGACATCGGTTTCCGACCTAGCAGACCTGGCATTGGAGTTTCGTCAGCAGGGTAAACAACTCCGCATCGCCACCAAGTACGCTCGGTTGTTGCGCCACTACCTGTTTGACCGGGGAATCAACCACTTCACNCTGGTTCCGGTAAGCGGCACCCTGGAAGCTGCCCCCGCCGCCGGGTACGCCGANCTGATNGCCGACATCACTGCCACCGGCACGACCATGCGGGAGAACCAACTCAAAACCCTGGAAGAGGGCACGATATTGGTTTCCCAGGCCTGCTTGATCGGAAACATCAACCTGCTCAAAGAATCCAAGAAATGTCTGAAACTGGCCCGNTCGATAATGGACGTCATGGAAGCCCATCTCCGAGCCGAGCCTTTCTACCGCATCACCGCCAACGTTCAAAGCGCCTCCGCTCAGGAAGTCAGCGGCACCGTTCTGGCCCGGCCGGATCTTGCGGGACTTCGAGGACCCACCATCGCCAGGGTCTACAACATTGAGGAAGAGGACTGGTATAGCGTTAGCTTGCTCATCAAGAAGGGCCAGCTTCTGGAAGCGGTGGACCACCTGCGGAGTTGCGGCGCGGTAGACATAGCCGCATCCCAAATAACCTACCTGTTCGATGGCTTCTCTTCGGCGTACCACCAACTGTTCGAGAACGGAGAGTCTTAACGGCATGCCCAATCTGCCGATGCACATATATCTGGCCAACCAGGCCGCCGAGCAACTGGACTGGGGAAGCATCCAGGACCACGTCGGAAGCTTCTTCCTGGGGTCCACAACTCCGGACATCCGGGCGATGACCGGCTGGCCCAGAGAACGGACCCATTTTGCCACTCTGTCGCTGGAGTCAGTCGGCACCGGGGTCCGCACCATGCTGGAAAGCTACCCGAACCTGGCCGACCCCGGCAACCAGACGCCGGCTACCCGGGCCTTTATCTTGGGATACATCAGCCACTTGGTGGCCGACGAAGTTTGGATCACCACCATGTACCGAACCTACTTCGACGGCGAGAACAATGTTGCCTGCGACGACGTCGAGGCCAACATGTGGGACCGGACGCTCCAACTGGAGATGGACCGCAAAACCTTTGCCGCCATGGACGGCTTACACCAAGCCGCTGAGGACATAATCTGCGGCGATCAAAGCGTGGATGTTGGGTTCCTAGAAGTCGACCTTCTCCAAGAATGGAGGGAGTGGGTCGGCCGGTTCATGACTCGGGATTTCAGCTGGGACAGATTGAAACGGGCCATGAACCGCATGTACCGCGACAACGACGACGTTCAGCAAACCGTGGACAAGTTCCTGCAGGGGATGCCCTACAGTTTAGAACGCATATATGAGAAGATTCCCGAAGAGCGGTTGGACGCCTACCAGGCACAGGTCTTGGCGCAAACGGTTTCCCATGCTCGCGAGTATATGAGTGGAGTATAGGGGTTCTAAGGTTTCGATATGGAAATAGATGAAGTCCAGGCTGGGTATGAATCGGCACGGCCAAAATACGAGCAACTGAAAGGCGAAATAATCTACATTCTCGAAAGCGCGTTAGCGCAACGGGGTATCGCCATTCACATGCTGGAAGGACGCATCAAACCGGTCGACTCGCTAATTGCTAAAATGGAGCGGCAAGAAACTGAGCCGCCATTTGAAGAAATAGTAGATATCTGCGGGATTAGGATTATTGGCCTTTTTCTGTCCGATATCCAGGAGATTGGAAAGCTTCTCGAGGAAACATTCGANCTAGAAAGTACTGATGACAAGATAACCGCAAAGCCCCACGAAGAATTCGGCTACCTATCAGTGCACTATGTAGCAAGGCTGCCTGATAGTTTCAGTGGCCCTCGCTACGACGGAATCAAGGGATTGCGATTCGAGGTGCAGGTTAGAACTATCGCAATGCACGCCTGGGCGACAATTTCGCACTATTTGGATTATAAGTCACCGAATGCGATACCATCAAATCTGCGTCGGGACTTTAATGCTTTGAGCGCAATGTTCTATGTTGCCGACTCTCATTTCGAGTTGTTTTTTAGCTCCAGCCAACAGGCGAGACTACAGGCCGAGCAAAAAGCACAAATTGCCAATACACTAGGAACCGAAGAAATAAACCTCGATACACTTACGGCTTACCTGAAGAAAAAGTATCCGACGCGAGATAGTACTAGTTCAGTCGGAATTTCAGATCTTGTCGAGGAACTAGTGGCGTCTGGTTATCAAACGATTTCACGGCTAGATTCGGATCTTGACCGCTCCAAAGAGGCTTTCATCATCTACGAAGCTGAAAATCCGCCTAGGCCAGGCCCGCAATATGCCGATGTCGGTGTTGTTCGTGTGGCNCCCAGCATTGCTAACGAAGAATTTCTGAGTGCGAGAGGACAGGAAGCACTCACGATGGCCGACCGNTATCGACAATATCGGAGCCACGTAATAGATTCAGNCGCGGTGTCGGCATAGTAGCAATCCCTATAATTCGTCTATAACACGGTTAGCAAGAAGGACAAGATAACGTGGAACTTAAGCTGATTAAAGGGGTTGAAGGCGCGGAGGCAGTTCTTACCCGTTTAGACCCCCTCGACTTTAGCGGCCTGCCCGAATCCGTCTCGGCCCAGACCCGCCGTATCTTTGGCGAGGGTGTTTCGCCGGANGAGTCGGTCATCCGCATCCTGCGCGATGTCCGCGCCACCGGAGACACAGCGGTGCGCCATTACGCCAAGATGCTGGACAACATCGACCTACAGGACATGCTGGTCAGTCCCGCCCAGATGGANGAGGCGCGGGCCGCTGTCTCCGATGACCTTCGCAAGTCCTTGGAGTTGGCCGCTCAACGGGTGAGAGAGTTTCATGAAGCCGTCATGCCCTCGGATTGGCTGGATGAAACCAAAGGCTTGGGCGAACTTGTGCGTCCCTTAGACCGGGTTGGCCTTTACGCCCCCGGCGGCACCGCCGCCTATCCATCCACTGTCCTGATGACAGCGGTCCCCGCCCGGGTAGCCGGAGTCAAAGAGATTATCCTCGCCACACCACGCCGGGGGAACGAACCCTTGAACCCGGCAGTACTGGTTGCGGCGGAGATTGCCGGGGTGGACGCCATCTACCAGGTAGGCGGCGTTCCGGCCATCGGAGCCATGGCCTACGGGACCGATTCCATCGCCAAAGTAGACAAAATATGCGGACCCGGCAACCTGTTCGTTGGGTTGGCCAAGAGCTTGGTGCAAGGCCAAGTGGGCATCGACGGCGTGTTTGGTCCCACCGAGACCATCGTCGTCGCCGACGGATCGGCCAGCCCCATATTCTGCGCCGCCGACATGATTGGCCAAGCCGAACACGACCCTATGGCCACTGCCATCCTGGTGACCGACTCCCAGTCGCTGATAGATCAGGTGCAATCGGAGTTGGATACCATGTTGGCCGCTACACCCAGGGGGGAACTGGCCCGCAGCGCATTGGAGCGTCGGGGCAGAATCGTCCTGGTTGATTCCCTGGACCAAGCCGCCGACCTAGTCAACAACATCGCCCCCGAGCATCTTTGCCTGATGGTCTCCGACCCTTGGACCTGGACGGACAAGATTAGGCACGCCGGCGGCCTGTTCCTCGGCGAATTTTCTCCCGAAGTGATGGGCGACTACATCGCCGGTCCCAGTCACGTGATGCCCACCGGGGGCACCGCCCGATACAGCTCGGCCCTCAGCGTGCACCAGTTTCTGCGCCGCATGCCGGTGGTCGGGCTTAGCCCCTCGGACTTCCAGCGTTTGGGGCCGTCAGCGGTACAGATCGCCAATGCCGAGGGCTTAGCGGGACACGCCAGCGCCATCCAAGTAAGGCTTGACTACATTGAAAGCGGGGCCGCTGCAAAATGAACAACATTGAAAACCTCCAAGAAATGATGTTGCCCCACATCCGCCGCTTGAAGCCCTACCACGGGGTTGACCCCATGGAGGTCATCGCGGAACGGGCCGGTATCCCGGCGGACCAAGTGATTCGCCTCAACGGCAACGAGAATCCCTTCGGCCCTTCGCCTGTAGTGAACGAGGCGCTGGGCAATTTCCAGTTCTACAATCACTACACCGACCCGGAGCAGCGCAAGCTAAGGAGCGTCCTTTCCAAGTATCTGGGTGCGCCTGCGGAGCGAATCGTCGCGGGCAACGGCAGCGACGAGTTGATCGACCTGCTGTTGCGCATGTTTCTGGGGCCGGGCGAGAACATCATCATCCCGTCGCCCACCTTCGGCATGTACTCCTTCACCGCTGACATCTGCGGCGGTGAAGCCCTGTCCATACCCAGTGACGAGAACTTCGAGATTGACGTAGAAGCGATGGTAACGGCGATGACGCCCAAGACCAAAGCCGTCTTCCTCGCTTCGCCCAACAACCCCAGCGGCAATATCGCCACCGAAAGCCAGATCAGGGNCTTGCTGGAAACGGGACGTTTGATAGTCGTCGACGAGACCTACTACGAGTTCTGCGGCGAGTCGGTCATGCCCTTGATGGAGGAATATCCCAACTTAGTGATACTGCGTACCTTCAGCAAGTGGGCCGGACTAGCCGGTCTGCGCATCGGCCTGGGTGTGATGCAAGAAGAACTGGCCCAGACCATGATTAGCATGAAGCCGCCTTACAACGTGAACACCGCCGCCGAGGTCGCCTTGACCGCTTCATTGGAAGACACGACGGTTCTGCTGGAACGGGTAAAGTCCATCGTGGCCGAGCGGGAACGGATGATGGGACTGCTGCAGAAGATTCCCGGCATCAAAGCCTGGCCTTCTCAAGCCAATTTCATCCTGTTCAGCCTCCCCGAAGGACAGGGAGAACGCATCTTCGAGGGCCTGTGCAGCCGTGGGATATTCCTGCGCTACTTCAACACCCCNGTGCTCAAGGACTACATCAGATCCAGCGTCGGATTCCCCCACGAAACCGACGCCGTGGTAGCGGCCCTAACCGAACTGGTGGGGGCAGCATAAAGTGGCATCGGAAGAACAGATCGCCGCGCCTCGGATCGGGACATTAGAGCGCAACACCAGCGAGACCGAGATATCGGTCACCTTTAACCTGGACGGTAAAGGCGACTACGACGTCGATACCGGCAACGGCTTTCTGGACCATATGATTAACCAGCTAGCACGGCACGGTCTGTTTGACATAACTCTCCACGCCAAAGGCGACACCCACACCGGATGGCACCACTTGGTGGAAGATGTCGGCATCCTGTTAGGCCGCTGTTTCAGACAGGCCTTGGGCGACGCTCGAGGCATCCGGCGCATGGGCCACGCCATCGTTCCTCTGGACGAGACCCTGGCCATGGTCGTTGTCGATTGCAGCGGCCGGGCCTATGCAGAGGTGGAAACGGGACTGGACAACGTTATGGTGGAAACCCTGTCCGGCGACCTCATCGGCCACCTGCTAGAGTCCTTCGCCATCGAGGGGCAGATCAACCTGCACGCCAAGATCCTTGCGGGAGTTAGCCCCCACCACAAAGCCGAAGCCCTCTTCAAAGCCCTAGCCCGCGCCCTCCGCGACGCCGTGGAACCAGACCCCCGAGGCGGCCATCAAGTCCCCAGCACCAAGGGGACGATTACGGAGTAGAGATTCAGATTCCTGCAGGGGACTAGGCTTCAGACGCACGTAGGGGCACGGCTAGCCGTGCCCCTACCCATTTGGGACTATCTTAACTTATACCGCCGGGTAGTTACCTGCCTTTTCTGGCTAGGAACTCCGGGAAGGCATCTTCTACGCCGTAGCCCTTGACCACTTCTCTGGTGAAATGGCGCTCGTTCTCGAACTGTTCTAGTAGGTTGGTGCTCAGACCATCAAGCAGAAGTTTCTTCATGCCAATCACCGTCTCGTGCCGGTTGCCGGCGATGGTAGTGGCAATCTCCATGGTCTTGGCCCGGAGTTCCTCTTTGGGAACCAGGTGGTTAATCAGACCGATGCGAAGGGCTTCTTCCGCCTCCACCACACGTCCGCTGAACAGCAGTTCCTTAGCCATNGGCCAACCAACCTGATTGGGCAAAGTCCAGCTGCAGTTGATTCGTCCGTAAGCTGCGGCCAAGAACCGGAACTTGGTATTTTCACAACCGATGCGGAAGTCTAGCGACGAAGAGAGCACCGCCGCCCCACCGTAGGCCAGACCATTCATCATACCGATGATTGGTTTGGGACAAGCCGAGATCTCGTAGGACCGGTAGCCGCGCTCCGCGTCTCGCGCTTCCATCTGCTCTTCGGTCAGGTTACGGGCGGTCTCCCGCTGCTCGTGGATGTCTCCGCCGGCGGAAAAGGCTCGCTCTCCGGAGCCGGTGACTACCAGACAGCCAATCTCATCATCGGCGTTCGCCGCCATCACGGCTTCGTGCAACTCCGTGCCCAGCTTCCGGTTCATGGCGTTCAAGACTTCCGGGCGATTCAACGTGATAATCGCCACTCCTTCTTCGTTCTCTACCAAGATATGCTCGTAAGGCATCTGCCCCTCCACTTTTCTGCTAATTAGAAGCCGTTTTTCGTGGCGCCTAACATCCTGTCCACTTGGAAAGCTTCAAGCGCCATGCGTTTAGAATTGTATGGTCTGTTGCAGGGGTAGTCAATTTGCCTCGTTTCGGGTGGCTAAACCCCTGTGTTACACTGCTTGAGGCGTGGGACAAAGTCCCCTAGTAGCCCCACTTTCGTAAAGGGGGGTTGGGGGGATTCCCCCCGGCAATCCAACTTAACACCAACCCCAGGAGGTTCCCCCAAGTGCCAGGAAAGATGAAAGCCGGCGAAGCCGTAATTGAACTCCTCCGTCAGGAAGGAGTCTCCCATATCTTTGGAATCGTAGGTTCGTCCTTCTTGGACATCCTCGACCCTCTCTACGATCGTACCGACCTGGAGTTCATCGGCGTTCGCCACGAGCAGGGAGCGGCACTGATGGCCGATGGTTTCGGACGGATATCGGGCAAGCCCGGCGTAGTCCTGGTGACCAATGGGCCCGGCGTGTTGAACCTCACCTTCGGTGTCGGCTCGGCCTACGTGGCCCATTCGCCGATGATCATTCTGGCTCCCTCAGCATCCCGGGAGCACCAGTGGCGGGACTCCACGCAGGAGTTCGACCAGGTAGCTCTGTTCAAGCCGATAACCAAAGCCTGCTTCCCGGTTAATAAGATAGAACGCCTACCCGACGCCTTGCGCCACGCCTTCCGGGTCGCCACCTCGGGCAAGATGGGACCGGTCATGGTTGACATACCCAGGGACCTGCTACCGGGAGCGGAGATTGACCTGGAAGCGCTGCCTCCCGAGTCGTACCGGAGCGGACAGACCCGAAACCGGGGCGACCAGAACTTGATCGACAAAGCGGCCAGCGTGCTGCTAACTGCCCAGAACCCGGTAATCGTTGCCGGAGGCGGCGTGCAATGGAGCAACGCCGCCGATGAAGTCGTCCGCATGGCCGACATGATTGGCGCAGCCATCACGACTTCCTACGGGCGCGCCGACGCCGTGCCCAACGACCATCCCTTGTACTTGGGGCACCTGGGCCGGTTGGGCTCGGAAGAGGCCATCGAATCTGCTCGCCAGGCCGACGTTATCCTGGCAATCGGCACCCGGCTAGGCCAGTCCACCGCCTTCTACGACAACCGCTATATCCCAGCCGACGCCAAGATTATCCAGATAGAGATCGACCCCGAGGAATTGGGCCGCAACTACCCGGTAGCCGTGGGTATCGAAGGCGACGCCAAGGCGGTGATGGAGGGTCTGATAGCGCAGGTCCAACAAGCCGAACCCCGTCCCAACCAGAAATGGGTTGACGACATAGGTGATTTGGCTGCCCGCCGCAAGCGTCGATTGGACGCCGAGGCAACGGACAATTCCATGCCAATGAAACCCCAGCGGGTCTACGGCGAGTTGCGCCGGGTCATGCCCCGCGACGCTATAATCGCCCTGGACGCCGGATTGGCGCCCAACTTCGGGCAGGACCGCCTGANCTACTACGAGCCTCGAAGCTTGATGACATCCCTGGACCTAGGCGGATTGGGCTTCAGTTTCCCGGCGGCTCTAGGCGCAAAATTCGCCGCACCGGACCGGCCCGTGGTCAACTTCAACGGCGACGGCGGCTTCCTGTTCAACGCCCAAGAGTTCGCCACGGCAGTGCGCTACGGGTTGAAAGTGATTACGGTGGTCATGAACAACAACTGTTGGGGTTCGGAAAAAGCCTACCAACGCTACGCCTTTGACGAGCGGTATGTCGGCGCGGACACCAACAACCCCCGGTACGACAAGTTTGCTGAACTCTTCGGAGGCACCGGATTCTACGTGGAACGCCCCGAAGACATCGGCAACGCGTTCTTGGAAGCCCTGAACACCGACGGTCCCAGCATCATCGAGATTCCCACCGACCCCGATGAGATGCCCCGTCCGGCCCGTTTATCCGACGTCCAAGCTCCCAAATAATAATCTTAACGAAGAGATGCTAAGTAGCCGACCATCAGAGATTATCGTCGCTAATGGCTGACTGCTGATAGCTGAAAACTTNTATGCAACAACCACTCCTACCCAAGGAAATCACCCTGGAAGACGGGGCCATCATCATAATGTGGGATGACGGCCATCGGAGTCCGTACCCCCATCGCTTCCTTAGGCTTCGTTGCCCTTGCGCCAATTGTGTCGACGAGATGACGGGTAACCCCAGGCTAGACCCCGACACGGTGCCTCAAGACGTCAAGGCCATCGACAACATGCCGGTGGGTAACTACGCCGCCCAATTTCTGTGGACCGACGCCCACTACACCGGTCTCTACACCTACCGGTACTTGCGGTCGATCTGCACATGTCTCCAGTGCAACGCCGCCCGGTCTGAGGCCGGAGGCCCCCCGGTCTAAACACGATTCTTTGGCGCCTGTCCACTTCAGCAAGACCGACGGGCGCAGTGCCTGACGGTCCCCGGATGTCCCAGATNCACGTGGGAGCTTAACTGACTCTCCGCAAAGGCCAGTCAGCCTTATCACTCCTCCAGACGGCGAAGGACCGGCCGCCAGATTCCGAGCCACACGGTAACCATCAGAGTCATGGCAACGGTACCGGTGATGGCGATGGGCCAACCGACCGCCTCAGCCCCCACCGCTAGGAGCAGGCCACTGAGGAAGTGGACCGCCGGAGCCAGTTGCAACACACTCATTACCCGGCCCCGCACCTCATTTGGAACATTAAGCTGCACCAGTGTGGTCGCCAGCGTCCAGAATAACCCGAGGCTGGTTACTCCCACAAAGAAGAACAATACCCAGGATGCCCAGTACCAGGGCGACCAAGCGAACAACGTCAGGACCACGAAGAGAAGAAGCAGGGACCCCACCATCAGCCGAGCTTTGTGACGGAAATCCCCCAGTGAGGCCACGATGAGACTTCCCAACAATGATCCCAAGCCCGCGCTCAACCAAAGCAGGCCGGTNCCGCCAGCTCCAACATCCAGCATATCTCTGGTGAATGCGGGCAAGACCTGACGGTAAGACATGGCAAAAAAGGTGAAAGCTAACGCCATCCCTATGATTGTGTACAACACGGGCGTTGAACGTATGTGCCGCAGCCCGGACAGGAGATCGCCTACCAACGATGCTTTTGGGCCTGGCGCTCTCGGCGGTAAGTCCTTGATCAAGAACAGAAAAAAAATTCCCGCCAGGTACATCCCTGCGTTCACCAACAGCGCGGGACCCGTCCCAGCCAGCTCGATGATTCCTCCCGCCAACGCCGGACCGACGATTTGCCCCGACTGATTGACCGTGGTATGCAGTGCCACGGCGTTCATCATATCCTTCCGCTCCACCAAGTCTGCCACCAAGGCCTGTCGGGCCGGATTATTCAATGCCTGAACCGTCCCTAATAGGAACATGATGACGTAAACGTGCCAGATTTCCAGCACGCCGAAAATCTTCATGATCGCAAGGACGAGAACCAGGACCGACACCCCAAAACGGGTGGATATCAACAGCCTTAGCCGGTCCGAACGGTCAGCTATAATGCCGCCCAACATGGAAAAAAGCAGGTTNGGAGTACCGTAGATGAAGGCCACTAGGCCAAGCTGGACGGAAGAGCCGGTGACGTCCAGCACCAGCAATCCGAGAACCAGAAACTGCATACCCTGGGCCATGGACTGGGTGGCGGCGTTTATCCAGAACCAGCGGAAATTTCTATAGCGAAGGGCTGTAAAGACCTGGAACTGGTGTCTCCCCGCCTTAAGCCGCACCAACAATGGGTAGCTGGCAACCGCCATGACGAAAAGGCCAGCGGCCAGAATGAGCAGGCCGGCAAATGTCACGATGCGGGTTCTTTCATGAGAAGACCGGCTTCACACCACCGCCGTATATATTCATCACAGGAACGTGCCTCCATAGGCAGCGGCTCCTCCCATCTGACATCACTGAATCTTATTTCCTACCCGCATGAACTATGAGAGCCTAGAAAGTGTAGCAACACTATCCCATCGGTCAAGGAAATAGCGGCCCCGGCCGAGGATTCGGACCCCGGCACTATCGGCTGACATCCAGTTCTGAGCTTGCGTCTTGAGTCGGCTCCGGCGAACTGACCTGGTTATGAGAGCGAAAGGGCTTCCGTTTAACCGGTTTTAGCTTGGGTGCGGTGAACGAGTTGGACTTGAAGGAAAAGTTGGACAGAAGCCGCTGCCCAACTTCGCCGCAGGTAGCGCAAGGCACCGGTTCATCCATCCGGGAAACGGGGCGCATCGACTCAAATTCGGCGTCGCACTTGGCGCAATAATACTCGTAGATCGGCATTATATCCTCCTGAATGTCCCCCCAATTCTAACGCTACTGCCGCCGGACCGCTATGGCCGTCGCGATCCCTTCTAGTTCAGGCATCTGAAATACGCGAGTCAACGCCCTCACCCCAACCCCTCTNCCTGAGGGAGAGGGGCGGTTCCGACGAAGTCTAGGGTAGAGTGAGGGTTCCTGACTCGCCTTCTAAGCGTTAGAATACCCAGGAATCCTGACCGAGGTGACAACATGCCCGAATCCAGTGACGTCGTCATAGTCGGCGGTGGCGCCGCCGGTTGCTCCGTGGCCTACCACCTGGCCCTGGCCGGGGTGAAATCAATCATTGTTGAAGGGCAAGGCGTTGCCACCCAGGCGTCGGGGTTCTCGGCTGGGGGACTGAACCCGCTGCAGGGCTCTGGGATTCCCGGCCCGTTNGGTCCTTTGGCGATGGAATCTTACCTGATGCACCTGGACCTGTTTAGTCAACTGCTGGAAGACACCGGCATAGACTACGAAGGGCGCATCATATCCCTGCTCAAAGTTGCTTTCGACGAAAGCGGATTGGGGGAACTTCAGGACACCGAAGACGTTTTCGCTCCCGTGGACGGTTTCGACGCCCGTCGACTGAACACCAAAGAGGTGCTGGAACTAGAGCCTCGCATCTCNCCCAAGGTCATCCAGGGCTTGGTAGCCAGGGGCAACGCTGCGCTGGACAGCTACAAGTACACCCTGGCTCTGCTTCAGTCGGCTGAAAAGATGGGGGCCTCCATCCGATCGGGAACCGTCGCCGGGTTGGAAAAGGTGAACAACCGGGTGACCGAGGTCCGGCTGATCGACGACACGATATCTTGCGGACAAGTCGTGCTGGCCATGGGTCCTTGGTCCCGGAGGGCCGAAGCCTGGTTGGATACCTACATCCCGGTAGACCCGCTGAAAGGCGAGATATTGCGGACCGAACTCCCTGGCCCCCGGCTGTATTACGACATCTCCGGTGGGGGCGGATCCGTGACTCCCAAGCCCGATGGGTTGGTATGGTGCGGCTCCACCGAGGAATGGAAGGGATTCGACAAAGAGCCCACAGCCTCGTCCCGCCAGTCCATATTGGAAGGCGCGATACGCTTGATTCCGGACATGTCTGAAGCCCGTCTCTCGCTGCAAACCGCCTGCCTGCGTCCCGTCACCCCCGACTGGCTGCCCATAATCGGGCAGGTTCCCGGTTGGGACAACGTCTACCTGGCCACCGGCGCCGGAAAGAAGGGCATCCTTTTAAGCCCCGGCATCGGTAAATCAGTGGCAGACATCATGACGCAGGGCGAAACCAAGCTGTCCATCAGCGCTTTCAACCCAACCCGGTTCGCCTCTAACGAGATTTAATCATGCCTACCAACATCGTCATCACCGCAGGTTCTATCCGACTTGAAGCCGAGTTGAACGACACTTTCACCGCCAAGGCAATCAGCAATATCCTCCCCATCACCGCCGCGGCCAATACTTGGGGCGATGAGATTTATTTCTCGATGCCCATCACACTGGAACTGGAGAACGGCCAGGAAGTGGTTGATTTGGGCGATCTGGGTTATTGGCCTCCTGGCGGTGCTTTTTGCATCTTCTACGGCCTGACCCCAGCCAGCCAGGGGGACGAGATACGCCCCGCCTCCGCGGTGACAATCATCGGTAAAGTGCAGGGTGACGTCACCGCATTGAAACAGACGAGCGTGGAACAGGTGGTGATAGAAGCCGCCGAGGCGTAGTATCGGATATGCTCAAGTTGAACTAGCGAAACACCCCCTCACGCCCGTCCCCTCTCCCTAAGGGAGAGGGGTGGACCGATGAAATCGGGACGGGGTGAGGGCACACGCTTCAATCTGCAGAATCTTCGACACAGCAGGAGAACTCCATGACCACTACAACTGACACCGGCAAAGAAGCATCCGGCGCCCTCCGAGGAATCCGGGTTCTGGATTTTGGGCAATACATCCCCGGCCCTTTGCTGGGCATGTTGCTGTCCGACCAGGGAGCGGATGTGATTAAGATTGAACGACCGGGGGGTGATCCGGCTCGAGACCGGGACGCCTTCGCTACCTGGAACCGGGGAAAGCGCTCCATCGTATTGGATCTAAAGAACACCCAGGGCCGCCGACGGGCTCAGGCGTTGGCTGAGACAGCGGACGTAGTGATAGAGAACTTTCGTCCATTAACCGCAGGCAAATTGGGCATCGGATACCGCCAATTGGCCGCGACGAACCCCGGTTTGATCTACTGCTCTTTACCCGGATTCGGAGAGGAAAGCCCGTACCGGGACCGCAAGGGATGGGAACCGATAGTCGGTGCGGTGACNGGCGCCCATCAACAGATAGAAGGCACGACCGAGCCTTTGTTCTTACCCTTACCGGCGGCCAGCACCTTTGCGGCCATTCTCGGCGCTGGCTCGGTGGCCATGGCCCTAATAGCGCGCCACCAAACGGGGGTAGGACAATACATCGAAGTGCCCCTCCATAGCGCCATGTTCCCGGCCATCGGCGGCCGCTTGGTGCAGCTTCACGACATGGAGACCGAAGACCTGTTCGAGATGCCACGGATGATTATGGCCCGCCAGTACCAATGCAGCGATGGCCGGTGGGTACAGAACCACGGGATGTACGCCCGGTTCGTCAGCCAATTCCTGCAAGCGGCGGGACACCCCGAGTGGATCGAAGAGGTCGTCGCCGAATACGGCAGGCACGTCGACCCGGAAACCGGCCAGATGTGGNTGGAGCGATTTAAAAAGTTGTTCTTGGAACGAACTGCCAAGGAGTGGGAAGACGCCATCAACGCGGAAGGCGGCGCCTGCACCGTGTGCAAGACCGTGGACGAGTGGCTTGTTCACGAACATGCAGTGGAAGCGAAGATGGTGGTTGAGGTCGACGACGCCAAGCTCGGCCTGATGAAACAGCCCGGCGTGCAGGTCAGATTACGGGGCACCCCCGGAGCCATCCAAGGCAGGGCTCCCACATTGGGAGAGCACACCGACCAAGTCATGGCGGAACTCAGGACCGCAACTAAGCCAGCACCGGCGCCGCCAGCCAACGGCCAACAGGACATCCTGGCGGCGCTACAAGGGGTTCGGGTATTGGACCTTTGTATCGTCCTGGCAGGGCCGACTTGTGGCCGCACTTTGGGGGACTTCGGCGCCGACGTTATAAAGATCGACGACCCGGCCAGGCCCTATGACATCAGTGGCTCGCTGGACGTTAACCGGGGCAAGCGCAGCATCCTTCTGGATCTGAAAAGCGACCGTGGCCGGGAAGTGTTCTGGAAGTTGGTGGAGACCGCCGACGTGGTGGTGGAGAACCACCGCAACGGCGCGTTCGATCGACTTGGCTTGGGATACGAGGACGTGAAGAAGCGTCGCCCGGACATCGTTTATGCGTCCCTCAACGCCTTCGGGTACGACGGACCCTGGAGCCAGCGGGCCGGTTGGGAGCAATTGGCTCAGGCCACCAGCGGCATCCAGGTTCGGCGTGGCGGAAGGGACGGCACTCCTACCCTCCTCCCATACGCCCTGAACGACTACGGCACCGGTCTGCTGGGCGCATACGCCGTGGCTTTGGCGCTGCACGAGAAGAACCGTACCGGCCAAGGCCAATCGGTGGACTCGGGGCTGGCTCTGACGGCAGGTCTGCTCCAATCCCCATACTTCCTGGACTACGAAGGATTCCAACGAGACGAACCGGAAGGCTTCGATGTACGTGGCCACTCAGCATTGTCCCGCTTATACCCCACATCCAGCGGCTGGATGTACCTGCATTGCAATGACGAACGGAGTTGGAACGGACTAACTGCGTTGCGGGAATTCGCGTCCCTCGCGTCCGACTCTCGTTTCGCCACGGCCGAAGGCCGGAAGGACAGCGATGCCGAATTGACCGCCGGATTGAACGGAATCTTTCCAAGCAAATCAACTCAAGAGTGGGTCGACCTGCTGGCCTCAAAGAATGTGAGCGCCATCGAGAATCTCGCTCCTGCGGACTTCCGGGACGATTCCCACGTTCGTGAAGCCGGACTGGTCGTCACCAGGGACCATCCGGGCCGAGGCAGCGCGGACCATGTGGGCGTAGCCCCCCGGCTGTCCAAGACGCCCGTCAGGCTGGGAGTTCCGGCACCCTTGCTTGGAGCGGACACCAGGGAGATTCTCCAAGAGGCCGGCTATAGCGCAGCGGAGATTAAATCTTTGATGTCGGCCGGAGTGGTTGCCACTGCGCCACGTTAAGCGGGTGCCTCGCGTTAAGCCGGTGCCTAAAGAAGAGCGTTCCAGATATGAATCCCGGATGCAATCCAGCCCGGTGACGTGGTAAACTGCCCATAGTTCCAGCGCCAAGGGGGTCCAGGTTGTTAAGCGTCTACAATACCCTTACCAAACGGATCGAAGAAGTCCAACCCATCAAGCCAGGTTTCCTCAGCATGTACACCTGCGGTCCCACGGTGTACCGGGACGCCCATATCGGCAATCTACGCACCTACTTGATGGCCGACTGGATCCGCCGGATCGCTGAGGCTAACGGCCTTGAGGTCTATCACGTCAAGAACATAACCGACGTGGGACACATGCGTCAGGAGTTGGTGGAAACCGGTGGCGACAAAGTGATTTTGGCCGCCATCGCTGAAGGCCGGACGGTTCAAGACATCACCAAGTATTACGCTGACATCTTCCACCGGGACGAAGCCCGGCTAAACATAAAGGACGCTCACGTATTTCCTTGGGCAACCGAGCACATCACCGAGATGGTTTCCATCGTCGAAAAACTCATGTCCAACGGCTACGCTTATGAAAGAAACGGCAACGTCTATTATGACGTCGGCAAGTTTGAGGAGTACGGCAAGCTCTCCAACAACACCGGCGCGGACCTCTTGGAGGGAGTGCGGGCAGAGGCAGACCCTCTGAAGCGAGACCCCAGAGACTTCACTCTTTGGAAAGCCGCCGAACCGGGCCGTGACCTTAAATGGGGCAGCCCTTGGGGCGACGGATTTCCCGGTTGGCACATCGAATGCTCCGCCATGGCCGAGAAGTATCTGGGTAAAGAGTTCGACATCCACACCGGTGGCGTCGACAACATCTTCCCCCATCACGAGGATGAGATTGCCCAGAGCGAGGCCGCTTTCGGCCAGCAACACGTCCGATATTGGGTCCACGCCCAGCACCTCCTCGCCGATGGCGCCAAGATGGCCAAGTCTTCCGGTAACGTTTTCCTTCTGGATGAGTTAATCTCCCGGGGGTTCGCCCCCCTGTCCTTCCGGTACCTCTGTCTGACAATCAGATACCGGCACCGGATGAACTTCACTTTCAATTCGCTAAAAGCTGCGGAAAAGGCGCTGACCAACCTGCGCCACCGCATCTGGACCTGGAAGTCATTGCCCCCGCTGGCCGAGCTTCCCGACGAGGTAGAAGAATGGCGCAAGAAATTCTGGGCGGCGGTGGAGAACGACTTGGACATGCCATCGGCGTTGGCTCAGACCTGGGACATGGTCCGTTCCGACCTACCAGGACAAGCCAAATTGGCCCTTTTGTTGGAATACGACCAAATCTACGGTCTTGATCTGGACGAAGTGCCCGTGGAATATGCGGTGCCTGAACCGGTGGCCGCCTCTGTTGGCCAGCGGGGCAGCCTGCGCCAGGAAGCCGACTATTCGGCGGCCGATGCACTGCGCGCCGACATCCTTTCCCAGGGATTCCTGCTGGAAGACACCCTGGAAGAGGCCCGCATCCGTCCCAAAACAGCCTTGGAGCAACAGCGGGAGCGTTGGGCTTCAGTGTCGTCATCCCGTGAAGTAGAATCGCTGCTGGATCAGCCAGCCAAGTACGACTTCACCTTCGTTCTGAACGCATATGGCCATCCCGGTGACGTTGAGCGCTGCGTGGGCAGCATGCTCAAGTACTCGGGAGACTTCTCCAACGAGATAATCGTCGTGGACAACGGTTGCACCGACGGAACCGCCGAATGGTTGGAGGAGTTCCAGTCATCCCACGACACCCTAAGAGTGATTCACTGCGATCATAACGTGGGCGACGCCGCCGGGAAGAACATTGCCCTCAAGCAAAGCTTAGGCCGAAACATAATCATGCTGGACGGCTCAACGGAGATTGTCGGCAACATCCTGGGCCCCATTGGTGAACGATTGGCTGAAGAGACCATCGGCATCTTCGGTCCCTATGGTCTGTCCACCGACGACCTACAGCATTTCCATGAAGAAGTAGAGGAAGGCGAAGCAGACGCTATGCAGGCCTACTGCATGTCCTTCCGGCGGGAACTCGTATCCACCGTGGGTCTGATGCGGGAGTGCTTCCGCTTCTACCGCAACCTGGACATCGACTACTGCTTCCAGTTCAAGGACAAGGGCTACCGCATCGTCTCGGATGGCTCCCTCCCATTTGTCCGGCACGAGCACCGGCAGTGGACCGAACTCNACGATAACCAGCGGGACGAGCTAAGCCGAAAGAATTTCGGCCGCTTCCTTAGAAGATGGGGTAACCGGCCGGAGTTACTGATANCTGCCGATGCGAAGGGGTTTGGCTTCCAGGGCCATAGTCACTAACCCTCTCGTTTCCTGAAGTTTTCGGCCAGCGAGCCCAGGTCCAGGGAATAACTCCTTCATTGCGGGATTATTCTGATTCGAGATAGTTTTCAAGTCCCATCGGCCTAGTTTTGAATATCATCTCGGCGCAGCCCAACCGGTTACGCTTACAGCTATCAAGTACTTTACGGAAAGTATCTATCATCCAACTATAAGGCCCAGCGAATGTCCGCTCCCAAATTGAGTTATCCACGCATTTTAGATACTTATCCAGCTTTATATTTTCTATTGACGGCATTAGGGCAGGGTGCTAGAGTCCACCCAGACCCCAAGACCCCGGATTCTTGGCCACATCAACGACTCCGCCGGGATCGCTGCCGATGACGGAAATCTCAGAGCGGTTATTGGCCGGCGACAGGCGGGTATTGTCCCGGGTGATTTCCCAGTTCGAAAGAGGCGACCCGGAAGCCTCGCAAGTGCTCAAGGCGATAGACCCCCACACCGGCAGCGCCTACACGGTGGGGATAACCGGTCCCCCGGGGGCTGGCAAGAGCACGATGGTCGATCGGCTCACCCAATTGCTGCGGCAAGAAGGATTGAAGGTCGGCATCATCGGGGTGGACCCGACGAGTCCGTTCACAGGCGGCGCTATTCTGGGGGACCGCATCAGGATGCAGCGCCATTACCTGGATGACGGAGTTTTCATACGTAGTGTGGCAACCCGGGGATCCTCCGGTGGGGTTCCCAGAATAGTGAAGGGTGTGGTGAGGCTGTTGGACGCTGGTGGGATAGACGTGGTATTGGTCGAAACAGTGGGCGTCGGGCAGTCGGAGTTGGGTATCATGGAGGTTGCCGACACGATTCTGGTAACTATGATGCCGGAATCCGGAGACGCGATCCAAACCCTGAAAGCCGGCATCATGGAGATTGCCGACATCTACGTGGTGAACAAGTCGGACCGTGATGGGGCCAACCAGATGGCGGCCGCCATAAGAGGAAATCTAGGGTTGGATTCTTCCCATCGAGATTGGGATCCACCGGTACTACAGACTCAGGCGCTCACAGGTGAAGGAATAGAAGAACTTTGGGCTAAAGTCCAAGAACATCGAGATTATCTGGCATCCTCTAAGAAATTGGAAGAACTAAGGTCCCAGCGGCGGAAACAGGAGTTTTTGGAGGCGGTGGAAGAGGAGGTGGGACGCAGGTTAAAGGCCCTCGTAGAGGGCAACCCAACCCTGATCGCTACGTTGGAGAAAGTGGCCATTAAAGACGCGGAGCCATTTTCTTCAGCCATCAACTTTTTGGAGTCATTCCACGGGGCCGACGGTTTGCTNGGCTCTCTCTTCGGCAAAGAAGAGTAGCTTTCCCAGCATCCGCCACCCCAAGCAGAACCATTGAATCCGGTGAGGTATTTAACTGTTTCCTTGCGGGGAACCGCGATGATTAACAGGTCTCACCTTCGGAGTTTTGATATGATTTTCGGCGTTGATCTCAGAGCCTCGCCAAAACGTCCCAGCTCGGTAGTAGCGCTGGACGACGAAGCAAAACTGTCTTTCCTCACCAACTTTAGCGACGACAGCGAGCTTTTTGAGATGGGTCAAACCCACCAGCCAAGCCTGATTGCCATCGGTGCACCGCTGAGTTTGCCTACCGGGCTATGCTGTTTGGAAACGACCTGTTCCTGCCAGACGGAAACCCTTCAAAAGAAGGGCCGTCAGGCCGAGTTGGAGCTTTCCCGCATGGGTATAAGCTGCTTCTTCACCAATAAGCGCTCAATCATCCGTACATTGATTTACCGGGGCATAGACATCAGCCGTAAATTGACCGAACAAGGTCATAAGGTGATTGAGGTTTACCCCCACGCAACCAAGACCATTCTCTTCGGAGACAAGGTGCCTCCCAAGAGCAGCCCCACTAGTTTGCCCTTCATGAAGGAAAGCCTTACACCTCTGGTGAAAGGCCTGGATAAGCACCTGGACGAACTGGACCGCAACACCTGCGACGCAGTCATCAACGCCTACACCGCCTTGCTTCATTCCCAACAGGAAACCGACATGCTGGGGACCGATGAAGAGGGGTGGTTGGTTCTCCCCCGCCTTCCTCGCTAGTCACACGCAACTAAAGCAAAACCGCCCTTGGGCCTGGCCTGAGGGCGGTTTTGTCTCCAACGCATCTGGCTCCTTCCGCCTCGCCAAGTCACGATTGATGCTTCGGCATCGATTGTTCCCATTGGCTTACAGGCCAATCGGCCCCCATTTGGGTACCAATTAGGCACCTTGTATTAGTATCGAATCGGTGCCTACACTGGTAATAAGGGACAGTGATCTGTCCCAAATCCGTTCGGGAGGTACGGCGTATTGGAACTGAACATAAAGGCAAAAAATGTCGACGTAAACCAACAACTCCGGGGACACATCGAACGTAAATTTGGCGACCTCATCCGCCATCTCCCAGCCATAACCAATGTGAACGTGGAGTTATCTTCCCAGGCCACCCGCTCCCAAAGCGACCGAATGGTAGCCCAGGTAACGTTGAACGTAGACGGATCACTGCTACGGGCTGAACAACGGGCAGCCAACGCTGTAGAGGCGATCAATCTGGTGGCCGGGGTCTTGGACCGGAGGATCGAGCGGTACAAGAGCCGGACCTATCGTAGCGAAAGGGCCAAGCAGGTCGCTCCGCTGGTGGACCAACAGGCCGAGGACGATTCCCCAATTCCGGAGGAACGGAAGTTGTAGGCGGCGGCAAACTGGTTAAGGTCAAAAGATTCGACATGAACCCGATGACAGTGGATGAAGCAGCGTTTCAGATGCAACTGCTGGGGCATCGCTTCTTCATGTTTTTGAACACCGAGTCCAACGAGTACAGCCTGCTTTACCAGCGGGACGACGGCGACCTGGGAATGATTCAGCCAGAATCCAACTGACCCGATCCCGGCGGCGAATAACAAGAAGGCCGCGCTTCTCCCATTTCATATGGGATAGTGCGGCCTTCGACTTTCTCTGAAGTGCAGAATCAAGTCTGGTGATGGATAAGCCGGTTTAGCTGTTTCCGTCACCATTGTCTTGCTGATTCGAGTTGCCCATACCCAGGAATCCCGACAGCATGGAGGTGAACTCCATGGGGAAGATCCACTTTGTTGACGGGCTGTCTCCCAGGCCCTTCAGGGTTTCAAAGTATTGCAGGCTCATGGTTTTAGGGTCCACGGTGTTAGCGACCTGGTTGATATTATCCAGAGCCGAGCTGAAGCCCTGGGCCCGCAACAGCTGGGCTTGCTGTTCNCCCTCCGCCCGGAGAATCACCGCTTGGCGCTCACCCTCAGCTTCCAGAATCGCCGCCTGTCTCTCACCCTCGGCCCGGTTGATCTGAGACTGACGTTGCCCTTCCGACTCGGTGATATCGGCGGTTTTGATGGCCTCGGCAGACTTCTCCCGCTCCATCGCCGCTTTCACTCCCTGAGGAGGGTCGATCTCGTTGACCGCTACTCCTTGGACTTTCACTCCCCAGCGCCCAGTATTCTCATCAAGAGATATCTGGAGTTCGTTCTGTATCCGTTCCCTTTCGGCCAGGGCCTCGGCCAGGGTGATGTTTCCGATGATCGACCTCAGTTCGGCAACCGCCAACGCCCGTACGGCGGCACGGTGGTCGGCGACGTTTAGAACGGATTTTTCCGCTTCTTCCTCAACCACTTTGAAATAGAGGACGAAGTCCATATCCACGACGACGTTGTCCTTGGTGATGTATTTTTGCGTGGGCACCCGGTCTACTTGCTCTCTGGTGTCCACCAAGCGTCCGGTATATATGACGGGAATCAGAAACCTGAACCCGGGTTCGGCGACCGACTCCAGGCGGCCCCACTTCAGTATCACCAGTCGCTCATACTGTTTAACAACCACTATTCCTGAGGCCATGATTACCTCCTAAATGGGGAAGCTTTTAGTTATTCGTATCATCTGGCGTTGAAACTGTCAGAATCAGGCCATCAACCTTGGTGACCATGACAGGTTCGCCTTGGGGGACAACGGTACCATCTTGGCTTACCGCTGTCCATGTTTCATCACCGAACCGCACCCGGCCGCGCGGGGCCAAGTCGATCGCCACAACGCCCGATGCGCCCAACAACGCCGGGCCTGTTGATTCGGGCGTTGCCATCCGGGACCGGTAGATGGTTCTTACGACGTAAAGCAGGACCAGACCAAGGATGGCAGCCATCCCTCCGAGAAGCCACAAGTTCACCGAAACCTCGGGCAATGTCGGCGACTTATCGCCGAATTGGCTGAAGAGTAGGAGTCCGCCCAACACGAAGCTGATGATGGATCCGACGCCAAGTATCCCGAAACCAAGGACCTGGGTTTCAATGATCGCCAACACCACCGCCAAGAGGACAAAGACCACTCCAGCCCAGTTCACCGGCAGGTTTCCCGCTGCCAGGAACGCCAGAAGCAGGCAGATGGTCCCGACTACGCCCGGTGCGATGAGGCCGGGGTTGAACAACTCTATAACCAGGCCCAGACCGCCCAGAGTCAGCAGGATGAATGAGACGTTGGGGTCGGAGATTACCTCCAGGAACAACTCCAGAATATTCTTGCCGAATCGCCGCGGCTCGATATCAAGTGTGTCCAGCGTCCTAGTGCCAGCTGAGGTTTCCACCTCCAGCCCATCTACCTGGGCCAGCAGGTCGTCAAGATCCTCGGCGATGAAATCAACCATGTTGAACTCCACCGCTTCCTTGGCGGTGAAAGACGCCGCTTTCCGCACCGTCTCCTCCAGTTTGTCCTCATTACGGCCTCGCTCTTGAGCGATACTGCGAATCAGGGCTGCGGCGTCGTTCTCGATCTTACTGGCCAGGGTTTCCTCCAGGTCCCCGCCGGTGGACGAGACAGGGGTCGCAGCGCCGATGTTTGTCCCAGGGGCCATCACGGCGAAGTTAGCGGCGGCAGTTATAAAGGTACCAGCCGACCCGGCCCTAGCGCCCTGTGGAGAAACGTAGACCGCCACCGGCACCGGAGAATCCAGCAGCAATTGGACTATATCCCGGGTGGAAGAAAGCAGACCGCCCGGCGTGTCTAACTCAATCACCACCATGACGCTACGGTCTTCCACTGCTTGATCTAGGGCTCTGGAGATATACCGGTGCTTAACCGGGTTAATGATGCCGTTGACGTCCAGAAGCAGGATGTGGGGAGCCTGAGCCTGCGCCAACAACGGCCCGAACAAGCCCATCAGCATCATGGCTGCGAAGACAGCCAGGAAGATGCGCCTTCTGAACATCGAAAGCGGATTGTTCGGTCTGTTCAGATACAACAGCATCATAAATCTCGATACAGTGTATTATTCATCGCCCGAAAACATAATCAAGCAATGGGAACAGGATGTCAATAAAAGACCGGCAGCGGTGCGGGGGCCGTATCGAAAATGGCCGAAAACCTAGTGGGGGGAGGAAAAGGGGAACCGAAAGCCGGTTAGTCGCGATAGGCTGAGGAAACTTCAGGTTGGGCTGAGCCATTTTCGGGGTGGTGAGCGAAGCGGGCCAGGAGCGGGTTTATCATGCGCAGTGCGCCTCCCAGTCCCGGATTGCCCATAATCTGTCCAATCATCTTGCTATGCCAGTCGAAAGTTCCTTCCGAGGCGTCGACCAACTCGCTATTGAAGCCATTGGCGCCGGCTCGCTTCACCAGCGAACCAATCTGCTGATCAGACAGGAATTCGTATAGACGGCGGGCTGAATAGCCCACCTCCATCTCGTCGGCCAAAAGCTCCCGCCAGCGGGACTGATACCGGCTGAGATTCCCCGACGAAAGGTCATCATCGGCCAACGCCTCGGACAATACTTGGGAGGCAGCTTCGCTGGCCAGCAAGGAATAGTAGATCCCGCCTCCGGTGGTTGGCTTAACTTGACCCGCCGCATCCCCGACAACCAACATCCGGTCTTGATAGGTATGCTTCAACGACCTTAGAGGAATGCCCCACTTGGCGGTCTCATCAACTACCTCATTAATCTTCCCGTCCTGCCGGAGTTGCTGGATGAACCCGGTCAGCCGCGTTTGGGCCTTCTTCCGGGATAGCAAACCCACCAAGGCCCGGCCCGGAGATGTGGGAACCAACCAAGAGAAGAAACCCGGCGCCACGTGTCCTCCTAGATGGACTTCAACATCATCTTTTCCATCTGTGGAAACCACCGCTTGAACGCCGGTAACGTAGTCGCTCACCGTTCCCAGTCCGGCTTTTTTGACCAAGGGAGATCCGAATCCAGTGGCTAGGACCACGGCTCGGGCTTGGTGACTTCCCTCACCGGTAATCACCGTGACACCATGTTCTTGAGAGATAATCTTTTCGACCCGCTGCCCCAAGAGGTAAGTTGCCCCGGCTTCCCTAGCTCTCTGAGCGAAGGACGCCACGTAAGCGACCCGGTCGACGACGCAGGCCTGGGGCTTTGCTGTTTCAAAGAAGAGTGTCCCGGCCCCGGGGGCTACCAAACGGGCGGAGTTGGGTTCGCGGTAGATGAACGAGGGGTCTATCGGGAATCGGTTGGCGCATTCCCGGCCGATAAGACCGGTGCACAGTTTGTCGCCAATCTCGTACCGAGAGTCGATCACGGTTACGGAGTAGCCTTCACTTGCCAGCCCCAAGGCGGTGTTATTGCCCGCCGGTCCGGCTCCCACCACAATTACATCATCCAAGTCGGCTAGCCCTCTGATTTATTCCCTTTCCGTGGACCTGAAGCAGACCGATTATACTATTCCTGTTCAGGGTTATCCAGGCTAACTTCCATATAAGAGCTCAGCTGATATCCGCCTGACGATTCATCCTCAGCCGGTGCTAGTCAGACCCCCTTTGATTCTTGACATTCACGCCTGTGGGTGTATAATCCCATTGTTAAAATTGGTCTGACCACTTAATCAGGAGTGCATGACAGATCAAGCGGCCAAAGGGCGCAGATTATACGAAGATATCGTACAGGAATTCAGCTCTCTGATAAGGCAGGGAGTGCTGAAACCCGGTGAGCGCCTACCGTCCGAGCGGGTGTTGGCGGATCAGCTTCAGGTAAGCCGCAGTTCGGTACGCGAAGCCCTCCGGTCACTGGAACTTCAAGGCCTGGTCATCAGCAAGCGAGGTTCCGGAACATTCATTAACACGGATAACCTGGAGTCAATGGTGGCGCTGCTTGCATCGACCCTTACGTCGGGAGCGGACACCCTCAAACACATATTTGAGATGCGTCACATGTTAGAGCCACAGATCGCTGCGTTGGCGGCCCAGCGGGCCAACAAGCAAGAAGTGGCAGAACTCGAGAGTATCTTGGAGGAGCAGGTCAAGGAGATTGCCGATGGAGGCACCGGGGTCGACTCGGACACTGCGTTTCACTTCGCCATGGCCTCTGCCACACACAACTCGGCCCTGGTTAAAGTAGTCAGCGCAGTGGAGGATATACTACGGCGTTCCCGTAACCAGTCGCTCCAAGAGCCGGGACGCCCTCAGCGCTCATTAGCTTCCCATCGGGAGATTCTGGGCATGATTCACAGCGGAGACGCCGCCGGGGCGCGCCGGGCGATGGAATACCACCTCACGACGGTGGAACCGGAGAACCTGACGAGCGATGAGCCAACAAATAAAGGGCCATCAGCGATCAACTCTCAGGAGGCCGATAGCGCCAATCTCCCTGAAATACCTCGCTCAGATGTGTTACGGGGAAAGACGAAAGTTGCTGACCGCTGAAAGCTAATAGCTGACAGCACGAAACCAGAAGTAAACAAAACACACTAATATGGAGGAACAGTCATGAGCACAGTTGCCGTGGAGGTGATTTACCGCGGTATATTCCAAAGAACCCTGGCCCGCAACATCGTGCGGTCCATCGTGTTCGCCGCGCGGAAGGAGGGCAAGATCGGTACCGCCTTTGGCCGGTACGGAGACTCTCCGGAGCGCAACGGAATCCCGGCCAAACAGTTCGCAGTGGTGGCCGACAATGCCGAGGAACTGGAGGAAACTCTAGCCCGTTACGAACCCACTGAGGTTGACGTAACCATCAACGTAGACGACACCATGTGCAAAGGCATCGAGTCCTGGGCCTGGTACGGTCTACAACCCATCAACCAGCTAACCAAAGCCAACGGGACGTTGATTGTAACCTCCCGCCAGGATGCCGATTCTCTGATTGAAGACATCCACCAGAAGGACACCGCCTTTGGCTTGTCTATCAGCAAGAGCACGGTGAGCTTCTCCGGCCTGTGGGTGTACAAAGACGACCACACCGACGCCCGGATCCTCGGCACCCTCTGCAACGTCTGCCCCCAGCTATTCAGTTTTGACTCAATGGCTCAGGCCATGGCAGAGCAGGGGAACGACGAGACGAAGGTTGCCTCTGCCCGCAGGGCCTATGACGGCGCGACCACCCGGCAGGTGGAACCGGGCGAGGGCAGTTCCGAAGTCCCCTTCACTTTCGACCTCCTAGGCTGGCAGGCCATGGAAGAAGGTCTGGTCATCCGGGCCCAAGGTAAGGGTGGCGGCTTCCGCGGCGGCGATGAGGGCTTCCAGCCGGACCGGAACGAAGTGTTCAAGAAATTCAGCACCCGCTCCATGCGGCCGGTNATTAACTTCGAGACCTGCATCAAGTGCACACTCTGCTGGCTGCAGTGTCCCGACACCTGTTTCGACGTTACGCCCGACGGGCTGTACGACGCCAACATGGAATCCTGTTGCGGCTGCGGCGTATGCGAAGCAGTCTGCCCGGTTCCCGACTGCGTAACCATGGTCAGCGAGGCCGACTTCAACGACAACAGCAGCCAATATGAAGCCTGGCAGGAGGACAAGCCTGCCTACCAGACNTGGATGACCGCCTTGGTGGATAAGCAGAAAGCGGAATCTCGCACCCACGGNTTCCATCACATCGGNGGGTACGCCGAAGACATCNCNGCGTCGGAGGATGCGTAATGACTAGTACAGCAATCGAACTTTTCCAAACCGAAACAGAAGAGCTCATCAGCGGCAGTGAGGCTATCGCTTTGGCNTGCGCTCTGGCCGATGTGGACGTGATTACCGCGTATCCCATCCGGCCCTATGACACCGTCATGCAGTTCGTCTCCCGGCTCAAGGCCGACGGCTCTTTCGACTTCGACTTTATCGTCGCCGAGAGCGAGCACTCCCAATTCGAGATTGTGAAGCACGCTTCCTCAGTTGGAGCTAGGACCTTCACCGGCTCCAGCGGCGTGGGCTGGTTCTACGCCTTCGAAGCCATCACGGTAACCGCCGGTCTGCGGCTGCCCGTAGTAGCCATGGTGGGCAACCGGGCGTTGGACGATCCAGGCGCCTTCGGCGTGGAACACAACGACGCTTTGGCCGTTCGGGATTTGGGCTGGATGCTCTATTGGGTCGCCACGGCTCAGGAAGCATTGGACACAGCGCTGCTGGCCTGGCGAGTGGCGGAAGACCCCGACGTCTTCCTTCCCATGGCCCTGAGCTGCGACGGGTCCTTCCTGACCCACTCCCAAGCCATCGTCAACGTACCCACCAGAGAGCAGGTCGACAAATTCCTGCCGCCCTACGACCGAGGCAAGCTCCAGCTTCACCCGGACAACCCAATAACCATCGCCCCTCAGGTTAATGAGGACTGGCTAATGGAGATGCGCCGGCAGTCCGACGAAGCCATGCACCGGTCCGTTGCGAAAATCAAACAAGCCTACGAAGAATTCAAAGAAATCTTCGGTCGGGGAGACCCCAGTCCCTTCGTTGAAGAGTACATGACAGAAGACGCTGAGATAATCATCGTCGGTATGGGAACCCTGGCATTGCCCGTCCGTGTCGCCGTTCGGCGGTACCAGGAACAGGGTAGGAAGGTCGGTTTCTTGAGAGTCAAATTCTTCCGTCCTTTCCCCACCGAGGAACTTCAGGAGATTCTGACCAAGTGCAAAGCCGTCTGCGTCGTCGACCGAGACTACTCCTACGGAGCTCCGTCCTTCGGCGGGGTATTATTCACTGAACTCCGTTCAGCCCTTTATCCCATGGAGAAGCGTCCACATATGCTGAACTTCATCGCAGGATTGGGCGGGCGTGAAGTCCACGTCAATGACGTAAACGAAATGGTCGACATCACCCAAAAGGCCATCGACACCGGCAAGATTGAGAAAGAAACCACCTGGATAGGAGTGAGGGATTAACGATATGACTAGCGT
>PANP01000068.1 GCA_002708395.1 Dehalococcoidia bacterium
CGGTAAGAGTGCTCTGAAGCCACACACCAGTCTTACCCAGGAGCCTGGCGTCGTCGACGCTGGGGTTATCGCTCCGAGCCAGATAGTTCCAGCGTTTCAGGCACAGGTAGTTGGCGCGGCCTTTCAACGAAGCTGCTTGGACCACTCCCTCGTCAACCAGCCCAGCCCCTTCCAATATCTTGACCACTGCGGGGATGTCCTTCATGAGCAGTTGCTCTTGCAGGTTGATGGTGTTGGTGGAAACCACCACCCGGCCGCCGTGGGCCACTGCAAAGAGGATCGCGGGGAGGAGGTAGGCCATCGACTTGCCGACACCGGTGCCGCCTTCCACCACTAGGTGGCGGCCTTGGTAGATAGCCTTGGTGACGCTGGCAAGCATCTCTTCCTGTTCCGGACGGTGCTCAAACCCGGAGAAGGCTTGGGCGAAGGGACCCTTAGGACCCAGGAATTCGACGATTCGATTCTCGTCCATACCGCTGAGCCTACTGTCGGCTTGACGCTTCTCGGGGCGGCCCAAGCGGTTGGCTATTGCCTCAAGGTCCAGACCGGTCATCCCCACGGATGATGGCGTGGTCGATGAGATATCGTTATCCAGCCCCATCAAAAGGGGAGCGATGGACCACCGGCTGCGGGTGGCAAGGCCGACGATGTAGGACACAAGTCCGGGATCCATCTCGGCGGCCCGGCGTAGCAAGGCGACAAAAACGCCCTGGGTTGCTTTGGCGTCGTCCAAGGCCCGGTGGGGCTTGATGTGGGAGACGTTCAGATGGGTGGTGAGAAATCCCAGGGAGTACTGCATCGTGTTGGGGAGCAACATGGACGCCAGGTCCCAGGTGTCGTACGTGGGATTGTTGATGCTCAACCCGTGGGAAGCGAGGAATCTCAGGTCGAAACCGATGTTGTGGCCCACTACCGGGTGTTCGCCTACAAACTCCTCCACCTCAGCGGCGATGGCGCCGAAGAAGGGGGCGCGGGCAACCTGGCTGGGAGAGATGTTGGTCAGGCGCTGGATGAACTCGGGTATGTTCCGGCCCGGATTGACGAAGGTCTGGAAGGTGTCGATTATCTCTTCGCCCTGGAACTTGACTGCGCCGACCTCAATGATGGTGTCTCGGTTCTCGTCCAAGCCGGTGGTTTCCAGATCCAGCGCGACGCAGATCTGCTCAAAAGGTGAAGTAGTCTGAGAAAGTAATGACATATTTGCCGGTCCTCCCGGTCCCCCCTACATCGCGAGACGAACTGTTCTTTGAGTTAGTCTCTCCCACCGAGTTAAAACCGCGGTACCCAAACCATGCGGTTCGCTGAGAAGGTGATTATCCCAGGTAAACCTTAAACCGTATAGGGCCGAAGTTCTCCGGTGCGAAGCCCCACTGCGGGATGGAAGCTTCCGGCATGAAGCGCCGCCAGGAATTCCTCTTGGTTGTTGATTTCATCGCGGAATGCCGTTACGAAGCGTCCGATGCCGTGAGTCGAATGGGCGTCGCTGCCCCCGGTTACGGGCATATTTAGAACCCCGGCCACCTTCATGGCAAAGTCGTTTTCCTCATCAGCGGTACCACCGTTGGCGACTTCCACGGCGTTAACCAGCTTGAATATCGGGTGGTTCATGGCGTCTTCCGGCTCCACAGGAAGCTCGTCGTTCACCGCTTTGTATAGCAACGGGCGGTTGAATGTGGGCCTACTGAAGACTGCTCTGAAGGGATGGGCCGTTACGATGAAGCCACCGGCGGCCTTGGCGGCCTTGCTCAGCGTCTCCACTTTGTGGAATCCAGGTTGGTATTCGTCCATCCCGAAGGCCAGCACGTGTCCCATGTCGGTTTCCACTTCCATCGCCCGGATCAATACGACGTTGTGAAGGTCGGCGAATCGGCGGAATTCATGAAGATCCCAGGGGCCGCTGTGTTCGGTGAGGCATAGACCTCGCAGGCCCATACGGTCGGCTTCCAGAATCAGATCTTCGGGGGAAAGATTACTATCGCTGCTGCCCTTGGTGGTGTGGATATGAAGATCGAATAATCGAGCCATAATGCTTGGAAACTCTGGGCGATCAGCCGTCAACAATCAGCTATACCGGCTGGTCTCGCTGCCAGCTAAGTCTATCGGTGATGACGGTTATCGTCAATGGGCGGGAGTCTGTTTTTTGGACCGGCCCCTGACGGCTGATTGCTGACCGCTGATAGCTATCGNGCCGCCGCTGCCAGATTGGGAAACTGTTCAAGTGGGAGGACTTCTCCGGTTTCTTCGAAATGGTTAATCAACTCTCGCATCTCATCTGGTACGGGCCAAGTGGCGCCGGTATCGGCGTGGTAGCCGACGTAGACGGACATGATGGTTGTCAGTAGGGTCTCCGAGTCCTGGGNGTATATCTCTATGTTCAAAATCAAGCTGGTGTTGCCGATGTGGGAGACGCGTACGTGTGTGTCCAGCATGTCGTCCACCCTAGCGGGGGCCTTGTACTCGATCTCTACTTTGACCACTGCGCTATCGAAGTAACCCTGTTGGGCGATCTTATANATGCTGAAGCCCAGGTTTCTGAAGTACTCAGCTTGGCCCACTTCCAGGTAGTCCATGTAAGCNCCGTTGAAGACGATGCCTTGGCGGTCGCACTCCATCCAGCGGACCCGCAGGGGTATTTGGAATTTGAACTCTGATTTTGACATGGTTAGTCCCTCATCCNCGGCCCCTCTCCCTTAGGGNGACGGGTGCCTTCGCTGAGATTGTTGGCGGGGTGGGAGTTGTCTTTGGATGGGTAATGATTGGCATGGTTATTGGTTGGATGTTTCCGGTCTGGTGTAGCCTAGGGTGCTGAGGTACGTTAGGTCGGTTTTGTCTAACTCGGCGGTTTCTAGGAGGTCGGGCCGACGGTCTAGTGTGTGGCGGAGGGACTCCCGGCGGCGCCATTTGAGTATCTCGGCATGGTGGCCGGAGCGCAAAATGTCGGGAGCGGCCATCCCCCGAAATTCCGCTGGCCGGGTGTACAGGGGGTGTTGGAGCAGGCCGGAGGTGATGGAGTCTTCTTCTATATTCTCATGGGAGCCGACGACACCGGGAATCAGCCGGGTTACGGAGTCGATCAGCACCATAGCCGGAATCTCTCCCCCGGTCAGCACGTAGTCGCCGATGCTGATTTCCCGATTGACCAGATGACGGCGTACCCTTTCGTCNACACCGGCGTAGTGGCCGCAGATAATCATGATTTCCGGTANCAAGGAAAGCTCTTGGGCGATGGCCTGGGTCAGGATTTCTCCCTGGGGCGACGTCATGATGATGGGAATAGTAGATCGTTCTTCGTCGGAATGGGAGGATAGAAGGTCATCCACCGCTTCGAAGATGAGGTCTGGCTTGAGGACCATGCCGGGACCGCCGCCGAACTGGTAGTCGTCGGCGGTGTGGTGAGGATCGTGAGCGTACGACCGGATGTCGGTAACCTGGATGGAAACCAGCCCTCGTTGNGTGGCCAGGCCNACCATGCTGGATTCCAANGGTCCTTGGAAAACATCAGGAAAAAGAGTTAGGACTTTGAAAATCATGCCGTCATGATACAGGAAGCCCTAACCCTGCTCCATTATCTTAGCGGTCTCGTGGCTATGCATCCGTCATTCCGGCGAAGGACGGAATCCAGAGATGCCTCGCTGCTAAAAGGCGCGGACCTTCCATCCCGCTAACTGGATTCCCGTCTGCACGGGAATGGCGATGGGGGTTAATGCTAAACCCTGTCATTCCGTCCCGCGCCGGGGTGACGCGGTTATTCCCTGATGCGGGTTCCGAGTTTGCCGCTAGTGCAAAGCGGCCCAGTATGCGCGTCCACGGGAACATAGCTGAACCGCTCAGCGATTAGCCTACCGGTTGGGGTGAACCCGTTGCTGCCGGTAGCTTGTCGACGAAGGCGTCTCCACCCTTCATCACCATCTTTATCTTGTCCCGGTTCCGCAATATGGAGATGTCTTTCGAGGGATCTCCTTCCAGCACAAGCAGGTCCGCGAACTTGCCCGATTCCAGCGTTCCGATGTCTTTCTGCAAACCGGCGCACTCGGCGGCTAGGCCGGTGGCGGCCTGGATGGCTTGCATGCCGGTCATGCCCCGTTCAACTAGAATCTCAACTTCACGGGCGTTGTCTCCGTGAACGAATCCCCCGGCGTCGGTGCCAGCGACCACCCGGACCCCGGCCTCCATGGCCTTGTGCAGGCTCTCCCGGTGTACATCCATCAGGGCCAAGGACCTTGCGATCATATGCGGCGCGCTGACGGTTCCGTGAAATTCGTATACTTCGAAGGTGGGGACGAAGAAGGTCCCTTGGTCTGCCATCATCTTTAACAGATCTGGGTCATCGGCCAGGTAGCAACCGTGCTCGATGGAGCCAGCTCCGGCTTCGATGGCCATTCGTAGTCCGGGTCCGCCCACGGCGTGACACATGGTGGCGCGGCCCAATGCCGTTGACTCTTCGATAAGGGCCTTGACTTCGTCATTGCCAAATTCAATGTCCATGGTGCCGTGGCCGGGGCGGGAACTGGCCCCGCCGGTGGTGGCGAACTTTATCTGGTCAGCCCCAACCCTGGCCATCTCCCGCACCTTGGCCCGGACGCCGTCGGGGCCGTCGGCCACTCCCACGGGAATCAGGGCGTCCACGTGGAATGGATTGCAGTGTCCGGAGGGACTGGGCTTGTCGGCCAGGCCGCCGGTGGGGGAAAGTATCCCCACCGTCAGAACCAAGCGGGGTCCGGGTATCAGTCCTTCTTCAACCGCTTGTTTGAATCCGACATCCAAGCCGCCGGCTTCCCGGACGCAGGTGTATCCGGCGAGCAACGTTTCTTCCAGGGATTTGGCCGTTCGCAGATAGCCGAGGGACGTAGGCTCGGTGAGACCCCAGCGGCTGGCCATATCGTAGCTTTTGGAAGCCAGGTGGTCGTGGCAGTCGATGAGTCCGGGCATGATGGTCAGCCCGGTTACGTCTATAACCTCGGTTCCCTCCGGCCATGTGGCGGCGGCACGGGGTCCGGCGGATACGATTCTTTCGCCGTTGATCAGCACCGCTGCGTCATTAACAACCGGCCCGCCCTTACCGTCGATCAGATTGGCTCCGATTAATATCTTCATATAGTTCCTCCATAGGCGGTCGAGCGAATCACGTTTCGCTAGCTTCGCCGGTTTCCGTGATGCTAAAAGACCCTGTCACCCCTGTCAAGAGATTTGCGGAGGTGGTTATCGGAATCTGCCTGATGGGCGAATGTTCGCTGTTCGGGCTTTTCGTCAAACCGGGTGTTTTGCGGCTAGCTAACGTAGAGTGGCGATTGGGTATAATCCAGAGTAGGGTAGATGTGNGTATGGGGCGGCGGCCTTCGTGCCCACCTCAAGCCACTTGGGGATATGGAATGAAAATGCCTCACTTATCCCGTCTCATCGGGTCGATCTCAGCCTCATTAATGCTGGTTATGGGACTTGCTTGCTTCTCCTCTTCTTCCAACGCGATTGTGTACGTATCTTCGGTCGATGGAGACACGGAAGTGCTTCTGCTTGACGCGAAATCCGGTGAAAGCGTCTCTTTGACCAACAACGGCAGCGCCGATTATGGCCCCCGGTTGTCTCCAGATGGAAAGCAGATAGCGTTTCTGTCCGACGAATCCGGAGACTTGGAAATCAATGTGGTGGACCGGAAGGCCGAAACATTGATCCGGTTGACTCACGAAGAGGGCGATGACCTTTCACCCAGGTGGTCGCCCGATGGCGAGCGGCTGGCCTTCATATCCCATCGTGACGGCCAACCAGAGGTGTATCTGATGAACGCCGATGGGAGCAGTCCCACTCGTATCACATCCAACTCCAGCGAGGAATTCCTGGGAGATTGGTCCCCGGACGGTGTGTGGCTGGTCTTCAATGTTTTGGGCGGCGAGGAAGAACGGGGTCTTTGGGTGCGCAACCCTGACGGTGTGAACCTGGTCCGTTTGACGACTGGTCTTGATTATTCGCCCCTCTTTTCCCCCGACGGTCAACGCATCGTTTTCGTTCGGGGAGAGGGTGGCGAGGAAGAGATTTACACCCTTAGTAAGCTGAAGAGAAGGACCTGGCAAGATGAACCCGAGTTGACTCGTTTGACCCAGAACGACGTTTCGGACCGGACGGCTTCTTGGTCTCCCGACAGCAAGTCCATCGTCTTCGTTTCCTCCCGGGATGGTAATTCCGAGGTTTACACCATGCGCGGCGATGGGTCCAAGCAGGTCCGGTTGACCAATAATGAGGTGGAAGACCTGACGCCGGTCTGGTCCCGGGACGGCAAACGTATCGCTTTTGTATCCCATCTATACGGAGAAGGAGAAATCTTCGTGATGGGATCCGATGGAATCAATCAACTGCGCCTGACCAATAACAGTTCCGAAGACCAGTCTCCCAACTGGTAGGGTTCGACCGCTCCTATCCCTGCGTCATGACGAACAGACTTCTTCCGAGTTTCCTGCCAGTCTCGGGGGCAAGCTCATTGACAGTTTGATGATGAAACCATGAGCCGGGTTCCTTCGTTATATATATGAGGGCCGACCACCACTCCAGGCAGAATTCGCCGCCAATCAGCCCCGCTAACTCCCCCTGACCATTCCTAGACCGCAACTGACGCTTTGTTCATAACTTATGGGTGATTTGGGATCGAGGGTGCGAATGTTAGCAACAAACCCAGAAGACCGTGCTTCGACGAAGATTGGTATAAAGCTCGGAGGAATCTTGTCGGTAACTCTGTCCTTGGCCGTCGGCTTGGCCTGTAGCTCTCCGGCGTCACCAATCGTCGATGTCCCGCCGCCTGAACCGGCTCTATCCTCCCTTCAGTGCGACCTGCCCAAGTCCAAGAATCGCCGACGTTGACACCCACTTTCTTAGTAGCAAGTGACGGACTGCGTGTTATTGATGCCAGTCAACCGCTGCCACCTACCGTCGGCCCGAAGCTCTCCAATCCTGGAAATCTCGCCTACGATGCCCTGATGGCCGCCGCCCTGGATTCCTTACCCCATTTCAACCGCCTGGGCGACGACTCCGGAGTGTCCAGATTCGGGCGGGTACCGGTTAACCTGGACCAGGTGGCGGGGCAGATGGTGGATTCCGGTGACATCGCTTACGCGCCGGTCCTGATAGATTTTCTGAGGATGCAGCTTTATTACGAAGGGCGCACCACCCTGAGTTCCTACCTTGAACAGCTTGTTGGCAGTGAAGAACAACCGGACATTGATGAGCAGGACGAATGGAAGTTATGGAGCGAGTGGCTGGGGAGCCACCCTGAGATTGAGCCACCCCAAGGCTACGCCGCATGGAAGGGACGGTTCCTAGCCCACATCGACCCGGAAATGGGAGCCTTCTTCTACGAAGGCGTGAAGACCAGGATACGATTGGAGGNGGCGGTTTGGGGAGGGGTGCCCAAAGACGGGATACCGGATCTGATTAACCCGCCTGCGGTGACCCCTCAGGATGCTTGGTACATGAATCCCACTGACCGGGTATTTGGTATTTCCATAAACGGGGAACACCGGGCCTATCCTCTGCGGATCTTAACCCCCCACGAGATGGCAAACGACGTTCTGGGCGGCGAGCCGATCGCTCTGGCCTATTGAACTCTCTGCGGTTCTGGAATCGTGTATTCCACAAAGATAAATGGAAAAGTCTTGAGCTTTGGTACGTCGGGCATGCTATATCACAGCAACAAGCTGATGTACGACCGGGGCACCAAATCCTTGTGGCATCAGTTCTTGGGCGAGCCGGTTGTGGGTCATTTGGCGGACAGCGGCACGAAGCTTGATCTGATTCCAGTCACCCTCACCACCTGGATAGACTGGTTGGCGATCCATCCAGACACCACCGTCCTGGACATAAAAACCGGGGTGTATCCAATCACCAGCTATTCGCCGGAAGATGACCTGCAATCGATATATTTCCGCTACCGAAACACTCCGGTGACAATATTCCCCGTTCCCGAACGCGCCGATGTTCTGGAGACTAAATCTCAAGTCCTAGGGTTGACCTTGAACGGGAAGTCCATCGCATACCCTTTGGAGTTGTTGTCCCGGCGGCTGGTGGTTAACGACACTTTGGGTGGCCAGGATTTGGTTGTCGTTGCCACAGATCGGGGAGTCGGCGCTAGGGCTTATCAAAGAAAAACTCATGAGTTCTCGCTGCTGCTGACCGGGCCTGAGGACGGGAGTCTCATCTTGACCGATCTGAATGACCGGCGGTGGCGGGTTGAGGAAGATGCGCTGGTCCTGCTTGAAGACCCGCGTCAACGATTACTACGGCTCCCCAGCCGGGCTTCCTATTGGTTCGGATGGTACCGTTTTCCATCCCGATACTCAGATTTATGCTGGCTTGGATGACGCCCCCTAACCAACTCTCTGTCAGGCAGCCGGCTCGGTGCAGATGCACTGTTCACCATAAGGCTGCGATGCTACACTCGGGTTGCCTGTTTTAGGGGGTTGGTGGCGTGAATGATTCTAACGCCGCCGAACCCGTTGCCACCAACCCTTACACCTTTTGCGAGCACGACATGGAGTATGCCCGGATCGCGCCTATCATGGGGCGCTTGTGGTCCCCCATCGCGGCCGTCACCAGCAACTGGCAAGGCAAGTCCAACGCCCAGATAGCGGTGGCGATTGCAGCGGCTTCCATCGTTCCGGATATGCCCCGTGTCTTGCTGCAGATATACAAGAACAACTATAGTCACGACCTGATTTACAACAGCGGGTCCTTCGCCCTGAATTTCATCCGCCGGGATCAACTTCAATTAATCAAAGACTTTGGCCTGGTTTCGGGTAGGGATACCGACAAGTTGTCGGATGTCGGCCACGTGTTTAGAGAGACTGGAAGCCCGATTTTGGACGACTGCTGGGGTTTCCTAGACTGCCGGGTCGTCAACGCCATGGACGGCGGCGACATGACCTGCTTCCTGGCGGATGTTTTGGAAGGGGAAACCCTCACGCAAGCCGAGCCGTTATACTGGCGGGACGCCCGCCGGGAGATTCCCGCTGAATGGAACGAGGAATGGGACCGGAAAATCACCGGTGAGATCGAGGTCTCAAAGCAACGCATGCCCAACATTGATCTCAAGCCGTGGCTGCCTACCGGGCAAGAATCTTGATTCGGACTGATCTATGAGCGACTTCCGGGAATTGGTGCAAAAGATTCACGACTCCCAACCCCAAGCGGTGCTGGCAGTGGCCGGCGCCGGTAGCGAGGCAGTTGCCTGGCTCTTGGGCGTGGCCGGGGCTTCCCGCTCCCTTCTGGAGGTCGTGGTTCCCTACGGTTCGCTATCGATGGTTGATTTTATCGGCAAGGAGCCGTCCCAATATGTATCGGTGGAAACCGCTACGGACATGGCTAGAGCCGCTTACAAACGGGCGTTGCTCCTGCGAGAGAACCCCATACCGGTGGTGGGCTTAGGTTGCACCGCCACCATAGCCACCGACCGTCCCAAGCGCGGCGAACACCGCTGTTGCATCGCCACGTGGACCGAGACTGGCTCGGCAACCTATTCTCTGCGATTCGACAAGGGACGCCGTGACCGGGCTGGTGAGGAAGGGGTGGTCAGTTGGCTGTTGCTACAAGCCTTGTCCACCGCCAGCGGGCTGGAAGAAGATGTTGCACTGGGACTGGTCCCAGAGGATGAGTTGGTAACCGGTGGGAGTGACCACGGCGATGCCCTGTCGCGCCTTCTGTCCGGAGAAGTGGACAGCGTCTTGGTGGAAACTGACGGGGCGATGTCGGTTGACGCAGCCTTCGACGGCGCGTTGTTGCCGGGCTCTTTCAGTCCCGTCCATGATGGACACCGGGAGTTGGCTCGCGCCGCTGGGGATATGCTGGGCAAGGAAGTGTGCTACGAGATATCGGTGTTGAACGTGGATAAACCCCCTTTGGCCAAGGAAGAGGTTGAGCGGCGGTTGACTCAGTTCTTGGGCAATGCCAGAGTTGTGCTTACCAGAGCGGAGACCTTTCGTAAGAAAGCGGACCTGTTCCCCGGTGCTGCCTTTGTGATTGGGTGGGACACGGCGGTCCGGCTGGTGGCCCCCAGATACTACGGAGGNGAGAGTTCGGCCATGCTAACCGCTCTGGCCGAGATGTGGGCCTCCGGTTGCCGCTTTCTGGTGGCGGGCCGAGAGGCTGACGGCACATTTCATACACTGGACAACGTGGAGATTCCCGAGGGGTTCAGACCATTGTTCCAAGAGATACCCGAGTCTCGATTCCGCATTGACATCTCATCCACCGCCTTGCGGGCAGAGTCTTGAAGACCTTGAAAACATTCCTTTCCCAGTTTGAAAAGAGGTCCTGCTGAATTGACACTCCCCATAGCCAATGATATATTATTGGCGCTTGGCAGGCGTGCCTCTAGACNTTNTTTGCAGAGTATTCTCCAACGCTAAACTATGCTGTTTACCGCTGGTCTTAATCTACAAGCTTTTAACCCCGGTCTGTTCGCTGAAAACTGGACGGCCGTCGCCCTATCTGCATTGGTGGCNGCAGTAGCCATTATCGGCATGTTTACTGCTTCNCAAGTCCTGTCGTCCAGAAGGCGCTCNGAGGTTAAACTTACCACCTACGAATGCGGTATACCAGTCACGAATTATGCTTGGTCCAACATCAATGTACGCTTTTATATCTTCGCCATCTTGTTCTTGATTTTTGATGTTGAGGCTGTCTTTCTATTCCCATGGGCCGTCATCTTCATGGAGCAGAAAGTTGTACATGGCAACGTGATACCGTTCTACGCCATGATAATGTTCCTGGGNATTCTATTCTTTGCCATAGTTTACGCATGGCGAAAGGGGGTGCTTGAATGGAGGAAATAACTCTTGGCGCGGGCAATCGTCCCGGCGCTAGCCTCTATGACCAAGCCACNTCCGGCAGGGTGCCCGGNGTTATAACAACGACGACGGACCAACTGTTCGGGATGGCCCGNAAGTCTTCATTNTGGGCGCTTACCTTCGGTCTAGCCTGTTGCGCCATCGAGATGATGTCCACCTACATGGCCCACTACGACTTTGACCGTTTTGGGGTGGTTACCTGGCCGTCTCCCCGCCAATCGGACGTGATGATAGTNGCGGGCACGGTTGTTAAGAAGATGGCCGAGCCCATCCGGCTCCTTTACGAACANATGCCCGAACCCAAATGGGTCATCGCCATGGGCAGTTGCGCCACCAACGGCGGCCCCTACTACCGGTCCTATTCGGTGGTGATGGGTGTCGACCACATCATTCCGGTGGATGTTTACGTGCCCGGTTGTCCGCCACGGCCGGAAGCGCTGCTCTACGGCATTCTCAAGCTTCAGGAAAAAATAATGCAGGACGCCAAGAGCAGTGGTGGAAAGTAACAACCCCGAAGCCNCTCAGGNTNCCGAAGAGNTTGAGTCTGTTGACGAGGCTATCACCAGCCTGACCCNAGCTAATCTGGACCTCTTGGAAGTCCTCAAGGACGTATTTAGCGATTTCGACCCCCAGCCCGGAACCCTAGACAATCTCCCCCAGGTTACCGTAAAGTCCGGAGAAATCGAGCGGGTGTGCCGTTTGGCCAAGGACGACCCCAGGCTTGGTATGGTCCAACTGTCCCTGATAGCTTGCGTGGACTACCAAGAGTATTTTCAGATGGTGTATATCCTTCACTGTTTGGACCCGGACCGAACTGCGGTCATCAAGACGGATGTGCCCTACGAAACACCCGCTTTGCCCTCGGTAACCTCGGTCTGGCGCGCCGCNGATTGGTACGAACGGGAGGCCCACGATCTATTCGGTGTTCACTTCGAGGGCCATCCTGACCTGGCTCCCCTATTGTTGTATGACGGTTTTGAAGGGTACCCAGGCCGGAAAGAGTATCCCTTCAACGACTACCAGGAGTTCTGATGACTATGGAATCAGTGATGCTAACGGCACGGGTAAGTTGGGATAGCGATCACTTTGTCGCCAAGGTGGATCAACTCCCGTTGGAATGCGATGGGGAGTCTCTTGAGGAAGCGCAAGACCAGTTGATTCAAATGATGCGGTCCTGGATCGAAGAGAACGACGGCACCGATACTTTGGAGGAACTCTTGGCCGACGCCGGCTTTCCGGACGTGGCCGAAGATACCGAATTACAACTGGAGTTTGTGGACGAGCCCGGCGTGGCGGAGTGAGCGATCGCATCGGAGTGGTGTTCTTTGGAATACGANGGGGAATACGATGAGGAAAACGGCTCGCCTGGGGATCGCGTAGTTTATCAGGTAGAAGAGTCGCAGTCCGGCAAGACCCATCAGGCGTACTGCCCTGAGCTGATTNTGTTGGGGTTNGGCGATACGCCGGAAGAAGCNAAGGAGGCTTTGCAGACNGAAGTTAGGTCCTACCTTGAGGACTGCGACTGGCTGGGAATCCTAGAGGATGTACTGATTGAGGCAGGGTTCTACGACGATGGAGACCGTTGGGTCAGCAACGCCGTGACTCCGGCCCATGAACCTAAGATACTTATGTTGGACAGTGAGACGGGGTTGATGGAAGGGCTTCTGGGCCTTGTGCCGGAAATCCCCCCTGACCCTCCTTTATAAAGGGAGGAGAGCTTCGAAGCGTGGTTTCGCGCGGATCACGGATTTTGACTAACAGAGGAATGCTTGGAAACTGAAGACGGACAAAGGGTTAAGTGATGGCGGATATCTCAACTGAGATGGCTGCCCGCGGCGAACCTGTGGAGATGCTGCTCAACATGGGTCCGCAGCACCCGTCTACCCACGGGGTGTTCCGCATGGTGCTGTGGGTTGATGGGGAGAAGGTCACGGATGTGGAGCCCTACATCGGCTACCTGCACCGTGGTTCGGAGAAGCTGTGTGAGGGTGAGCAATACCATCAGGTAATTACCCTGTTCGACCGCATGGATTACCTCGCCAATTTCAACAATGAATTGGTTTATTGCGCCGCCGTGGAAAAGTTGATGGGTCTTGAAGTACCTGAGCGAGCGGAGTACGTGCGGGTTATCCTGTGCGAGTTGAACCGCATAGCCAGCCATCTGCTCTTCGTGGCGACCATGGGACTGGATGCCGGGGCTATGACTCCTTCCATGATTTGCTTCCGGGGGCGGGAGCGAGTCCAAGCCGTCTTCGAGGCCGTCTCCGGCGCCCGCATGATGCACAACTACTTCAGGATCGGAGGCCTAAAGGACGACCTTCCTGATAACTTCGAGGAAATGATTGGGGAGTTGATGCCCCTGTTGCAAGCGGACATCGAAGAGGCCGACCATCTTCTGACCTTCAATGAGATATTCCTGGCACGGCTCAAAGGGGTGGCGGCTATATCCGTGGAAGACGCTCTGGATTTCGGATTAACCGGTCCTTGCCTGCGAGCCTGCGGTGTCGACTACGACCTTCGCAAGGCTGACCCTTATTCGATATATGACCGGTTCGACTTCAACGTGCCCGTCGGATTGGATGGCGACTGTTGGGACCGACACTACGTACGGGTTCGAGAGATGTACGAGTCCATGAAAATCTTGGAACAGGCCCTGGCCGGGATGCCCAAGGGCAATGTCACGTCCTCTTTGGGAAAACGATTGGCCCGTCCTCCGGAGGGACAAGTCTACTTTAGAGCGGAGAACCCCCGGGGAGAATTAGGGGTTTATCTCGTCAGCGACGGCACCGATAAACCCTATCGACTAAAGGTTCGTCCGCCGTCATTCTGCAATCTGTCAGCCATCAAACATATGTTGAAAAACACCTGGATCGCCGATACGGTGGTGGTGCTAGGCTCTCTGGATATCGTGCTGGGTGAGGTAGACCGGTGAGCATGCCGATTCCCCTCCTGGCCATGGATCTGTTTACGTTCATATGGATCGTAGCCGGATTGTTGGCTATGTTCACCGCCCTTTCCGTGGTGGTCTTGTCCCTGACGTGGTTGGAGAGGAAGCTGCTGGGCCGGTTGCAACGCCGTCTGGGCCCCACTCGAACCGGACCCATGGGTTTGATGCAACCCATAGCCGATGCACTGAAGCTGATTCTCAAAGAAGACATCATCCCCACGTCGTCGGAGAAAGCCATATTTTGGGTGGCGCCGATCCTAGTAGTGGTGCCGGCGTTCATGATTTGGGTCACGATACCGGGCACCGAGAATCTGGTATTGAGCAACCTGGAAGATCTAGGGTTGTTTTACATCATCGCCTTCTCAGTAGTTGGGATTCTGGGATTGGTATTGGCTGGCTGGGGGTCCGCCAACAAGTACGGCACTATAGGCGGTCTTCGGGCGGCGGCCCAGTTAATCAGCTATGAGATACCGATAATCATGGTGGTGATTGCCGTCAGTATGCTGGCTGGGACTCTGAACATGGTCGAGATTGTGGAGAAGCAGGCCTCGTATCCCTACGCATTGATATTGCCCCTGGGTTTCGTGATTTTCTTCATAGCCGGGCTGGCCGAAGTCGGGAGAACGCCCTTCGACATCTATTTCGCCGAGTCGGAGATTGTGGGCGGCCCATTCATCGAATACAGCGGCGCCCACTGGTCCGTATTCTTCCTGGCGGAGTACATCAACACTTTTGCCGTCGCTGCGCTGACTGTCCTACTGTTCCTGGGCGGATGGTCCGGTCCCTTCTTGTCGGGAGATTGGGATATCCTCTGGTTCCTGGCCAAAGTGTACCTGGTGATAATGGTGATTTTCTGGATCAGAGGAACCTTCCCACGCCTGCGTATCGACCAGTTGATGGCCTTTGCCTGGAAGGTGATGGTCCCCTTATCTTTCTATGCCATCGTAATCACTGCGGTGTACCTGTTCTACGGCTGGCCCGAATGGTCGTTGACGCTGATGTCTCTGGCAGGATTATTGGTGGTGGGATACTCGATCTACCGGCGCTTTGCGGGACCGTCAAGTCAGGCTGCACAGGTCCGCGCCAGGTACCAAGCCCTGGAAGCTCGGACCGGACAGTAAGGGTAGAACGATGGCACATAGGAATAGCCGATGATATATAGCATTAAAGGTCTTTGGTTGACCCTGGTCTCCACCATGAACGGACTGCGAAGTCCGGTGACCCGCCAATATCCGGAGCAAGGAGTCCTCTGGAAGCACACTGAAGCTCCCACTCCGGTTCAGGACCGGTTCATGGGTTTCCCTGCCCTGACTTGGGATGGTGATGTGGTCGAACCCTACTGCACTGGTTGCATGATTTGCATCCGCAATTGCCCGACGCAGTGCATGTCTGCCAATATGAAGGACAATCCCCTGCAACAAGAGGGGAAAAGCAGCCGTAGAAAAATTATCGATACCTTCGAAATCAATCTCAACCGGTGTATACTGTGCGGAATCTGCGTCGATGTGTGTAACTTTGACGCCATCGTGATGAGTCACGAGCACGAAATGAGCACCTTCCAGCGCAACGGCGACCGGGTAAATCTCCCCGTCCTGCTGGAGATTGGGTCCAAATACCAGAGAGAGACCGGCTGGACCCCGCCGTCCAAGCGGACAAAGCCGGAGGCAGAGGCTAAACCCGCTGTCGAGGCGGCTGCGGCTTCATCTGGGGAGACCGCAACCCCGGAAGCTTCTTCTTGAAGATACTTGAGCCGTTGTCTAGCGCCATGCTGAACGGTTTACAATCAGCACCGGTCCTTACCGGAGCCGCCGTACAGGTGGCTTATTATTTGCATGTCTCCGGGTGTTGGCATGAGAATACCGGCGTCTAATTATTCCTATATGGGTGGGTTGCTCAGCTAAGTATGTCCTTGATTTTGTTCATAGCATTGGCGGTGTTAACCCTCGGCGGAGGGCTGGGTGTGGTGGCGACTAGAAACGTTGTCCATGCCTCCTTGGCGCTGCTTCTGTCCTTGCTGGCAGTGGCCGGTATCTACCTGATTCTCTTTGCCGAGTTCTTGGCCATCGTTCAAGTGCTCATCTACGGCGGGGCCATCACCATCGTACTGTTGTTCGCAATCATGCTAACCCGCACTGCCGAATATCCCCGAATCACCGACAATCGCCAGTGGCCTTTGGCGGCGGCGGCGGCAGTAGCCACTTTGTCCGTGCTGGCGGGATCCTTCTGGACTAATGCCTCTGTCGGTACCGAGCCTCACAGCCCGGCTCTCACCGATCTGGCCAATTCGTTGTTCACCAGATGGGCCATACCTTTTGAGGTGGCGTCGCTGGTATTGCTGGTGGCGCTTATCGGCGCGATTATCATCGCTCGGGAAAGCGAGGAAGGGAACTAATTGGTCGATCTAGTTTACTTCCAGTTGTTGAGCGCGGCCCTGTTCGTTATCGGGATGTACGGCGTTCTAGCACGGCGGTCGGCGGTCTTGATTCTGATGTCCATCGAGTTGATGCTCAACGCCGTGAATATAAATCTGATCGCCGCTGCTTCCCACTTGGGCTACCGTAGCGCCGGGGAAGCCTTCAGCAACTTCGACGGGCAAATCATCGCCATCTTCGTGATTACCGTTGCCGCTGCCGAGTTGGGATTGGCCCTGGCGATAATCCTGCGCATCTACCGGAACCGGGGCACGGTGAACGTGGACGAAGTGGACTTGATGAAATGGTGATGAACTGTCTGATTTCAGCTTTCAGCGGTCAGGGGAAATCCCCTCACCCCCCTTTTTCAAAAGTGGGGCTATATGACCTTGTGACCTGGGGGAGCGTCTAGTATGGAGTGGGCCTGGTTGATTCCAGTGTTCAGCTTTGCCGCCGCCCCGTTGATTGTGGTGTTCGGACGGGTGATGCCGGGAAGGGGTTCGGTCCTGGCTATCCTGGCCATCACCGCCGGTTTTGGTCTGTTCTGGTGGGTGTTCGCTGGATTCCTGGGCGCGGGCGCTGGCACCGAGAACTGCGAGATAAGCCACTATACCGAGACCTTGACCTGCCATTATGAGATGGCCTGGTTCAATGCAGGGCTGGCGGGTGAGGCGTCGAGTGTATTGCTCACCTGGGGGTTCATCGTAGATCCCCTGACTGTAGCTATGCTCGGACTGGTTACCTTCGTGGCCTTGATGGTTCAGATATATTCCCTGGGTTATATGAAATGCGACTCCAGGTTCGGCTGGTACTACGCCGTCCACGCCATGTTCGCCGCCGCCATGTTGACCCTGGTATTGGCCGATAACTTCCTCCTTCTATACGTAGCTTGGGAGTTGGTCGGAATATGTTCCTACTTGCTGATCGGCTTCTGGCACGAAAGACCGGCCGCCAAGGAAGCTGCCAAGAAAGCATTTATAGTTACCCGCATCGGCGATGTGGGGATGCTTATCGGTATCCTGCTGATTTACCGGGAGGTAGGCAGCTTCAGCATGTTCGACGCCTTTGAGGCGGTCAGCAGCGGAGCTATGACTCAAGGCGTGACCACTATAGCGGCCCTGCTGCTGTTCCTGGGGGCCATGGGCAAGTCGGCCCAATTCCCCTTCCACGTTTGGCTACCTGACGCTATGGAGGGCCCGACTCCGGTAAGTGCGCTGATACATGCCGCCACGATGGTCGTGGCCGGTGTTTTCCTGGTGGCCCGCGTCTACCCGATATTCAGCGCCTACGACGGCGATGCTCTGTTTGTTGTGGCAGTCGTCGGTCTTATCACGGCCCTGATGGCATCGACCATCGCCCTGGTTTCGGTGGATCTGAAACGCATCCTGGCTTACTCAACCATCAGCCATCTGGGTTTGATGATGCTAGCTCTGGGGGCAGCGGGTTACACCGCAGCGATATTCCATCTGCTGGCCCACGGCTTTGCCAAGGCGTTGCTGTTCCTGGGAGCAGGAAGCGTGATGCACGGCACCGACGAACTGGACATAAGAAAGATGGGCGGTCTCCGAAAGGCGATGCCCATGACAGCGTTTCTATTTTCGTTAGGGGCACTGTCCCTGGGTGGTATTCCCATCCTCAGCGGCTTCTGGAGCAAGGACGAGATATTGCTAGCCGTCAATGACCACCTTAACAAGTCCTTCATCGTGCTAGCCCTTTTCACTGCGTTCCTCAGCGCCATGTACATGGCCCGGGCGATGTTTGTGCCCTTCTTCGGCAAGATGGGCGAAGACATGGATCACGCCCACGAATCCCCGATGGCGATGATTGTGCCCATGGCGCTGTTGGGAATCTTTGCGGCCTTCTTCGGGTTTGCGGCTTTCAACTGGCCCGGCAGCTACGATGGTATCGGCAGCTTCATTTTCTTCCATGAGGCCGAGGGCTTCCACTTTAATTGGTGGCTGGGCATCACTTCGATAATCCTAGCGGTGGGAGCATTCGTCCTTGGGTATCTGATATACCTGAAGGGCAGCGTCTCGCTGGAAGGATTTCATTCCAAGATGGGTAGCTTGGTCCGAGTGGCGGAAGGCAAGTATTACTTCGACGAGGTATACCAATGGATGGTGGACCATGTCGTGATGCTCCTAGCCAATTTCATCGGTCTCTTTGATCGGGTCGTAGTTAACGACCTGGCGGTCAACGGTCCGGCCAATACGGTGCGGCGGCTGGGAATCGTCATGCGGCTGCATGTGACTGGTCATGTCTATAGCTATGCTCTGGGCATGGTGGTCGGCACAGTAGCGCTTTCCCTCTTCTGGTGGTTCAGGGCGGTCTCGTAAGGATAGGATGGAGAACTTCGATCAAATAGCTCTGGCGCTGGTCATTTTCGTTCCCTTGGTGGGGGCGATCTTGGCTATGTTCATGCCCGCCGACCGACAGAAGGACGTATGGTACTTCGCCATCGTGGTGGCCGGATTGAGCCTTATTCTCTCCGTGTATATCTTCGTCCGGTACGACTACGGGGCGGGCGGGTTCCAATTCCACGACAATTACCCGTGGCTGCCCGCTCCGGTGGACATCAACCTATCACTGGCCGTTGATGGGATAAGCGCCCTCCTGATTCTGCTGAACGGCATCATCCTGTTCGGCGGCGTGCTGATATCACAAACCATCGTCTATCGACCCCGGGACTTCTTCGTCCTATTGCTGGCCTTGGGTGCCGGCGTCTTTGGGACTTTTGCGGTAAGGGACTTGTTCTTCCTGTTTTTCTTCTACGAACTGGCCGTGCTGCCCATGTATCTGCTGATTGGAGTGTGGGGAAGCTCGACCGACTTCCGCACCTTCTTCCGCACCAAAGACTACGCCGCTATGAAGCTGTTTATATTCCTGGTGGCGGGGAGCGTGCTGGTATGGATCGGCATCCTGGCGATGTACATGGGAGCTTCGGATGCGGGATTCTCCACCTTCTCGCTGGAAACCCTGGGCGGCTTGGCCGAGGCGGGGCGGTTCAGCGAGAGCTTCCAGACCTGGGTGTTCCCCCTGTTCATGGTCGGGTTTGGAGTCTTGGCCGGTCTATGGCCTTTCCATACTTGGTCACCGGACGGACACGTTGCCGCGCCCACGGCGGTCAGCATGTTGCACGCCGGGGTGCTGATGAAGCTGGGAGCTTACGGCATCATCCGGGTCGGCATGGTGCTCCTTCCCGAGGGAGCGGAAAACTGGATGCCCGTGTTGATAACCTTGGGCACGGTGAACGTCCTTTACGGTGCGGTCTCGGCCATGTCCCAGACTGATCTCAAGTACGTGATTGGCTATTCCAGCGTCAGCCACATGGGTTACGTTCTCATGGGAATCGCCACCTTGGATCGCATCGGCGTTGGCGGGGCGGTCCTGCAGATGTTCTCCCACGGAATCATGACGGCCCTCATGTTCCTTTTGGTCGGGGCGATCTACGATCGGACCCACACTAGGGACATCAATGTTCTGCGGGGTCTGTTCAGCCGGATGGGGGTTACTGGTTTCTTCTTCGCCATTGCCGGTTTGGCCTCGCTGGGCCTGCCGGGGCTAAGTGGGTTCATCGCCGAATTTATGGTATTTACCGGAGCGTTCCGTACATATCTACCGTTGGCGGTTTTGGCCGTGATAGGCGCTGCGNTAACCGCGGTCTACATCCTACGGTTGCTGGCTCTGACCTTTCTCGGTGAGTCCGACGAGCGGTGGGAACACCTCACCGATGCCAGTCCCGTGGAGAAGACAGTGGGTGGAGTTTTCGTATTAATCTTGATTTTTGTGGGTGTCTGGCCTGAGCCGTTGATGCGGCTCATCAACGTCAGCGTAGACGCCCTCCCCGGAGTGTAGGTCTTGATACCGGGTTTAACCGACAATCTACAACTGCTGACTCCGGAGTTCGCTCTNGCTGGGCTGGCACTGCTTGTGTTCGCCGTGGACTTGGTTATTCCAGATAGCCGAAAGAACCTGCTGGGTTGGCTGTCCATCGCCGGGTTGGCTGGCTTGATTGTGCTGTCTCTGTGGTTGCTCTGGGGGGAGAGCGAGTCCCTCTATAACGGACTCTTGNCGGTTGACGCATTCTCCCTGTTCTTCAAGGTATTCTTCTTGGGACTGGGTATTTTCATCATCCTCAGTTCCATGGACTACNTGGAGAAAAATCTGACCAGCAGGGGCGAGTTCTACGGACTGATACTGTTCTCCATCCTGGGCATGAACGTGATGGCCCAATCCCGGGAGTTGCTGACGGCCTACATCTCCCTNGAGCTACTTAGCTTCTGCCTATATGTGCTGGCGGCCTANGCCCGGAACGAAGCTAAGTCCAACGAGGCCGGGTTGAAGTACATCATCATCGGCGCGTTCTCGTCTGCGCTCTTGCTTTATGGCNTAAGCATGGTCTACAGCACCCTGGGAGTGACCCAGTTCGATTCCATCAGCGCGGCGCTGACGAATGCCGGAGATGTNAGCCCGGCATTNTGGGTCGGCATGTCCTTGATTCTGGTAGGACTGGGATTCAAATTGGCGGCGGTGCCGTTCCACATGTGGGCGCCGGACGTCTACGAAGGAGCGCCGTTCCCGGTAACGGCGTACCTGGCGATCGCTTCCAAGGCAGCGGCTTTCGCGCTGGTGCTGCGGTTGTTCGCCGAAGGCTTTTTGCCCGCTGCCGACCAATGGCAGATCGTGGTGGCGGTGCTGGCNAGTATAACCATGCTGGGAGGCAACCTGGTAGCCCTGGCCCAGCACAACATAAAACGGTTGATGGCATACTCAAGCATCGGTCAGGTCGGGATAATCTTGACCGGTATCGCGGCATTGTCCGCCGACTCCATCTTGCCGGCCAGCGGTGTGATGCTGTATCTGGTCGGTTATTCCCTGACCAACATGCTAGTGTTCGCCGGTTTGATTTCCTTCTTCAACATGACGGGAAAGGATGAGATAGCCGATTTCAGAGGATTGGCCGATGGGCAGCCCTTCTTGGCGGCGACCATCGCCATCGGTCTGTTCTCGCTGGGTGGATTACCCATCTTCGCCGGGTTTACCATCAAGTTCTATCTCTTTACCGCCTTGGCNAGCCAAGGGATGCTTTGGTTGGCCGGTCTGGCAATCTTCAGCAGCTTAATCTCCCTGTATTACTATCTACAGGTCATTCGGCAGATGTACATCAGGCCGGTTGAAGAAGTGGCGGAGGCCATCGCCGGGGGAGAAGTTCATGTTCCCGAAGGCACCGACGCTTCGACNTCGCCTTTGATTCTGGCGGTTCAAGCGGTTACTCTAATGGGAGTATTCTGGGTGGGGGTTTATCCTGCGCCCTTCCTGATGGTCATCGACGCAGCCAGTCACGCCATCCTACCTGGCCTTTAATCCTGATTGTGCGACAGTAGTCGCTAAGGTGGGTTTGGAAAAATGATTATATCTGTTATCGGTGGAAGCANCCCCACTAATCCAGAGCACGTTCGGTTGGCCGAAGAAGTTGGCCGNGAGTTGGCAACCCGTGGCGTGAGCCTGGTCTGCGGTGGGCTGAGCGGAATCATGGAAGCGGCCTGCAAAGGGGCTAAATCGGCGGGCGGGACCACCATCGGNATATTGCCGGGACGTTCCAACCGGGACGCTAATTCCTACGTAGANATTCCCATCGTCACAACCATGGGCTTCTCGCGAAANGTCATAGTAGTTCACACNGGGGAAGCCGTNATTGCCATCGGCGGTGCGTTCGGGACTCTATCGGAGATCGGCCATGCCCTGGGAGACGGTATTCCGGTNGTTGCACTGAATACCTGGCCGTTGTCCAAGAACGGCGACGGGCAACCGGTCAACGGAGCAATGATTCAAGCGACCGGTGCCGTGGACGCCGTGGACAAAGCNATCGCTGCAGCAGAGGCCCGGAACAGCTAGGGTNATTCCTGGGTTAGATTCCCGGCGGTACGATATTGGTGGGTCGAGGNTGCGACAAATCATGCGTCATATANCNGGTTTCCCTCGGACCGAAACCCCATGGTAGGCCGTGACGCTGGAGCGACGATTGCNAGCGTCCGGGGCAGGGAGATNCTGGATTCTCGGGGTAATCCCACGGTGGAAGCCGAGGTGACCCTNTCCAACGGGACTCAGGTTCACGCAGCGGTCCCATCCGGGGCCAGCACCGGCAGCCATGAAGCCTGGGAACTGAGAGACCGGGACCCGGACCGCTATCGGGGCAACGGGGTCCTCAAAGCGGTGGCCAACGTAGACGACATGCTAGGCGCATCGTTAGTGGGCCGTTCCCCAACGGACCAGGAGGNCATAGACCTCNGGCTCATCGAACTTGACGGCACCCCCGACAAAAGCAACCTGGGNGTCAACGCCGTTCTCGCCGTTTCCATGGCTGTGGCCAAAGCCGGCGCCGCCGTCCAGAACGGAGGCGAAGGCGTATCTTTCTGGCGCTATCTTGCGGCTGGGGGCGAAGTGAGCCTGCCAGTCCCCATGTTCAACATCCTCAACGGCGGCGCCCACGCCTCCAACTCCACNGATATCCAAGAGTTCATGGTCGNCCCGGTGGGATTGGCAAGTTTCTCTGAAGCATTACGGGCCGGATCTGACATCTACCACGCCCTTCGAGGTCTGCTTAGAGAAGGTGGACATAACCTGAATGTTGGAGACGAAGGAGGGTTCGCCCCGACTTTGCCTTCCAACCGGGACGCCTTGGAGTTGGTGCTGAGGGCAGTGGAAACAGCCGGATACATTCCGGGCCGGGACGTTTATCTGGCACTGGATGTCGCTGCCTCCGAACTTTTCCAGGAACGAGCGGGCAAGTACCTACTGGAGCGTGAGGGAACGAGTTTCACTGCGGAAGAGATGGGNGATATCTACGCCCGTTGGGTCGTCGAATATCCCATCATCAGCATCGAAGATGGATTGGATGAGAACGATTGGNCAGGCTGGTCCAATCTAACCCAACGAGTGGGAGAAACCGTCCAATTGGTGGGAGACGACCTGCTGGTCACCAACACAAGCCGCATCCAAGAGGGCATCNACACCCGCGCGGCCAATTCGGTTCTACTGAAACCCAATCAGATCGGCACCATCACAGAAACCCTTCAAGCTCTGACCTTGGCCCGGTCGGCGGGCTGGAGCGGCGTGATGAGCCACCGTTCGGGGGAGACTGAGGACACCACAATCGCCGACTTGGCAGTGGCCTGGAATGTTGGGCAGATAAAGACCGGCGCGCCGGCCCGGTCGGAGCGGGTNGCCAAGTACAACCGGTTGCTGCGCATCGANGCGGAGTTGGGGCCGTCGGCCAAGTATGCCGGGCTTGAGGCTTTTAAGCATATCAAGGTGGGGTGATGCTAGGGGGNGTTGGCGGGACTTCCATCCGGAGCCAAGAGAAGTTTCTCAGTAGCATTTCACCCCCTCTCTAACTCTCCCCCTTACGAAGGGGGNAAGGATAGGATGGGGGTGNAAGCCTNGAATCAACNCTCTTCCANTATAGGAGAGAACCCCTCCCTATCTGGCGGGNGGGTTCTGGGGGTTGGACGGCTTCCAGTTGTTGGTNAGGAAGTCGTAGATGTTGGCCACGTTCATCCGGTTAACTGCAGGGTTGTCCTGATGGGGGGACTCCATGGGATAGCGGGTGATTTTATCGGTGAGGCTGTAGATCGCGTCTTCTTTGGTTACTCCCCGCTCAACTGCATTCCAAACGTAGTCTTTCCACTCTTGGATGTAGGAACCCTGTTCGTCCAAGTAACCTTTGTCGCACAGCAAGCCGTGACCCGGCACGAAGATCTCCTCGTCCAACCGGCGCAGTGACTCGATCGTCGTCAGCCACTCGTCGGGGCTGGCTTCCTGGATATAGGTTTGGACCTTGTTGAAGATGTTGTCGCTGGTCCAGACCACACCTTCNTCTTTNATGCAGATGGCGGCCTGGTAAGCGGTGTGGCCGGGCATGTGAATCATCTCGATGGTGTGATCGCCAACGTTCAGGGTCATGCCGTTCTTGAAAGTGATAACCGGAAGGTTCGGAGTGTAGCCCTCCATCAACTTAGGCTCGTCNGGTCCGAANCCGGAAACCCTCGCGATGTGCGGTCCCATGTCGGTTTCCTGGATGCGCCGTCGCACCCCTTCTTGGGCGATAACCGGCGCATCGAAGAACGAGTTCCCGGTCCAGTGATCGCCGTGGGGTTCAGTGTTGATGATGTAACGCAGCTCTCCATGCTTTGCGATCTCCGCCTTCAGCTCCATGGCGTCGGTCGGGCGGTGGGGACTGTCGAACATGACCACTCCGTCGGACGTGACAAGGAACCCGAAGTTACAACCCATGCGGCCGGTGTCCGCGTATACGTTACTGGTGACTTGCTGCAATGCCATCTTGGCCCTCCTGTCTGATGAATCTCGCGACTACGAATCTAGGCTGGTCAGGTAAGGATTCAAGCTTGATTGTCGTCGATNTTTNCNATGCGGCAACANTGGCCAAGCTTGCCCTCNTAAACTTGTCCGAACAGATTNTATCGNAGTGCAGCGCCGGACTCTACCCATACACAAATCAGGCACGTCTTCAACTTCCCAACCCATCGATTAGCAGGTATTATATACGGGCCAGCGGGGCGGGGCGGATGTGCCACAGGCNATAATGCTCCNAGACCTGCGGNATCGCCAAAATTGCGGAGGTGGGAATTGACGACTCGAGTTGGAATCAACGGATTCGGTAGAATCGGACGCTTGGTCCTGCGAGCCACCAACGCGAGGCATCCGGGCACGTTGGAAATAGCGGCGGTGAACGACTTAACCGACGCCAAGACCAATGCCCATCTACTCAAATACGATACGACGTATGGAGCATACCCTGGGGACGTGGAAGCCAACGGCAACGACTTGCTGGTCGACGGCAAGAGCATCCGGGTTTTCTCCGAGCGCGATCCGGCACAGATNCCTTGGTCGGAGATGGGCGTCGACATCGTGATTGAATCCACCGGGATCTTCACCGACGCTGAGNAAGCCGGCGGACACTTGAAGGGCGGCGCTCAGAAAGTCGTTATCTCAGCGCCGGCCCGCGGCGAAGACCTGACCGTGGTTCTGGGAGTCAACGAACACCTGTACGACAGCGCCAGCCACAATATAATCTCCAATGCCTCATGCACCACCAACTGTTTCGCCACCATGGTCAAAGTAATCAACGATTCTTTCGGAGTGGAGCATGGTGTAATGTCCACCATCCACTCCTATACCAATGACCAAGCTATCCTGGATCAGCGCCACTCCGACCTGCGCCGCGCCAGGGCTGCCGCCGCCAACATCATTCCGACATCAACAGGGGCTGCCCGTGCGGTGGGACTGGTTCTACCTGAGTTGAACGGAAAGCTGGACGGCATAGCTTTCCGCGTCCCGACCATCACCGGCTCCATCACCGATTTCGTCGCCACGGTGTCTCGAGATGTTACGGTGGAAGAGATTAACGCTGCGTATCAGGAAGCCGCCTCTGGGAAGATGAAGGGTATCTTGGACTACACGGACGAGCCTCTGGTAAGCTCCGACTTCAGGGGAAATCCCCATAGCTGCATCATCGACGGTCTTGCGACCATGGTCATGCAGAACCGGATGATTAAAGTCATGGGTTGGTACGACAATGAGTGGGGTTACTCCTGCCGCACCGCCGACCTCTGTGCGTTAATCAGCGAAAAAGGCATCTAAGTCCCTCCGGACTTCGTACATCCAGAAAGGGCTGGCACCGGCGCTGATGGGTTGCCAGCCCCTTCCCCGCGAACCCTTTTAGGGGGCTCTCATTGGCCCGTTCTAACCCAAGCCATTCCTCATCTCATTGCCTTGGCGCGCTCTGCCAAGTAGTGCTAGAGTTTTGAGACCTCCCGTCAACCGCACCCACCGGGCGCCTTGGGTCCTCTTTGTCCTGGCGTTGATTCTCCTGGTTGCCCTAGGCCTGCGTTTGCATGGGGTTAACTGGGACGACGGGCACCTGTTTCACCCGGACGAACGCGACATCTACATGCGGGCGGGATGTATGTACGATGTTCTGACCGAAGCACGGGGCTCCAGCCGGTGCGGCTACCTACAACAATACCCTGAAACTGTTGCTGGCATCCCCAGTCCCAGCGTTTTCTTCGACGCTGAGCGCAGTCCGCTGAACCCTCACTGGTTCCCCTTGGGCAGCATCCTTATCTATGTCATGGTGATTGGCCGGTCCATAGTGGAGCTGTTCACCGATATCTCGGCCCTGGATATGCGCTATGTTGGACGCCCACTCTCCGCCCTGGCCGACGTGGGTTCGGTGTTCCTACTTTTCCTGGTGGGCCGGCGCATGTACGGCCAGGGTGTGGGGTTGTTGGCCGCCGGACTGGCGGCTCTGGCGGTGATACATGTNCAGAACAGTCATTTCTACCGTCCGGAAACATTTTCAGTCCTGCTCACTTTGGCAAGTTTCTGGNCGATGTTGCGGATGGTGGAGCGCCNCCGATTGANGGACTCGGCCCTTCTAGGCCTCTTCGTGGGTATGGCACTGGCGCCCAAGGTCAACATCCTGCCGCTGCTGCTGCCCCTGGCATTGGCCTATTTCTATACGTTGTTGGATTCGGTTGACGGACGCTGGGCGCGCATCACTCCCCGGTCGACTTTGCCGATGTATGGTCAAGCTGCATTGGCTGCCGTTATAGCCGTGGTTGTCCTCATCATATCTGCACCCTACGCATTATTGGACTACAACGCTTTCTTTGATGGGATAGGGAGTCAAGTAGATATGGCTCGGGAGGCGGGAACGCTTCCTTTCACCATCCAGTACATCGACACACCGGCATTNATCTACCAAATCGAGCAGGTGGCTCTTTGGGGATTGGGTCTGCCCTTGGGGTTAATCGCCTGGTTAGCGGTCCCGTTCACCGCAATCCTGGCTCTGACCCAACGGCGTCATCTCCGGGCCGACCTGCTGGTGCTTGCCTGGGTGGTCCCCACTTTTATATTTTTAGAGAGCTTCGAAGTACATTTCCAGCGCTATATGATTCCCCTCACCCCTTTCCTGATATTGATGGGGGCGCGGATGCTCCTCTGGACGGTGGACTTTGCCCGCCGGGTCTCCTACGTTCGAAGCCGCCCGACGGTCGTCAGAGACACGTCGTTCAGCTTTCCGATGATGGGATGGCTGCGGGCCCAATCAACCAGGATGGCTTGGCTCTTATTAGGAGTGGTGGTAGTGTCTACCGCCTTCTACGCCTTGGCCTTCCAGAACGTCTACGCCAAAGGCCACCCGGCGGTGGAGGCCTCCGAGTGGATCAAAGAGAACGTCACCTACGGCACCAGCATTGTCAGCGATAATCATTGGGACGAGTTTGTCCCTGATCTGTACGCCTACGATGTCTGGCAATTTCCGGTGTACAACCAACCGGACAACCGGGAGAAGATGGACGAGCTTGCCAAGCGGCTCTCGCATTCTGAATATCTCGTGTTCTACAGCAACCGTCCATACAGCAGCGTGGCTCGTGCCCCCGACCGGTACCCATTGAGCTATTCCTACTATAAGAAGCTATTTGAAGGGGAATTGGGTTACCAACTGGAACGGCGGTTTACTTCGCACCCCCGGCTTCTGGGGATTTCTTTTCAGGACAATCCTTTTAAGAGAGCCGGTCTACCGTCTCCGGAACCATTGGCTCCCGAACAGTCCTCGCTGCTGACTTTTGACTTGGGGTACGCTGACGACAACGTGGTCGGGTATGACCACCCCCAAGTACTACTCTTTCGCAATCGACTCAAATTGCCCGAAGGTGAGATAAGACTTCAGTTATCCAGAACCCGTACTGATAGGTTTCAGCGGCCGNCGGTTGGGTTGCTGATGACGGCCGAAGAAGCGGCGGCACAACGGGGCGGCGGTACTTGGTCGAACATAATTCTGCGGCGGAGTTGGACCAATGCCTTGCCNGTACTGGCCTGGCTGCTGGTGGTGGAGTTGGTATATCTGGCGGCCTTGCCATTGGCAATCTTCCTGTTCAGGCCACTGCCGGATAGAGGGATAGTTCTAGCCCGCATCCTTGGGTTGTTGGGGGCCAGCTACGTGACNTGGCTCCTGGTTAGCTTTGGGTGGATCGAATTATCCCGTACGGCCATATACATGGGGATACTGGCGTTGGCATCTTTGTCCGGGTTGGTATTAATCTTCCGATGGAGGGAGATACGGGGGTTCTTCGTTCAGAACTGGCGGTTGGCGCTAACGGCGGAATTCATCTTCTTGGCGGCTTTTCTGGCCTTCGTTGCTGTAAGGGCGGCGAACCCGGACCTGTGGCACCCATATCGCGGCGGAGAGAAGCCCATGGAGCTTGCCTACCTCAATGCGGTGGTTCGATCAACCTCTTTGCCGCCCTTCGACCCCTGGCACGCCGGCGGCTACATGAACTACTACTATTGGGGGTATTTCGTGCTGGCCGGGTTGATCCGCGTTACCAGCATAGTTCCCACCACTGCCTTCAACCTGGCCGTTCCCCTGTTTTTCGCCTTGACCTTTACCGGGGCCTATTCTCTGGTTTACAACCTGGCCGAAGGCACTCGCCGATCTATCACCACTGGCGGCGGCGATGGGGCCGATGTAAGAGTACGCCGCAGGCCTTGGCGTATATCTTTGTGGACCCCTACCGGGGCGGGTCTGACGGCTGGATTATTCGTTTCGGTTATCGGTAATCTGGACGGCATAGTCCAGATCGCCCAAGGGACATGGATGAAGTTTGTCGGCGGCCAAAATTTCCCCGACTTCGACTTCTGGCGAAGCAGCCGAATGATNCCGCCGCTGGACAATTTCGACCCGTCGCCCCTGGCATTCTGGGTGCCCGAGAAAATCGTTGGCTCTCCAGATGTTTCTTGGCACATCACCGAGTTCCCGTTCTTCACCTTCTTGTTCGCCGATCTGCACCCGCACATGATGGTGATTCCCTTCACCCTGTTGGTGATTGGCCTGGGAATGGCCATGGTTGTGGGTTTGCGGCAAAACGGAGCGTTGTGGAGCGTGTCTGCCAGTGCCGCCTTGGCGGTAACCTTGGGGGCGTTGTGGGTTATAAACAGTTGGGACTACCCCTCGTACGTTCTGCTCACGGCGGCGATCTTGGGGGCGGCGGTCCACTTCAGCCCCGGACGCGCTCCGCGTAAATTGGTTCTGCTGGCTGGTCTGGGCGTGGGCATCGTCGTGCTGAGCGTAGTGGCCTTCTANCCGTTCCACCAGTCCTACGAGACTTTCCAAGCAGGATTGGAAGCGACGAAGTGGCGAACCCCGCTGCACCGTTACTTGGGCATCCACGGGTTGTTCCTATTTGTGGCACTGACCTATCTGCTGTATCAGACCCGGCGAACACTGGCACTGGTAGGCCAGGATCTAGCCGGCCAGTTCCGGCGGTCCAACAGTGAGGAGAGGTCTCCCAACANATCCCNAANCCGCTTTTCGTGGCCTAGGACCGCCTGCGNAATCGGTATGCTATTTGCTGTATATCTTGCCNCCGCTNACTACTGGACGGCTGGGCTCNTGGTAGTCGTATTGTTGCTAACCGGANTNGCGGCCCGGGANGTACTGTTCTCCAGAGATATAAGGAATCCCTACGCCATCTTGCCGCTGCTGTTCCTGGGTATGGGCATAGCGATAAGCATCGGCGTGGACTTAGTGCGTTTGGAAGGCGACATCGGCCGTATGAACACCCAGTTCAAGTACTACCTGGAAGTATGGGTGCTGTTCAGCCTCGCCTCGGCCTACATGCTTTGGTACTTGGGCTCCCAGGGCCTATCCCGGTTACGGCCTAACTGGGGCCGGCGGGTTTGGATGGGACTGCTCGTATTGCTTGTAGGATCTAGCCTGATCTACACCGTAATGCGCACCCAAGTCCGCGTGGCTGACCGG
>PANP01000069.1 GCA_002708395.1 Dehalococcoidia bacterium
CTTGTAGGGGCGTCCCATGAAGATGCGTGAGCCCAGGCCCCGGTCTTTCGGGTACTCGACCCGCTCCAGAAATCCACGGCTCTCGTAATGAGGGTCGAAGTGGATGTCTTTGCCGGTAAGCACCGGCCCTGCGGGGATGCCCACCCCTTGAAGCAAGTGCATCATGTCGTACTTGTCGCGTTGGGACGTCCATGCCTGGATGATTCCATCCAAGTCGTCGTGATTTCGCTGGCGTAGTAGCAAGTCGGCGAAACGGGATTCTTGGGCTAGGCCTTCTCGGCCCATCAAGCCGCAAAGGGCTTGCCACTGCTCGTCGGTACCAACGGAGAGTGCGATCCACTCGTCGTCTCCCTGAGCCGGGTAGCAGCCTTGGGGCGCGCGGTAGGGATGGCGGTTGCCGATGCGCTCTCCCTCTCTTTTGTTGGAGATGGCGTCCATGAGGTAGTCGGACATGAACATGACCCCGGCCTGGTACATGGCGATGTCGGCCCACTGGCCCTTGCCGGTGCGGGACCGGTAGCGCAACGCCCCGCCGATGGCGAACAGGGCGGTCCAGGTGGACAGGAAGTCGACGAAGGACGCTCCGACCCGGTTGGGACCTTCCCCGTTATAGCCGGTGATCCAGCAGTGGCCGTGGGTGCCCTCCAGCGTCGTGGCTTGAGCTGGATTGTTGGAATAGGGACCACCGCCGTGGCCGAATCCGGTGTTGGATACCATTATGATGTCGGGCTTAATCTTGCGCAGGTTGGGATAGTCCAATTCCCAGGCTCGCATCACCCGGGGAGTGAAGTTCTCCATGACGACATCGCTGACCCGCACCATGTCGCGGAAAAGATCCCGGCCCCGAGGGTCGGTCATGTCCAGGGTCAACGATTGCTTTCCCCGGTGGAGCAGGTTGTAGGTGGAAGGGCGATTCCAGGGGTCGTCTCCGAGTTCGTGCTCCGGATAGCTGCCGGCCAGACCCGAGTTGCGGGTGGTGTCCGGACGCCCCGGTCCCTCCAGCTTGATAACCTCGGCCCCGAAGTCCGACAGCAACCCTCCGGTGTAGGGCAGTGCGAACACGTAGGTTGAGTCGATGACTCGGATTCCTTCCAATGGCAATTGGGGCATCTGGGGTTACCTCACCTGAATTGTGTGCTTCCGGTTACGCTCGTGCTGAGCCCAACCGAAGGGCTCAGGACTGGCTTGTCGAAGGGTCCTTCAGCGGAAGGGTGGTTCGACAGGCTCACCACGAACGGGTGTCGTNGGCTGTGTTTCTGGTTTCGGTTGCTAAATCGCGTTCAACTGACGCAGGCGGCAGAAGTCCTCTTGGCTGTATCCCAGACCGTCGACATATATCTCCTGGTTGTGCTGCCCCAAGGTCGGGGCGGGAAAGCGGAGCTGATAAGGGGCTTCGGAATAGTTGAACAGCACCGCTGGGACTTTTATATTGCCGATGACTGGGTGATCGACCTCGCGGAAAAATTCGCGCGACTCCAACTGGGGACACTCGGCAAGTTCCATCGGGGTTTGAACCAGGCCGAACAGTATCCGGGCCTCGGCGGCCTTGGCGAACAGGTCCCATTTGTTGAGGCGGCTAAGGGCGTCGACCATGATTTGGTCCATCTCTTCGCCGCTCTCCGCTCGTTCGTCAGTGTTGGAAAACCGGGGTTCCAGCAACTTGGGCTCCTGGAAAAGATNGACGATGTTCTCCCAGGTAGCGCCGCCACCGGTCTGCACAATGACCCATCCGTCGGCGCAGGGCATGGGGAAGGTGAAGTTCTGACCGACAGCGCGGCGGCGGTGTTGGGTGCCGCCCATAAAGGGGTACATCGTCTGGGTGGCCATCATCGTGGAGGCCACGCACTCCATGATGGAAACGTCGATGTGCTGGCCGCCGCAACCGTTCTCCATTCCGAACAAGCATATGGCGGTCGCCGCCGCTCCNTTCAGGCCGCCCTCTTGCTGAGACTGAANCCCGCCGTGCTTCAGGGGCTCCCGACCCTNGGACCCACTGATGCTCATAATCATCCCCATGGCGTAGCTGACAATCTCTTCGCCCAGGAACTGACTGTAGGGACCGTCTTGGCCGAAGGGNGTGATTGAAGTCATCACCAGGGACGGGTTGATTTCCTGGAGAGCGTCATATCCCANGCCCAGCGATTCCAGATATCCGGGATGAAAGCTCTCGACAATCACATCGATGTGCTTGACCAACTCTTTTAAAATGGCCTGGCCGGTGGTCGTTTCCAGGTTGACGGTGGCGCCCTTCTTGTTCAGGTTGAGCACCAGGTTGAAGAGNCTCTTTTCCGGGTGTGGGTCGTCTTCATGGAAAGGGCCCATGCGGCGCAAAGCGGCCCCGCCGGGAGGTTCCAGCTTCAGGACGTCGGCCCCGTAGTCGGCCAGCAGGCGGGCACAGAAAGATCCGGCGATATCCTCGCTCAGGTCCAAGACCTTCACACCGCCCAGAACCCCTGGGGGCATCCCGGTCAAGCCTGGCGCGTTANCNGTCACTGTNGGNATGGTCCTCGCTAATGATGGGTGGGTGGGGCCACGCTGTTCCAGAGGGGCGTAGCCCTATTTTGCTACATGATTGAGCGTAACGGATTGTATCTGAAAGGGGGATGGTAAGGCAAATAGGAGCGTGTAATCACCCACCGAAATGCTGTTCCAACGTCGCATTAAACTCGGCGGGGGTAAATGTGTAGTTCTGGGTGCCGGNTNCTTGGACGACGTAGTGGGCGGCGACGGTGCCCATCTCCACGCAGCGTTNGATATTTTGGTGTTCCACCAGACCCTTTATCATGCCGCCCCGGAAGGCGTCACCCGCTCCGGTGGGGTCGATGGCGTTGTCGGTGGGGACTACTGGCACCTGGACTGTCCCTTCACGAGTGGTTATGGCGCAGCCGTCGCCACCCTTGGTGGTCACGATGGTGNCCACGATGNCCAATAGCTGCTCCACGCTCATGCCGGTGGTGTTGTTAATCATGCCNAGTTCGTANTCGTTGGAGACCAGCATGTTGCACCGGCCGATGGCTTGGGTCAGGTCGGGGCCGTTCCAGGCGGGTAGGGACTGACCGGGGTCGAAGATGGCGAAGATTCCCGCCTCCTGGTAGCGGCGGGGGTAGTCGACCATATCTTGCAGGTTGCCGGGGGAGACGATGGCTAGGGTCTCCTGGGCGTCCACGCTGGCGAGGTCGACGTCGGATGTGTGCATCATCGCNCCGGGGTTAAATATCGTTATTTGGTTGCCGTCTTGGTCCGTGGTGATGTAGGCGGANGCGGTCCACTCTTCGGCTACGATCCTTATGTCGTTCGTCGNGATTCCGTGTTGGCCCAGCCACTCGAAGTATCCTTGATGATCTCGACCGACGGCCGCCAGGATGCGAGGCTTCTCGCCCAACAGCGANAGGGAATAGGCGATGTTGCCAGCGGTGCCTCCCAGGTTCTCGGTGAGGCCGTTGACCATCAGGCTGACGTTGATGTTGTCCAGACGGTCGGCTACGAAGTGCTCGGCGTACCGGCCGGAGAAATCCATTATTCGGTCGAAAGCTACCGATCCTGAAACCAAGATGTCCATGTTATCTAATCCTGTCCTGGGGGCAAAATTTTGGGGCGAGTACACCGCCGATGCTGGGCGGCAACTCTCCCCATTTAATGGCCTGTCTACTCTAACGGGCGGCCAGGGAGAGTGCAACGGCGGAGGTCATTGAACGGTGTTATAGATTTGGAAAAGCACACAAGTCGTCGTTCAGAAGAAAGCCGGAACCCAGGAGTCTTTCTGCACAGTGGCAGGAGTGCTGTTACTGGATTCCGGCCTGCGCCCGAATGACGGGGGGCGGTATTGGCCTGAGATGTATCAGCAGCCGAATTGGCCGGTGAGGCTGCCTCCCAGGGTCATTTGGTCGCCGGTTTGCAGACCGGAGGCGGCGGCAACGCCTGCGTTGAGTTCCAGCACGAAGGTGCCCGGGGCCGAGGGTGAGTAGGTGGGCAGGGCGCCGTTTTTCTGGTCCGGTGGGGGATTGGGGACATCGGCGATGATATCCGCTATGGTGCATTCGGCGGTGATCCAAATCATGTCCAGCGGGAAGCGCATGTCTTTCATCCAGAAGGTGTGTTGCCGCTCTTCTTGAAATACGAACAGCATCCCAGTGCCTTCTTCCAGAATTTCGCGTCCCGATAATCCCTGGAAGCGTTTCTCCGGGGTGTCGGCCAGATCCACTGTGAAAGACGCGCCGCCGATGGTGACGGTTGGCGTTGCATCGGACGGTGTAGGAGAAGGCGGTGTGGTTGGGGTGGCCGGGACGCTGGTTGGGGTATTTACTGGCGTTGGAACGATGGTAGGTTCTGCCGGGGCAACGGTGGGCACGGGCGCCGCGGTGGGAGCGTCAGTCGGCGGAATGATGACCGTGGGAACCACAATCTGTGTCGCAGCATCACCACCNCAGGCCGCCATTAGGGCTGACATTAGGACCAATGCCACCCAAATCAGCCGCCTATGTAAACTCCGTGGAATATGAGGCCGTCCCGGTGCGCTAGGACCGACCGACGGCCTTGTGGATGCTCTGTACCCGCTCTCGCATGGATCTAAGCAGTACTGCGGAAGGAGCCGGGGCCACGTGGGAATAACCGACCCCCAAGTCGAGCAACTCGTCGGCGGTTAACGGCATGGCGGCATGGTCCATCGTTACGGCCAGCTTGGCTTTGCCAATCTTGCGCACTTGGTCGGCCAACTCTTTCAGCCGGATTTTCAGTCTAGGGTCACTGGGGTCCCGGATGCCCATGTACTCGGAGAAGTCGTTGGGGCCGACGGCGACTAGATCGATGCCATCCAGGGCAGCGATCTTTTCGATGTCGTCGATTCCTTTGGCGTCTTCAACCATCACCGACAGAAGTATCTCCTGGTTGGATTGTTCGCAATGCTCATCCCATGAGACGGTGCCGAACCGGGCGGCCCGGGTCCCTCCGGCAGCGCCCCTGTGACCCAAAGGCGGATACCGCACGGCGTCCACGGCCCTCCTGGCGCCTTCCTCCCCTTCAACGTGGGGAATGATTATCCCCTGAGTGCCCAGGTCCAACAGCCGTAGGATGACGCTCGAGTCGATGCCAGGGACACGGACTATTGGCGTTATGCCCACCAGTTCGGCTGACAGCACCATTCGTTCCACCATTGAGAGGTCGAAGGTCGTATGCTCCATGTCGATGAAGGCGGCGTCGAACCCGGCCAGACCGATTATCTCAACGACCTGGGGATCGGACAGCGTTACGTAGGTGCCGATAGCCAGATTGCCTTCGCGCATCACTTTTTTAACCCGATTCTCAATCATGAAGGACCTCCGGAATGGTGGATGAAAATAGCGCCGGAACCGATGGATAAGCCCCTTTGCAGCGGTTCGGCCAATGGTAACCCAGGCGTGAGTAAATCACAAGAAATAGGCATCTTCACGCTTATATTTCAACCTGTATTGACTAGGGTAACGGCGGTAGAGTAGTCTGAAGACAAGTCCGCCCGAGGGGATGAGAATATGACTCAAGAAACACAATCGGCAATAACACCTGAAGTAAAGGCGATGATTGGCGTATCCGGCGACATCGTCGAGTCCTGGGGGTACGTGGATACCGAGTACCTCCGCCGCTTCACCCAAGCTGTTATGGATCCCGACCCCCGATACTGGGATGAGGAATTCGCCAAGTCTACCCAATATGGTGGGGTCATCACGCCGCCCATCATGGTCAGCTACATGGCCAGCCGCGTTCCTCCCAACACTCCGGACCCAATCACCAAAGCCTTTGAAGAAGATCCCATGTCCGACGGGATCGGCAGGGTTGAGCGCCTAGGCTCGCTGCCTCGGGTCCCCACCGATCTGGTCCGGGTACTGAACGCCGGGAACGAGCTGGAGATTTACCAGTACCCGTCCATCGGCGACAAGATTTTCTTCCAGAACAAGTACTCGGACATTCGAGAGCGGGTGGGCCGGGACGGCAAACCCTTCCTGATTGTCACCACTGAGACCACCTACCGGAATCAGAAGGAAGAGGTGCTGTGTATCACCCGGGCCTCTTCGATACGCCGGTAATCCGCCGCCATAGGCAATACCGGACGCACCCACGTTTCTCACGCATTTTAGGAGGCAACCATGACCGTTGCTTTAGAAGACCTGCTCAAGATGTCCGCCGACGAGATCTGGGCCCACAATGAAAGGCTGACCGCCGATGAACTACGGAACAAAGAGCAGACTTATTACGATGACATCGAAGAAGGGATGGAGTTGCCCAAGTACATCTACCGACCGACTCCAACCCACCTGTTCNGGTGGAGCGCGGCCATCGAGAACTTCCACCGCATCCACTACGATCTGGACTTTGGTCTGAACCACGATAAGAACCCCAGCATCTTGGTCCACGGATCCTGGAAGCAGAGCGTGGTGCCACAATACTTGAAAGACTGGACCCTGCCCAAAGGCTGGCCCTGGAAGGCCCGCTTCGAGCACCGGGCGATGTTAGTTCCCGGCGATGTGCTCATCATGTGGGGCAAGGTTACCGGGAAGTACGAGAAGGGCGGCATGGGTTTCATAGACCTGGACATCGGCATGATGACCCAGGACAGCGTCGAGAGCATGCCGGGCAGCGCCACCGTGGTGCTGCCCATCAGGGGCGGGATCGAGATTCCCTACCCCTTCGTACCACCAACGGATTAGATACCCCCATCCTATCCTTCCCCTGTGAAGGGGGAATGGATTAGTTCTCTCCCCCTTACGAAGGGGAGAGTTAGAGAGGGGGTCGTTCGTACCCTTCCACCCAACCAAGTTGACGCAGTACTAGAGGTGAACAATAGTTATGGCCCGTTTTATCGCGATTCACAGCGTACCGGGAATCACCGAGGAAGTATTCAGAGAGAAGCTTGGCGGCGTCGCCAAGTGGCGCCCCGATCGGCGCACCACCATCCTTAAGGTTTATGGCGATCTGGAGAACGGCAAGCTGGTTACCGAGTGCGAAGCCGTGGAACAATCCCATTTTGAGGACTGGATAAACTTAGTGGGATGGCCCGCCGAGTCAATCCACAAGGTGGACATGGTCTGCCAGGTGGGCAACTTCTGGAACATGTAGAAATCCCAGGCTAGCTACTTGGTGGGGGTGGCGGGTTAACTGTCACCTCCGTTGGCGCTTCCGGCGCGGCAGGTTGGACCCTAGACTGGCCGTTCCCAATCGCCGGTAGACGTAAAGTTCCTCCCCGCTCTATCCCCATCTTCATGCGGCTATGCTCTGCGCCAATCTCCGCCCCCAGAATCAGTACCAACGCCGATACGTAGATCCAGAATAGAAGCACGATTACCGACGCCACCGAGCCGTATACCTGGTTATATACGGCCACGTTGTCCAGGTACCACAAGAACAACCCCTTGGACACTTCCAGCAGCACTGCCGCCACCAACGCTCCGGGCCAGATGTATCTCCAGTAAACCTTGCAGTTGGGCGCGAACCGGTAAATCATCAGAAAGATGAAGATGTTGATGCCCCAAGGCACCATCCGAAGCAATAAGTGCCCCAGCCCCACTTTTAGGAAGAACGCTTGTATGGGTATGCCTAGGTCTCGTTCCGGGTCGGTGATTACTTCGATGATTGAAGTTGTTGAGGTGGAAACCAGGAACAAAGCTCCAACAGCAAGAGCCATCATGATGTGCAACGGCTTGGCGATGTAGAAGGGCCGGTTTACCCGGATGCCCCAAGCCCGGTTCACCGACCTGGCTACCGCGCCGAAACCCATGCTAGCAGTCCATAAGAAGCCGGCCACCGCAGTGATTCCTACGATTCCCCGGAACTCCACCACATCGCCCACGTTCTGTTCCACGAATGCCTTGGAGCCGGGCAGGTTATCGGTGACGAAATCCAGCAGCCCTTGGTACATCCCTTCCGAGGCGAGCAGGATGCCGCCGATGGACAACAGTCCCAGCAGCAACGGAAAGAGGGACAGAAGGGCGTAGTAGGCCACGCCGGCGGCAAGGTGGGTGGACTCGATGTCCTGCATCCCCTTGAGAACCCGCGCGACGAGTACGACTGTCNTGTGACGACCGAATGGGCTGCCCTGAATGAACTGTTTCAGGTCCCCGGTGCGAGCATTGGCCTTTGTGAATGACTCTTTAATCACCCATGAATCTTACCAAGTGACGGGGGAATAAGCAGGCGGAGCCACCACCGGGTTGGCGCCATTTTTGTCGGTGATGGCGGGTGGGTGAAATGCAGGCAGGGATGGGCGAGCTTGAAATGCGACCTCGTCATCCCATAGTCAGGTCCTTCGATAGGCTCAGGAGGAACGGAGTGCGTGGTGTCCATATTCGGGGTCCCATCCGCTAGTGATGAGCCCTTCGGCGGGCTCAGGACAGGCTTGTTGAACCACACTGCTGCATCCCGTTAAAGAATCCCCCACGCCTTTGGCGGCCAGTAGCGAAACCACACCCGGCCCAAGATTCGTTCCCCAGGCACAGCCCCAAAGGCCCGGCTATCGTCGTGGCTCTCCCGCCGGTTGTCGCCCATCACCACGTATTCATCCGAGCCGTTCCACCACTCATTGATGGTCGGGTCGTCTGAGGCTGGATCGTAATCAGGATGATTCTCTNCCAAGGGGGCATCGTTGATGTATATCTGGCCGCTGTCTAACCTGACGTGCTCATCCGGAAGGCCGATGATGCGCTTCACGTAGATACCCTCTAGACCAATCGGATGGCGATGCACCACGATGTCGCCACGCTGTAACGGGCGGGAACTTGAGGATGCCCGTGTCAGCAGCACGTATTGGCCGTTAATCAGGGCGGGCAGCATGCTGTCCCCTTCAATCTTGTAAGGCCGGGAAGTAAGGATGCGGACTAACATAAGATAAAAGAACATGGCTGACCGGTAGTGTACCAGCCAGCCGCAGTATCCCAGCCACACCCCGGCGTCCCCATCCCCCCTTACGAAGGGGGGACCACAGGGAGGTCGTCCCCGCCTCAACGGAAACACTTTTCCCACCCCCTCGAACCCACTGAAATGACTGTCCATCCGGCTTAAACGAACCACCGGTCTCAATGAACCCGTCAAAACAGGAACTCAGCCAGCACATTCTGGATTCCGGCCTGCTCCGGAATGACGGGGTAGAACATGGCGATTTCGTCCCAGACCGTACCCGCTGGACGTGACTGTAGGCGCATCCTATAATGACACGACCCATTCACATAACGTCCAAGGAGAGCGCCATGGCCAACGGAATAGTCCGGGTCGGTCTGGTTGGGGCGGGTGGCAATACCCGTCTAAGGCATGCCCCCGGTTTGCGAGCCCAGGATGGTGTAGAGATTGTGAGCGTGGCTAACCGCAGCCGGGAGTCCGGAGAGCGGTTCGCAGGTGAGTTTGAGATTCCCAAGGTCTACGACAACTGGGTTGACTTGATCAACGCGGACGATACCGATGCTATCTGCATCGGCACTTGGCCCTACATGCACCGCACGCTGACCCTGGCCGCTCTGGCAGCCAACAAACACGTATTGTGTGAAGCTCGCATGGCCATGAACGCCAAGGAAGCCCACGACATGTTGGACGCCTCACGGCTTAAGCCCAATCTGGTCACCCAGATAGTCCCGGCCCCCAGTACCCTGGACGTGGACGCCACTATCCAGGATATGATTGCCGACGGGTATTTGGGGGAGATTCTGGCGATAAAGCTAAGGGTTTCCAACACTGAAGGCCGGGCCAACCGCAACGAAACCTTCGCCGATACCGAAGCCCCCTTCCACTGGCGCCAGAACCAACTGCTTAGCGGCTATAACGCCATGAGCATGGGAATCTGGTACGAACAACTCATGCGATACGTTGGTCCCGCTTCTAAGGTTTCTGCAATGACCAAGGTTTGCGTAAAGCAGCGGCTGGACGAGAATGGCATCTTGAGATCGGTTTCTGTTCCAGACCACATCAACGTTCTCTGCCAGATGGCCTGCGGGGCCCAAGCGGAGTTGAGCTGGAGTTCGGTTTCCGGACTACAAAAAGGCAACGAACTTTGGCTTTTGGGGACCGAAGGGACCTTGAACCTGAGGGGCGCGCCTAACGTCTTGTACGGTGGCCGTAAGGGAGATGCCGAGCTAACCGAGATTCCCATACCACCGGAAAAGAAAGGCGCATGGCGGGTGGAAGAGGAGTGGATCAACGCCATACGGGGCGAGGAGCAAATCACCCGCACCCCCTTTGACGTCGGCGTTCAATACATGGAGTTCACCGAGGCCGTAGCCCGCAGTTCGCAAACGGGGCAAGCGATCTCGTTGCCTTTATAATTTTCTAGGGAGATTTATATTGCCTGACGAAGAAATCAGAGTTGGTTTAATGGGCGCCGGCGGTAACGTCCGCAATCGGCACATCCCCGGCTTTCAAGGAGTGAACGACCTGTCCATCGTGGCGGTGGCCAATCGCAGTATGGAATCGGGCCGCGTTATCGCCGACCAGTTCAACATCCCCCAGGTCTACGGTGACTGGCGGGAATTGCTGGACGATGAAAGCATCAACGCAGTGTGTATCGGCACCTGGCCCTATATGCACCTGACAATGACCAGAGCGGCCTTGGAGAAGGGCAAGCACGTCCTCACCGAAGCTCGCATGGCGTCCACGGCTGAAGAAGCCAGGGAGATGCTAAAGCTGTCCCGCCGTCATCCGGATTTGGTAACGATGCTAACTCCTACGTCCACCGCCTACCGGGTTGAACGAGTCATTCGAGGCATGCTGGACGAGGGCTACTTGGGTGAGTTGCTCTCGGTGGAAGTCCATGCCCTGCAAACAGGGTTCGCAGACCGTATGGGTGACCTCCACTGGCGTCACGATTGGGAGATGAGCGGCTACAACACCCTGAACATCGGCGCCCAGTACGAAACCATGAGCAGTTGGTTGGGACGCGCCAACAGGGTGATGGCGATGGGCAAGACCCACGTTCCCTATCGACGGAACGGTAGCGGCGAGATTGTGTCGGTGGGCATCCCCGACCATCTGGACGTTATGTATGAATTGGCCACAGGCGCCCAAGTACACATGAGATTCAGTGCCACCACCGGTCTGTCCACCGGCAATCAGATATGGATGTATGGCACTGAAGGGACGATACACATCGGTCCGGGTGCGGCTATTTTCGCCGGACGCCGTGGCGACAGCCAACTTACCGAAGTGCCCAACCCAGAGGACCAACGGGCCGGATACCGAGTGGAAGAGGAGTTCACCAACGCCATTCGAGGCCTGGAGCAGGTGAAGCATAATTCCTTCGAGATCGGCGTTCACTATATGGAGTGGACCGAAGCTGTAGCTCGCAGCGCTCAGACGGGGCAATCGGTTAATCTGCCCCTATAAATCTTGTTAGTAATATCTGAAGGAGACTTTTCATGGCTAATGAACCGATTCGTGTAGGACTTATCGGCGCGGGACGCAACACCCGGGACCGTCATATGCCGGGGTTTGACAAGGTTGCTGGGTTGGAGGTCGCTGCGGTGGCCAACCGTAGCCGGGCATCAGGCCGCACCGTGGCCGACCAGTTTAATATCCCCACNGTGTACGACAACTGGCAGGAACTTCTGGAAGATGAAAGCCTCAACGCCGTGTGCATCGGTACCTGGCCGAACATGCACCGCACCCTCTCCATCGCCGCCTTGGAGGCAGGCAAGCACGTTCTGTGCGAGGCCAGAATGGCCACCACCGCACAAGAAGCCCGGGACATGCTTAATGTCTCACGGGCCCACCCGAATCTGGTTGCCCAGATAGTTCCGTCGCCTCTAACCTTCAAGGTGGATCCTCTCCTGCAAAAGATGATAGGCGAAGGTTATCTGGGGGAGTTGCTGTCGGTGGACGTCCAGTCCTGTTCTCCTAGCTTTGCCGATGTGGATGGCCCGATGCACTGGCGTAACGACCGGGACATAAGCGGCTTCAACATTTTGAACATGGGCATCTGGTATGAAGGGATGATTCGCTGGGTGGGCCGTGCCACCAAAGTCATGGCCATGACTAAGGTCTGCGTGACTAGCCGCCGGGACGAAAACGGAACCCAGATACAGGTCAACATTCCCGACCAAGTCAATGTCCTGTGCGAGCTGGCCAACGGGGCCCAGGCGCACCTGCGTTTCAGCGCCGCCACGGGTCTGGCCACCGGCAATGAAGTCTGGTTCCACGGAACTGAAGGGACCATTAAAGTCGACAACGGTCTGAACGTATGGGCCGGCAAGCGGGGCGATACCCAACTGTCCGAAGTGCCAAATCCGGCTGAGATGCAGGGCGGATGGCGCGTGGAAGAGGAGTTCGGCAACGCCATCCGCGGCACCGAGGTCATCACCCGCACTCCCTTCGACGTGGGTCTGCATTACATGGAGTGGACCGAGGCGGTCACCCGCAGCGCCCAAACCGGACAGGCCGTGGCTCTGCCGCTCTAGCCGGTGTCTATGGCTAATGCTCCTTTCGAGTCTGATGGAATCTTCCCGGACCAATGGCTGCGTGAAGCCGTGGCCCGGGGCTTCATCGACTCGGGAGAGCTTAAGATTCCCGAGTCCAACTTCCAACCGGCTAGCTTAGACCTTCGTCTGGGGCCGAAGGCATATCGCCTGCGCTGCAGCTTCGTGTCCGACAGCAAGACCGTGGAGGAAAAGCTCGACGACTTTGTCATGGGCGAGATTGATCTTCGGGACGGGGCCATATTGGAGAGGAATCGCCCTTACCTCATCCCGTTGATTGAGCAACTGCGTCTTCCCCCGAACGTCTACGCGAAGACCAACCCCCGTAGCTCCACGGGCCGCCTGGATATCTTCACCAGGGTAATCTCTGACCGAAGCACGCGGTTCGATGAGATTGCCCCCGGATACCACGGCAAGCTCTACCTTGAAGTAGCCTCCCGGTCCTTCACCATCCACGTTAAGGAACGGCTTTCTTTAAACCAACTCCGCCTAATCACCGGCAATTACCGCACCTCCGAGAATTCCGCTCGCGATTTCCATCAACATACGCCAATCATNTTTGCCGGGGGGGAACCGGCGGACGCCAGNTACCTGGATGGAGACAACGGCGTTTTTCTAAGCATAGACCTGGCTGGCGACGAGAATAGAGTCGTTGGCTATAAGGCCAAGAAGAACAGCTATCTTCTGGATCTGTGCACTATAGGGGAGCACAACGTAGAGGATTTTTGGGACCCGGTGTACCCGGAGAAAAAGAACAGGTTGGTCTTGGAGCCCGAAGAGTTCTACCTGCTGTTATCGGCGGAGACTGTAAGGATTCCTCCATCGTTCGCCGCCGAGATGAATGCCTACGAGCCGACGAGCGGGGAGTTGCGGACCCACTATGCCGGGTTCTTCGATCCTGGATTCGGCTACGATAATCAAGGCCTATTATTGGGGAGCAAGGCTGTTTTGGAAGTCCGAGCTCATGACGTGCCCTTCATGATTGAGAACGGCCAGAAGGTGTGCCAGTTGGAGTTCCAGACGATGGCAGAAGCTCCTAAGGTGTTGTACGGGGCAGACGTCGGGTCGTCCTACCAGAATCAGGAATTAACCCTTAGCAAGCACTTCCGCCGTCCTGAACCCCAGACCCCGGTCCAGTTCCCTCTGGACCTGCGCTAAGCTCGTACCTTCCGTTTACCCTGAAGTTGTCGAAGGGCGCTTCTGCGGAAGGATGGTTCGACGGGCTCACTACGAACGAGGGAGAAACTCCTCACCGGCACTAAGCTACTCAGGTGTTCCGTGCGCCCTGAGCTTGTCGAAGGGTACTTCTGCGGAAGGATGGTTCGACAGGCTCACCCCGCTCAGGTTGAGCCTGGTCAGTTTGCACCCGCCCTAACGAGACCGTTTCTTGGGGAACAGGTCGGGGAACTCGAACCCCGGAGTTGAGGGTACCAGCGGGCTCTTGGGCTCGGTAAACTCCTCGGGACTGGGCTGCGGGAAGTTGCGCGGCCGCGGATCTAGTTCCCGGTCTGCAGGCCACTCTCCCAGGTTTAATGGCACCTGTATAGTTTCGCCTTCCCGTATCACAGTTAGCGTCACTTCGTCGCCGGGCAGATGCAGGTTTAGCATGGATATCAGGCCTGCGACAGAAGTTACGTTTTTCCCATCCACCGCTATTATGATGTCTCCGTCGTTGCCGGGACGGCCTCGTTCCGCGAGACCGGACGCTATGAGACCCACTTTGTTCGCCGGACTGCCGTTCATCACCTGGGTGACGTATATGCCTTGGTCCACCGGCAGGTCCAAGGCCTCCACCAGCAACGGCTCCAACGAAGCGGCGCTGATGCCCAGCCAGGGGGGGCGAATAACCTTACTTTCCTTCAACCTGGGCAGCAGAGTCGTCAAGGTGTTTGTAGGGACGGCGAAGCCGATGCTGCCCCGGCCCAGATTCCGGGGGTTGAAGTCGTTGAGGGAAACCTGTATCGCGGTATTGATCCCGACCACGTGGCCTTGGCGGTTCAGTAACGGGCCGCCGGAATTGCCAGGATTGATTAACGCATCGGTTTGTAGCACACCTGAGATGGGACGGGAGAGGTCGCTGTTAAGGGTCCGATCCGTGCCGCTGATTACTCCCACCGTTATGGATCCGCCCAAACCGAAGGGGCTGCCGATGGCGATGGCCAGTTGGCCGGGACGCGTCTCGTTGGAGTCGCCCAGGGTCAACGGTTTGATGTCCTTGACCGCGTCGGAGCTTACCTTGAGCATAGCCAGGTCGTTGGCCGGGTTTGTGCCTAAAATCTCAGCTTCGACACTGGTTCCGTCTTCGAAGGATATCCGGATGCGGTCGGCGCCCTGAATCACGTGATTGTTGGTTACGATGTGCCCTTCTGAGTCGACCAAGAAGCCTGACCCGAAGCCCAAGCGGCCGAAGGAGTCTTCCACCTTGCGATCGATGTTGATGTCCACCACCGCCGGGATGGCCTGATCGTAGATGCCCTGGACCAATTGTTCGTCGAACAGGGCGGCGGAAGCGGAAGGCGTGACATTGTCCAGCCCCGGGCCTTGCCAGGCAAAAATGACTACCATAATCACTGCCGCCGACAGTGAGATTATCGCCAGGGAGAAAGCTTTCGACACGCCGTACATAATATGTCTTCCTCGCTTGGGACGTTGGCCCCGGGGCTGGCCCCAGCCTTAGTTATATTAAAGTTGCTTGTAAAGGCCCTGTCAATCGCTGCCTGACAAACCGTTAGATGCGGAAAATCGGCTAAAGGCGTCCTAGGTTAGGTTATTGAGTAAATACGACGCGGTGGACGCTTCGGTTTTACTAATGGCAGGCTTGGTGCGACAACGTGTGAGGCCAAGCGAAGGGGCCGATGCCCGGAACGTGTGCTTCAGAGGGGGGCTAACGATCCGTCAGTCGTAAACTGTTAGGAACCGCCGCCACCCCCGCCTGTGCCGGCAGCCCGCTTCGGTATGCGTATGAACGCCCATACGGCGGCCGCTGAGAACAATAGCGCTGAGGAATAGTAGAATACGGTTGCATAGCCGTAATGGGACACTACGAATCCCGCGACGATAGGCGCTGGCAGCGTCACCACCTGCTGAAACAGGGTCATGAAGCTTTGGGTGGTTCCCTGAACCTGCTCGGATGCCACGTCCAAAACTGCGGCAGTGGCGATGTTCCCGGTGCCGTAGAAAAACATGCCCATAGCCGCGATTATCAAGGCTAGTAAGAAGCCCCCGCCGGGCATGGGCAAAAGAAGATACAGTATTCCCATCGTGGCGAAGGACGGCAGCAATACGGTTTTGCGGCTGAATTTATCGGACAGTATTCCCATCAACGGCTGGGAGAAGATTCCCATGGCGTACAGCAGCGCCCAGTGAAATCCCAACCAGAAGGAGTCGTAGTTCATCTCTTCGGCGAGATATAGCGGCAGGAAGGTGGTCACGCTCAACCGGGCCATGCCGACGAAGCTGCTGGCAATCATCACCATGAAGACTGTGGGACGGGCAAATATGCCTTTGATTCCGGAGAAATAAGACCGTCGGGTCAAACCTCCTGGTCCTGCGGAGTAATGCTGGCGGACGGTGCGCCACATCAAGAACGCTAGAATCAACGCCGGGATCAGATGCCACTGGGCCAGATCTTTCCAGCCCACGACTAGGAGCATCGCTCCGATGCATAGAGGTCCGACACTGTCACCGATGCTGGCGCCGACCCCATGCAAGGCGATGGCGGTACCCCTGCGGTCTGAGAATTGCAATGACAGCGTGGACACCGACGAAGGGTGCCACAGAGCGGAGGCAGCTCCCAGCATCGTCAGAAACACCAGGACCCAGAAGTACGTCGGAGCGACGCTGGCGACGACGTAAGCGAGGCCACCCATCACCAGCGCGGAGCCAAGAATCGTGGCCTTGTGTTTGTTGAAAGCGTCAGCGGCGAAGCCCGACGGCAGGGTCAACAGCCCGCTGGCCCCCTGCTTGGCCGTCATCAGGCCGCCGACTTGGACCGCCGAAAGCCCCAGATCGGCCTTGATCATGGGTAGGAAAACCGGGAACATTTGCTGGTACCAGTGAATGACCGTGTGTCCGAAGGTCAGGGTACCAAGAAGGAATTTTCGCTCAGAATGGGGTTGCTTTACGTCGTCTAACGACACTAGAACTTCTGCCAATTCTTACGTCCTAATTCGGTTAGGAATCGGCGGTTTTGGCCGGTTCCTGACTATTGTCTTTATCACCATAATAAGCTTGGTCGGCTTGTTTCAAACTTGCCAGCCTTCCACCCTGCATCACCGTGCGGCGTTCGCTGGCCCAGCGTGCGGAGGCTTCAAGACCGGTCACGGTGCCTTGGAATTGGGGAAAACATAGCGGGCCATCAACTCGTAGCTATGGAGGACCTTTTCCCTGGAGGCCCAATCCGCTACGAGAATCATCAAGCCGCCGAACCCGCCGCTGATTTCCTGGAGCCGGTTGATGCCTTCTATGGCGTCGTCGGGCGTACCTACGATCCATAGGTGATATTCGGTCATATGCTCAACAATACCATCAAAGGGAACATCGGGCACCTCATTGCCCAATGTCTGGTCGAAGTATTCTGAGATTAACCGCGCTCCGCCAAGCCTGATGTCTTCGATGGCCTCGGCTCGGCTTTCGGCCAAGTGAACGGGAATGACCAGATGCCAGTCTTCCCTCCGCATGGTCTTGCCGTTCTCCGCCGCCGTCTTTTCGGCGATGGACCAAAGCTCCTGTAAGCTGGTGCGCCGCACCGTGTCACGAGGCAGGCTCAGGGATAGAATCGACGCGCCGTGACGCCCCGCCAGCCTGGGTCCGGCGGGCGATTGGGCCGAGGCGACAGCTACGGGNAGGTGGGGCTGCTGATAGGGACGAAGCTGAAGCATCGCCTCGTTCATCTTAAACCAGTCGCTCTTGTATGTGATCGGCTCGGTTTCAGTGAACAGGCGCATGATGATGTTCAGGGACT
>PANP01000070.1 GCA_002708395.1 Dehalococcoidia bacterium
TATCCTGTAGCTATCCTTCCTGTAGCCATCCTTTTAGGGGCATCCAGCCATGTACGTTATAGGAACCGCCGGACACGTGGACCATGGCAAGTCCACCTTGGTCAAAGCCCTGACCGACATCGATCCCGACCGTTTTCCCGAAGAGAAAGCCCGGGAGATGACCATCGACCTGGGCTTCGCCTGGATGACGCTGCCCAGCGGCCGAGAGGTAAGCATTGTGGACGTGCCCGGCCACGAGCGGTTCATCAAGAACATGCTGGCCGGCGTCGGCGGGGTCGACCTGGCCATGCTGATTGTCGCCGCCGACGAAAGCGTCATGCCCCAGACCCGGGAACACCTGGCCATCTTGGATATTCTCCAGATCCGCCAAGGAATCGTCGTCATCACCAAGACCGACACGGTGGACGAGGAATTGGTGGAGTTGGTCAAGGCCGAAGTGGAAGACTTCCTTGAGGGGACGTCCTTCCAAGGATGTCCGATGGTGGGCGTTTCTGCCTACACCGGCGACGGCTTGGACGAGCTTAAGGACGTTCTCGACAAAGTCTTGGACAACACAGAATCCCGCCGGGACTTAGGGCGGCCCAGGCTGCCCGTGGACCGCAGCTTCTCCATAACCGGATTTGGGACTGTGGTAACCGGAACGCTTATCGACGGCGCTTTTACGGTAGGGCAAGAGGTGGAGTTGGCTAATTCGGGCCGCCACGCCCGCATCCGCGGTCTGCAAAGCCACCAGTCCAAGGTCGACCAATCCCAACCCGGCGTGCGACTGGCAGTAAACCTCTCCGGCCTGTCTCGCAGCGAAGTACCGCGGGGCGAAGTACTGACTTCCGCTGGATGGCTCCGAAAGACCAACCGCTTGGACGCCAGGGTCACGATGGTCAAAGGCGCGCCCCACGCCCTGAAACACAATGAAGGTGTCTCCTTCCATCTTTTCACCAGCGAAACCACCGCTAGAGTCAGACTGTTGGACGTTGACCGCTTGGCCGCCGGTGAAGACGGCTGGGTCCAGATTCTCCTCGAAGATTCCCTGCCCATGGTCAAAGGTGATTTCTTCGTGATTCGGTCCTCAGAAGACACTTTAGGCGGCGGGCAGGTTGTAGACCCGAACCCCCGGCGCAGGCATCGGCGCTTCACCCCTGAAGTCATAGAACGGTTGATGACTCTGGACCAGGGCTCCGGGGAGGACATCCTGCTGACAGTGGCCGAACAGTGGGGACCATGCGACGCTACCGTCCTGTCCCAACGCTCCAATCTTCCAGCCACCGAGGTTGTCGAGCGCATCGAAGCCCTCGAATCCCAGGGCGACGTGGTGGTTCTGGGCGAGATGGGCACCGACAGCGACGCCGTGGTCTATTCCACGCCAGGGTGGAACACCATGACTGGCAAGCTCTTCCAGAATCTCCGCGCCTATCACGATCAATATCCCATGCGCAGTGGTGCTCCCGCTCAAGAAATCCGCAGCCGGTCGGGTCTCTCCCAAGCCATCTTCCTCAAGGTGCAGGCCCGGTTGACCGGCCAAGAGTACCTGGTAGAAGACGGAACCCATCTTCGCCTCCCGGATCACGAAGTATCCATGACGCCGGAGATGGAACAGAAAGTTACGGCCTACATCAAAGCTTTGGAAGATGATCCCTATTCCCCACCCAGCGATAGCCCTCTCGATGCCGAGTTGCTTGGCGTCCTGGCTGATGAGGGCAAGGTTGTCCGGGTTAACGAGTCGGTGGTGTTCGCCGCTTCGGCCTACCAGGAGATGACCAACCGTATCACCGAACATCTGAAAGCCAACGGCAGCATCACCGTGGCCGAAGCTAGGACCATGTTCGATACCAGCCGCAAGTACATTCTTCCCCTTTTGGAGTACATGGACCAACAGCGCGTGACTCGCCGGGTGGGCGACGAACGGGTACTGAGGTAACCAGCCATGCCCCTGGATCTGGGAAAAACCATGCTCCAGTTGGACCGGGTAAGCCGCGGTCTGGTCGCCGATAGCGGCCACAAAGAGACCCGCCTAACAGCTTTTATTGAAGCCGCATCCAAGGTCGACGCCGCGACGGCGATAGCCAAGACGGGATACGATCCGGACCGCCCCTTTCTGGCCGCCCAGGTTTTAGACAGCTTGCTGGGCAGCTACGCCCCGGTAGAACCGCCGATGGACTGGTGCATAGTGGCCGTGGACGGTTCTCACATCGACGTGGACCGTCACCTGCCCGTGGGTTGCTACCTAATCAACATGGGCGGCTGCTCCCTGACCTACGGCTCCCAACCCGATGCCAGCTTCTTCAGCCAACCCAGCCTTTACCACAGGCCCGAGGACTTGTACCTGACCGACCCGTCCAACTCGGCCCGTGAAGAGCCCGTGGCGGGACCGTTGCTTGGTCTGTTACGAACCGTTCAGGAGTTGGAACGCCTGGCCCAAGCCATCGCAGAGGTCCCGGCTGGACTACCCACCCTGGCGCTGGTGGACGGCTCCCTGGTAATGTGGGGATTGTCGGGCCAGGGATACCCTCCATTCATCAAAGAAGCCATCATCCAAGACCGCTTGTTGCCCGCCATGGACCGATTGCGGGAAGAGTCTCAACATCGGCCCCTTTGCCTGGCCGCCTACGTTTCCCTACCCCGCAGCGCCGAGGTAGTGAACGCCGCCCGGAGCAGTCTTTGCCCTTCGGACCTGTCCCAATGCCGCAACGTTTGCAACAACCGCCGTAGCGTCCAATCGCCCTGCGACCTATCCAACGATTTTATAGACCGGGATCTGTTCCAACGGACGCTGGATCCGGGGTGTCGTTCAGCAACCTATCAGACCAACTCATCGGTGCCACGAGAAAGCTACGGTGAACACCAGGTCTGCTTCTTCTACCTGAACTGCGGAGAGGAGATCGGACGCATAGAGCTGCCCCAATGGGTCGCCCAGGACGAGAGACTTCTTGCCCTTTGCCACAGCCTGATTCTCGACCAATGCCGTAGGGGTCAAGGCTACCCGGTGGCAATCTCCGAGGCCCACGAGCAGGCAGTTATCAACGGCGCCGACCGTCAATTCTTCAAGCAGATGCTGGCGGAAGCACTGGAACGAGAGGGCCTGCCGGTCTACACATCAGAGAAAGACCGCTCCAAGCGGACGCCCTGGCTGTAACGCTAGTTTTAGGCACCGATCAGTCCAAATCGCCTTTGAATCAGTCTCGATCGCCGAGGAGGCGTGAAATGTTGCATACCCGTATCTGTCACCTGCTCGGTATCGAGCACCCCATCATCAGCGCACCCATGGGCTCCGCTGCCGGGCCTCAGTTGGCTGCGGCTGTCTCGGAGGCCGGGGGATTCGGTATGATTGGCACCGGCATCGGTCCCACCGGATCCTGGATGCGGGAGCAGATAAACATCGCCAGAGAGTTGACCGACAAACCTTTCGGCGTTGGTTTTATAACCAGCTCTCTCGGGTTTGAAGACGCGATCCAGGTTTGCCTGGAGGAGCGGGTTGCTGCGATAGGTCACTCCTTCGCTGACGCCTCCCCATACATCCCGGCAGCCCACGCCGCAGGAGTTAAAGTGATGGTTCAGGTTCAATCCGTGGCTATGGGATCGGCGGCGGCCCAAGCTGGGGCAGATATCATCACCGCTCAGGGCACTGAAGCAGGTGGACATACCGGTTATTTGGGATCCCTAGCCATCGTTCCCGCCGTCATAGAAGTTGCTGGGGGCATCCCCGTGATTGCCTCAGGAGGAATAGCCGACGGCCGGGGAGTTGCCGCCGTGTTGATGCTCGGAGCGGAAGGGGCATGGATCGGGACCCGGTTCTCCGCCAGCAGGGAATCGGCCACTCCCGACTGGGGCTTGGAACGCATACTTGAAGCTGGCGCCGACGACACGGTTCTAACCAGGGCCTTCGACCTTGCGCTAGAATCACCCTTCCCAACCTCTATCGGAGATCGGGTACTGCGCAACGATTACACCGACGAGTGGCACGCCCGGAACGAAGAGGTTATCGCCAACCGGCATGACCTTCAGCCAAAGTTGAACGAAGCTATGCAATCAGGCAACGTTAGGCTCGCCCCTATCCGGGCAGGTAACGCATCCGGTTTGATCAACGAGATCCTGCCTGCGGGCGACATCGTTCGGCGCATCGTGGCTGAGACAGAAGCCATTCTGCGCAGCCGGCCCGGTCAGGTGCTGGGCGGATAACTCCCACTTAATAATCTCATCGCTTGGCACCGGTTGATTTCGGATCACTGTCCGATGGACTTTGGTCCGCCGCCAAGTATTCCGTAAACTCCTGGATGCTACTGAAGCTAGCAACTGTCTTCAGGTAGTCCTCCAGCGAATCGCTGCGTCGACGCAACTCTTTCAACTGTTCGTTGATGGGGCTAACCGATGCTGGGCTGTCGGCGTAGGAACCGTGGAAGGCGAAGTAGGCCTGGTTGATTTTGCGAATGAACCGGCCGTTGTCAGCGATGAACTGGCGGCGTTCCTCCATGTAGGCCTCGGCCTCCTCAATCTTCCCTTGGGCCAATAGTTCCTCGGCTTTCAACCGGGTTTCCCGCATCGCTTCGTTAAAGTCTAATGCCCCTGGGATCGGTGGGGAACCGGACTTGGGCNCCCTGGCGCCCTTCTTACCGGTCATGGCGGAGAAGGCAAGGTCGCCTATCTCCTGTCCCCCCAGTGTGGCCGCCGTTTCATTCAAGGTTGTCATCTCGGAACTGTCCCAGAAATGCTGACCTAACGGCTGGAAGAAGAACCAATGGTGCAGCCATTCATGGGCGGTAATCACGACGGCGTGGTGCATGCTGCTCGCATCGGAAACCACGCTGGGGTAGGTGGCCACTCCCCCGGTGTTCTCCACCAATGCAGCCAGGTTTTCTTCCCGAAGAACCAACTCCTCGATCCGGTTCCGTTCTTCCTCGCTGATGCCTGGCGAAAGAAGGATGGTCTCTTGGCGATGGATCCGGTCCCTTGGCGACAATACCAATACCGTGGGAGAACTAGAGTACACCGTATCCACCGGCGGAAAAATCAGACCGATGCGAGACTTGAAGTTGGCATCACCGAGGATGGAGCTAATCTCGGCTTCTACCGCCTCTTCTACCTGGGGCCGCATGGCCGCGCGCCGCTCCACAATCTCTTCTATCTCGGTGCGCATTGACCGAGCTTCTTCGGCCGAGAGAGCTTCACCGTTAGTCGTTGAGAACGACAAGCGGCGCTCCAAGCTTCTTTGCCTGCGTCCCATCTCAAAAAAGTCCTGAGCAAGTTGGTTCTTAACGCTTCGGACGTCTTCCGATACCCATGGAAGGAGTTGTCCAGTTTGGCGCACCCATTTGTCCATGAAGTTGGACAGTTCCCATTGGAGCAGGCTGTATTTGTAGGGCGACACTGCCAGGTCCAGAGGCGAAGGACGAAAGTCTCCCCGACCGGCAGTCAGCACCACTACGGACAACGATAGAAACAACACTGCGGTGCGGAGAGCCTTGACCATGAGGGCAATCAGGCGAGGACGTGGTACCGGTAGCTGGAAGTCAAAAGATCTCCCTCTTCGAATCGGCTGAACCTTAAGGGAGTGATGTCTATGGAAGAGGCGCTGCCCTGCGCAATCAATTCGGCCATCGTCAATCCAATCATCGGCGACAGTTTGAAGCCGTGGCCGCTGAAACCCACGGCGCAATACAGACCCTCGATACCCGGCACCCGGTCCAAGATGGGATGCCAGTCGGGAGTTATGGTGAAAAGACCCGACCAACCGCCTCGGAAATAGGAGTCGGCCATGGGCGGCATCCGGCGGGCAATCTTGGCCGAAGCCACGGTCACGGCCGGCATGTCCACGCCTTCATTGTAGTTACCAATAACAAGCTCATCGTCGCCAAAGCCCATCAGTGTCATGTTGGAACTGTCGGGCCGGAAGGAGAAGGACTGGGCGATATCNCCGACGATAGGATGCTCCGGTANACGGTCCAGGGGCCTNGTAAGCATGGCNACTTGATGNCGGACCGTGGATAAGGGCAAGTCNATTCCCACCTTGGCCATTACCTCACGGGACCAGGGGCCCGACGCCACCACCGCCACGTTGGTCTCTCGCCTGCCCTCCGCAGTTAATACCGCCTGCACTCGGCCACCAGAAATCTCTATACCCACGGCGGGGTTGCGCAGTTCGATCCGCGCCCCCATCTCTCTGGCTTTGGTGGCGTATGACGTCGTCAGTTGGTAAGGGTCGGCGTAACCGGACTCCGGCTCCCAGGCCATNACTTCGGTCTCATCGACCTCCACCATCGGCGCCAACTCCCGGGCCTGGGCGGCATCGACCACGGCGGTGCTGATGCCCAACTCCTGCTGCATGGCGACATTCTTCTCGATCCCCGGACGGTCGACACCTTCAACAATCACCAGATACCCGGTTTTGACGAACCCCGACGTCCCACCGACCATCTCCCCAAAGTTGCTAAAGTACTTCAAGCTTTCCCATGCCATAGAGGCGGTGACTGGATTGGAATAGTGCATCCGGCAGATGGCTTGAGAGCGGCCCGTGGANCCGGAACCCAGGACGTCCTGTTCCACCAGGACGGAGTTGGTCACTCCAAGTTTAGCCAGGTTGTACAGCATGCTGCACCCCATCACGCCGCCGCCAATAATCACTACATCCGCAGATTGTTGCATTGTTGGATATCTCCAATTCTGGGGGATTTCCCTATTTCCGCCATGATACATCATCAGGGTCAAGGCCTCCCGTTTCGACCCTGCCGCAAATATCCCACACCAGCCAACGCCCACGCCTGTTGACAGTTGTTGACCGCTGCGGTAGACTTTTACGCAATGAGGCCCATCTCGACAAACCGTTGCATATGTACCTGTCCCCCCACATAGGGGGCAGGATAGTCGTTCGTTCAACGACCTCGTCTTAAGACGAAACCTGCGTCCACCAAGCATGCCGTTTGGTGGACGTTTTATTTTGCCCAATTTNAGGAGGCCATCGTGACTAGTTCTACCGGCGGAGCCCAAACGGAAGCCCAGGAACAGATACACAAGCAGAGCATGGCATTAGCCCCTTCTGCTACCGGAATCATTCCTTTCATGGACGACGAGATTGTNCGGTTGGAAGAAGAGTCCCAGAAATTCCAGAACGGTGAACTGGACAACACCGAGTTCACTCCCTTCCGGCTCCGACAGGGTATCTACGGCCAGCGCCAGGCCGACGTACAGATGATACGAGTCAAACTGCCCGGTGGGATTGTTACCGCCGATGGTTTGGACATGTTTGGGGAGATTACCGAGCGGTTTGCACCTTTGCAAAGAGGTCACATCACCACACGAGAGAACATCCAGATCCACCACATCCCGTTAGACCAGTGCCCNGAGATATTACGCATGTTGGGAACGGTGGGGTTGAGCACCAGGGAGGCGTGTGGCAACACCGTCAGAAACGTCATCAGCTCTCCGGGCGCCGGGATCTGCCCCGACGAAGTGTTTGATCCGACCCCTTATCTGGCGGCTTACGTAAGGTTTGGTGTTCGCCATCCAATCACACAGGGCTTCCCTCGCAAGTTCAAGACGGCCTTCACTGGATGCGACTCCCACGACACCGTGGCCGCCGCGATCCAGGATCTGACCTTCGTCTCACAGACTCGCGAAGTTGATGGAGTCACCCAGCGTGGCTTCAGGGTCTTCGTGGGCGGCGGAACGTCCATCATGCCCCGGCTGGCCAAGCCTTTCTACGACTTCCTACCCGAGGAAGACTACCTTCGAGTAACCCTGGCCATCTGGACAGTCTTTAACAACGCCGTGATGCTGCGCAAGAACCGGATGATGGCCCGTCTCAAGGTCCTCATCGACCGAATCGGCCTGGATGCCTTCCGCGAGCAGGTTGACGAAGAGCTGGAGAAGATAGGACCCATCGACCCCAAGCCTTTGATGGAAGCCGAAGAGATACAGAGGGAAACNCCACCGGCTTTGGACCACCTCTCCTTCGACGCCCTACAACTGAACGGCTCCTCTGCCAATGGTAGCCACGGCGATGAAGNGTTCAACCACTGGACGGAGACAAACGTCTCGGCCCAGAAGCAAGAAGGCTATTACCTGGTCTACGTCAAGGTAACCAGGGGCGACATCACTNCCGCCCAGTTCCACGGTTTGGCCGACATCGTACGCCGCTTCACCGGCGGCCGGGCCCGAACCAACCAAGAGCAGAACCTGGCGCTCCGCTGGGTNCCCGGCCAGTCGTTGAAAGAAGTATGGCAAGCTTTGAAAGCCATCGGCCTAGCGGACTCCGACGTCCACACCATCGCTGACGTGGTTTCCTGCCCCGGAACCGACAGCTGCAAACTGGGCATCACCTCGTCGATGGGCCTTTCCAAGGCCGTAACAGAGGAGATTGCGGGCTGGAACGGTTTGATGGAGGACGAAGGAGTCCGAAAGATCCGCNTCAAGATAAGCGGNTGCCCCAACGGCTGCGGGCTGCACCACATCGCCAACATCGGCTTCCACGGCGCTGCCGTCAAGGGCCCCGATGGCGAACAGATTCCCGCCTATGAGTTGTTCCTGGGTGGTAACTACGGGGACAATCGGGTGGAAGACTCCAGCATCGGCACGCGGATCCCCAAGGTTAAGGTGCCGGCCAAGGCCGTGCCCGGAGTCATCAAAGAAATCACTACCTACTACAAAGAGAACCGCCAGAACCAGGAGAGCTTCAATAAGTTCCTGGAACGGGTGGGCATCGACCAGCTAACCGCCGTCGCCGCCCAAGCTCAGAGTATCGCCGCTTCCACTGAAGTTGGTTCCGACCTCTACTTCGACTGGGAGCGGACCAACATCTACAAGCTGGAGCGCGGCGAAGGTGAGTGCATGGTCTAGGGTTAGGGAATGGCAGCCTCACTAAGCGGAAAAGTCGTCGCCTTTTTGGAATCCCGGATGCAATCGGAGATGGCGGGACTCATTGAACGCCATGGAGGAACCCCCTACTCCGCCCCTGTCCTTCAGGAGATATACCTGGAGGACAGCCCCGAGGTACGGCAACTGATACAGGATATCTGCGCCGAGCAGGTTCATGTTGTGGTCCTGCTCACCGGCGTAGGCACTCAAGCCTTGGTAGAGACCGCCGCCGCCATGGGCGTGGAGCAAGAGTTCATCCAGAGCTTGAACAACAGGACAATCATAGCCCGCAGCCCCAAGCCAGGCGGAGTGCTACGCCGTCACAAGATTCACATCGACGTCATGCCCCCGGAGCCATACACCTCGCAGGACTTGATCCAAGCCATCCAGGACATGGATCTGTCGGGGAAAGAGGTGGCCGTGCAGGCTTACGGAGGGCCCAACAACTTTCTCAGCCGCAGCTTGCAGGAAAAGGGCGCCAACGTTCGAGAGGTCACCCTGTATTCCTGGGGCATTCCCGAGGATACGCAGCCGGTGATGGGGCTGATCGATGATTTGGCCCTGGGGAAAATCGATGCCATGGCCTTTACCAGCGGGCCTCAGGTAGAGAACCTATTGGCCGTTGCCGCTCAGATGGGAAAAGAGGAGTCGTTGCGGGAGAGCTTAAACCAACCGTCTCTATCGATCGCGTCGATAGGACCGGTGTGCAGCCGAAAGCTGCGGGAGAAGAACATAAAGATAGACGTGGAGCCGGAGCATGTTCATATGGGCAACCTGGTAATCGCCCTGGCCGAGCGCTTAAACCCCGGCGGCTAAGTGGGGGGACTGAAGCTTTAGCCGCTCTTCAGCCAGTTCTTGACCCGGTCCCACGGTGACTGTGCCTCATCCATCCGCTTTCCCCGCCACCACTTCTCGGTGGACATGGAGCGAGGGGTCACGAAGAATAGCAGGTAGGCCACAACCACCATTCCCAGCCCGATCCATATTCCCGGCGGCCAGGCGAAAGCACCCAGAAGGAAAACCACGAATCCCGCCAGCAAGAGCTTGCCCGGTGATAGCCGGGGCATTCTTCGCTGGACGCTGGGCTCCGTTGGAGGAAGTTGTTCCTGCGTTGAACGCACCGGACTGGCGCCGCGTTGAACAGCCTTTAGCAGTTCCACTTCCTTGGAAGGTTCGGTAGGCGCTGCCTCTCCGGCCCGCCTCATAATCTCTTCAATCTCGTCTTGGTACTTCTCAGGCATACCGCCTCCAGTCAGGAAACTCCCGGTTGCTACTAAATCTCTCTGAATCAGGCTGAAGGTTGGCTCCGACTTATTGCCGTGGTTAGGCAATCGATGCCTAGCCTGCATTAGAGCCAAATAAATGCAGGTNTGNATTATACCGTACGCTAACCTCCATGGGGAAGAGGTGAACGGCCTGAATANTCCGCTCGCTGTCGACTCCATTTCAGGACTACATNGAGGAATTCGAAGCATAGATCCTCTTGTCNCGTCACACNGGGTCCAGGCCCTTCCTTCAAGCTCACCACACACTTGTGAATCAACTACTCGTTGGAGTAGGATTCCGGAAGCAGGTACAAGTAATAGCCGGTCCCCACGGNTATCGGGCGGCTTATAAAGGACTTCTACGTGGTTGAAAAATTGATATTAAGCGTGGTCGACCAGACTCCAGTGAGGGATGGCGACTCTGCCGGAANCGCGCTCCGAGACACCATCGAACTTGCAGCAGTGGTGGAGAAGTTAGGCTACCAACGATATTGGTTGGCCGAGCATCACAGCATCCCNAACTTCGCCGGGACCAGCCCTGAGATTTTGATCGGACAAGTAGCGGCCCGGACCAATACCATCCGGGTTGGCAGCGGTGGCGTGATGCTCCCCCATTACAGCTCATTCAAAGTCGCGGAGAATTTTCGCCTATTGGAGGCACTGTTCCCCGGGCGTATCGACCTAGGCATCGGGCGGGCTCCCGGCAGCGACCAGGTTGCNAACGCCGCCCTCTCCTACCCCAATCGCCCTCCGGACATACGCCACTTCCCCCAGCAAGTAACCGACGTGCTGGGCCATCTCGGGGGCACTTTGGAGTCCGAGCACATCTTCGCCGGCATCCAAGCGGGCCCGGTCCAAACAGGCATGCCGGATGTATGGCTGTTGGGCTCTCGCTATGAAAGCGCCCAAATGGCGGCCAGCTTGGGACTGCCCTTCTCTTATGCTCACCACTTTGGACTGGGCGTTGAGGAAGGTCCGCAGATCGTAGAAGGCTACCGCAAAAGCTTCAAGCCGTCCGAATACTTGGCTGAACCCAAGGTCAACGTCGGAGTGCAAGTGCTGTGCGCCGATACGGAAGAAGAGGCCTTGAGAATCGCTTCAAGCCGTAACCTGGCCCGGCTCAAATCGGTCACCGGGCGGGCGCGNGGAGTGCCGACTATCGAAGAGGCANTAGCCTACAACTACGCTCCCAACGAGATAGCCTACACTCGTCAATACACTCAGCGATGCCTAGATGGCCCTCCGGAACAAGTGAAGGAGCGGCTCGACGGNATCGCGGAGATGTACCAGACGCCGGACCTGAGCATAGTCACGATNTGCTACGCTTTCGCCGACAGGGTGCATTCCTACGAGTTAGTGGCTGAGGCCTGCGGTCTTGAGCCAGTGACGGACAACAGCTAGATCCCCTTGAACCACTGGCCGAAGTCGGCCGCCACCTGACTATCCCCCTCCACTTCTAACCGGCCTGCGGCGATGGCCGGAGCCGTGGCGATACGCCCGTTTGTCAGCAGCAGGAAGGTNTCCGTNTCGCATCGGAAGGTTACGTCGGCGTTACTATCTCCAGCGTCCTCCAGACGGACCTTATCGCCTGACACAGCGATATCGACGCGGATCGGCACCGGACGGGTCACATCGAAACGATAGCGCACTGGATTCGCCAGGCTGGGCCCCGGCCAAAAAGCCCAGGGAAGAGACCCGGACGCCAACGAATTGGCAAGCAGAATCATGATTGACGGTAGACACGCCCCAGAAAGTCCGGCTCCCGGGTCCTGCGGGGAGCGGACGTCCCACTCGTGGAGAGCCAACTCCTTCAACCTAAGGTCGATGAAGTTCCCCGCCGGGACGATACCGCCTGGGTGATAGCATGGCGTTTCCAGGTTCTCTGGAGCCAAACCGGCCAGAACCGACACCAGTTGGCTATCCCGCTCGGTGAGGGTTGCCAATAGTTGGTCCCCAAGCATCTCAGCGTTCGCTATGGCACCTTGGGCTATCCGGTCACCGGAGGAAGCCCCCGTGGCGGTGCCGGGATCTGGGCGGCCTTCAGGGGCCGATGTATCACCCTGTAGTCCTCGCGTGACAGTAGTCGCGTAAAACTCCGATACTCCGCTGAGATGGGCCACTACATGTCGCACTTCCCACAGATCGCAGGCGCTTTGTTCCGTCCACGCGATTTCCGGAAGACCGGCCAAGTACCCCTGCACCCGCTCCATCTCCGACCGGAGCACCTTCACCCGGTTCTCATGCATGGTCATGCTGACTTCCTTCTTACTTACCCAAACTGACAGGGTCATACGGCGGTCGGTCAGCCGGTATCTAAGACTCCAGCTGGTCTGCCAGGTCCACGAAATTACTTGCTACTACGTCGAAGGACGGGTCTGGAGTAGGATCTGGCTTGTTGTTGAGGCCGCGCTCCATCGGGCGGGGGACGAAGGCCGCTCTGAGGCCAACTTTCTGGGCCGCCAGCAAGTCGCCCTGGTGGGCGGCAACCATCATGACTTGATAGGGTTTCAAGCCCAGCAGGTTCACTGCGGTCTGGTAGCTCTCAGGGTCCGGCTTGTAGTGCTTGGCCAGTTCCGCTCCAAGGATGCAGTCCCAAGGGAGGCCGGCGTATTTGCCCATGTTGGTCATCAGCGCCACGTTTCCGTTGGACATTGGGCCGAGTATGAATCGGCGCTTCAGCCGCCACAGTCCGGGCGCCGAATCGGGCCATCCGTCCAAGCGGTGCCAAGCAAAGTTGAACTCTGCCTTGACCTCCTCGCTGAGGCCATGTATCTCGAACTCGCTCAGAACGTCCTCGAGGGCCATGCGATGCAGGGAGTCCAGGTTGGTCCAGGGCAACTCTCCGCTACGCACTTTATCCATGTAGGGCCGATATTTGGACCGCCAAGAGTCGGCGAAGGCCTCCCAATCAGCCTTCACGCCGTTGGCTTTGCCGAACTCATTGCCTTGTCTGGTGATGGAGGTTCGCCAATCGACTACCGTACCAAAAACATCGAATACCAGGGCCTTAACATCGGAAGAGTCCATCTTCTTTTCCTCCATTCTCTTGGGTTGCTCTTAGAAGTTCTATGGGTGCGATTCACGTTAGTATCCGAGGCTATTCACCGCCCGGCACTGGCAAGATAACTATCGGTGAGCGGGTTGTCAAATGAGCGGTGATATAATCCGGGCCATCATCTTAGCCTGGGTTCAGGGAGAAACTTGCAGCGAATCATTATCGACACCGATCCCGGCATCGACGACGCAGCCGCCATCTTGATGGCACTGGCCAGTCCCGAGTTGTCGGTGGAGGCGGTCACCACCATCTTCGGCAACGGACCGGTGGACATGTGCACCGTCAATGCTCGGCGGGTCTTATCCTCCGCCGGCCGCACGGATATTCCGGTTTACCAGGGAGCAGCCAAGCCTCTGCTGCGCCCGCCCAACCCCAACTGGGCGCTACATATCCACGGCAACGATGCCCTGGGAGAGGCCGGCTTTCCATCACCAGAAGAATCACCTCAACCCGGCGAAAGCCGTCATGCGGCGCTGGAGTTGGTCGGCCGGGTGATGGGTTCTCCTGGAGAAATCACGATAGTGGCGCTGGGCCGGTTAACCAACGTTGCGTTGGCTTTGAGCCTGGAGCCTCGGTTCGCTCAAAGCGTGGCTCGTATCGTCGTTATGGGTGGAGCGGTTTACGTGCCGGGCAACGTCTCCCCGGTGGCCTCGGCCAACCTTTATGAAGACCCAGAGTCGGCGGCCATCGTCTACACCTCCGGCGCGCCTCTGGTACAGGTTGGGCTGGACGTTTGCAACAAGGTACACATCAGCCAATCCCAACTGGAACAAATCAAGCAGGCGGATACGCCCACCACAAGATTGCTGTCGGCTGCCACGCCATCGTTACAGAGATCCTACGTGGAGCGCGGGCTTTTAGTTGAGGGCGACGGTGTCAGATTCAACGACATGCCAGCCGTCGCTTTCATGGTCGATCCGGACCTGTTTGGCTGCTCGGAGATGTTCGTGGAGATCGAAATCCACAGCTCCACCGCCCGAGGCCAAACGGTCGCGCAACACATCGGTCAGGGTCCAGGCCGTCCCAACGTCACCGTCTGCCTGGAGGTATATGGTGAACGGGCTGCCGCCCTCTTCACGGAGCGTTTGATCGGATAGCGGGCTCCGTGACTAAAGGGCGCCAGTGTTCCAGGGACGACTAGGGCTTAGAGGTTGAGGACTCTTTAGAGTCCGTCTACCGCCGCCTGTACTTCGTCGTAGTCAGGCTCAACCCCCGGGTTTGGGCCGGTCCAGGCGTAGCGAATCACGCCCTCTTTGTCCACCACGAAAACGGCCCGCTTAGACGCCACGTAGCCTTCCATCCCGGCGAAATTCTCCAGAGCCACATCGTACTTGTTGACCACTTCTCGGGTGAAATCACTGAGTAGCGGAAAATTCAGGTTGTTCTTATCGCTGAACTCTTTCTGGGCGAATGCCCCATCTACGCTGATGCCCAGAACCTGACTGTTCAGAGAATTGAACTTTTCCATCTGGTCTCTAAAGGTGCACATCTCGGTGGTGCAAACACCCGTGAACGCTCCGGGGTAAAAAGCCAGGACCACACTTTTACCACGAAATTCCGCCAAGGACCGTTGTTGGCGGTCATTATCGTATAGCGTAAACTCCGGCGCTTGTTGTCCAACCTCCACTGACATATAAACTCCTACACAGCGGCCAGCATTTCACCGGCGGCTGAGGTTAAAATATCCGCCGGTTCACACCGGCTTTGGCGTATATAAATATAGGCTCAGCCATTCCAAACCGCAACCACGTTTCGCCATCTTGGAAAACCCCATGGTACAATTGTCCGGCTCCGTCCAAAGGAGCGGCATAGACTCAATCAGCAGACGATCCCCGCCTCATCATCCGTCCCAGTGATTATATGGGCGACACCTAAATCTTTGGAGCAAATCAGTTATGTATTTTGATTCACGGCGTTCCACGGTCCTAGCAACCCACGGTATGGTCGCCACCAGCCAGCCCCTGGCGGCGATGGCCGGCGTGCGCATACTGATGGAAGGGGGCAACGCGGTGGACGCCGCCATCGCCAGCGCTGCAGTCCTCAACGTGGTGGAACCTGTATCTACCGGGGTCGGCGGCGACATGTTCGCTCTCATATGGAACAACAAGGATAAGAGCATCCAGGCCATCAACGGCAGCGGCCGCTCCGGCATGGCATCAACCATCGACGCGTTGAAGGCCGAAGGGCACGATACGATGCCCCANAGAGNTGTCCATTCGGTAACAGTGCCGGGAGCCGTTCACGGCTGGGAAACCCTCTTGAACGAATGTGGNACGATGCCCCTGTNCCACCTGCTGCAACCGGCGATTCAGTACGCCGAAGAGGGATACCCGGTTTCCGACATCATCTCCTTCCAATGGTCNAACCAAGTGGAAATGCTGTCAAAGCTGCCCTCGGGACAGGAGATGCTGCTGAACGGCAAAGCACCGAAGCACGGCGATATTCTAAAGATTCCCACACTAGGCCGCACCCTGAGGGCCATAGCCGAGGGAGGGTCGGAAGCCTTCTACAACGGCGATATCGCTGAGAAAATGGCGGCTTTCATCCAGGAGCAGGGCGGTTGCATCACCACCGCCGACATGACCAACCATACCTCGGATTGGCAGGACCCCATATCCACCGACTACCGCGGCGTCACTTGCTGGGAGTGTCCGCCCAGCGACCAGGGTGTGGCCGCTCTGGAAGCTTTGAACATCATCGAAGGATATGACATCGCCGGGATGGGCGCCCAGACCGCCGACACCTATCACCATCTCATCGAAGCGATGCGTCTGGCCTTCGCCGACGCTTTTCAGTATGTCGCCGACCCCGGCTTCGCCGAGATTCCCACCGCCGAGATGCTGTCCAAAGAATTNGCCAGCAAGCGCCGGGCATTGATCGACCCTAATCACGCTTTAGAAACAGTCCCCTACGGCAAGGTGCAGGGCGGCAGCGATACCGTCTACATCAGCGTCGTGGACGGTGAAGGCAACGCTTGCTCCTTCATCTACAGCATCTACTCCAACTTTGGNTCCGGCTTGATTGTGCCGGACACCGGTATCGTCCTGCACAATCGTGGAGCATTGTTTTCCCTTGACCACAATCACGTAAACGCCCTAGAGGGCGGCAAACGGCCCTACCACACGATAATCCCCGGGCTAGCGACGAAGAACAATGAGCTATATCTTTGCTACGGCGTGATGGGCGCCTTCATGCAGCCCCAGGGCCACTTGCAGTTAATCAGCAACCTGGTNGACCACGGCATGGACGCTCAGGCCGCGCTCAACGCTCTAAGGTTTATCGTCACCGAAAACGATGTGTCCTTCGAGGAAGGGCTNCCTCCCCAGGTGTTGGCAGATCTGACCAGCAAGGGACACAACACCAAGATGATTAGCAGTTACTGGCGAGGNCTGTCNGGAGGTATGGGCGGCGCCCAATTGATTCAACGGGACCCCGACACCGGAGTCCTACACGGAGCCTCCGAACCCCGCAAAGACGGCTGCGCCATCGGCTGGTAATCNTCTACCNCCCAGCCGCCTCCGTAGCCCGGCTCCAANATCTAAAACCACGCCCATCCTAGCCCCCTTACNAAAGGGGGGTTGGGGGNGGATTCCCCCACCTCCCACGACTACACTTNCGNATCCGGCTAAAACTCCCTGTGTCAGATAGGTGTCCCANCCNCCGGCTATGTGACGCTGCCCCTCTTTCGGGCATCTGACTCCGGCGATAGCATGTTCAATTGGTAACGTCGCCAGTCATCAGTGGTGACTGCTTTCAGAAGCCAGCATNCACCCCCTNGCCTGCGATGGGAAATCTGCTAGGNGTCGGTATTTTGAAAACCCGGGAGACCTATACANCGGTGNTGGTCAACGGCAACCAATCTCAACTCGNGATGCTGTCCGGCATCTTGCAACAAGACGGTCTACAAGTCACTTCATACGAGAACGCCGAGGACGCACTAGTCCTGATGAACTCCCAGGTTGATGAAAAAGGTCCGCCCGACGTGATTGTTACCGACCTATACACGCCCGGACTGGACGGATGGCGATTCTGCCGGCTGCTTCGATCCATGGAGTATCCCGCTTTCAANTCGACATCCATTCTAGTGACTTCNCCTGCCTTGTCCGGAGCCGACCCTCGAGAGGTACTCTCTTCATTGGACGCAAACGAGTTCCTGACAGCCCCTNATGACCCATCCGGCCTACTGTCCAAAGTNCGCAAGCTCCTGCAACGGCAGCAACCGCAGATCGACGCNACGGTCTTGGTCGTCAACAGCGATGAAGANCNAGGCGCAACGCTCAAAGATGCCTTCCAAAATCGCGGCTACCAGGTAGACCTGGCCGGAACCGCCGGAGAAGTCGAACAAAGATTGGAGATTTGCGCTCCTGACTTCGCTGTANTTTNCCCTAATCTGGAAGATACAACTCCGGGCGAACTCTTGGAGANGGTAAAGACCCAAGGCCCCGCCACCATCGTTATCCNGGTCACCGAGGAAACAGATACTCAACGGTCGGTGGAACTGGTTAAGAAAGGAGCAGACGGTTTCGTTCGGGAGCCCTTGAACGTAGAGCATCTGATTGATCTATGTTCNCGCACCAGCCGGGAAAGGTCTCTCATACAGGCTGAAGAACTCTTGGGAGAACGCACCAATCAACTGCGGCTCAGCGAAGTTAAGCAGCAGCTTCTCTTAGACAGCATCAGCGACCCGATCCTAGCCCTCAGCGGAAATCTAACCGTTCTGTACTGCAACGACTTCTACGGCAAACTGGCCGGTAAAACCACCAAGGAATTGGTGGGAACGAATCTTGAAGTCCTGATGCCTCACGGGGGCGGGGACTGGATGCGAGATCTGCTTTCCCAAACGCTCTATGCGGGATCCACTCAGGAGGGTGGGGGGACCCTGGGGAGCCGCTACTTCCACATGAGGGTATTCCCCACCGCCTGGGGGATACTATCGGTCGCCCAAGACACGACCGAACGCAAAAAGGCCCAGTCCGGCGAAGCCCTGTACTTGCAGAAGTTAGAGTCCCTTTTCAATATCGCAGGGCTTCTCACAAAACCCCAACCCCTGAGTCTCAAATACCGGCAGATTCTTGACGAATTGACCAGAGTTACTCGCGTGGAGTTCGCCTCACTGAGAATCCTTGATGAGGATACTCAACAGCTGCGATTATTGGCTTTTTCCGGCCCCGACGGAGTGGAACCTCCGCCGGATATACTCCCACTGCAATCTCCATCCGGCCTGGCCCTGCAGGAGGGCCGATTCAAGATTGAGGGTGCCGTATCACCCGAAGCTAGCTCCAGCCAGTCATCCTCGACCAACTCCGGCACTGTATGCACCATACCGCTTATCGGCCAGAGACCTCTGGGAGTGATTAACGTTGCGTCGACCCCGGCCGGACACTTCACACCGGACCTTGTTAAGCTTCTTACCGCCATCGGGGAGGGCTTGGGTGGCTGATGGAGAACGCTCACATCAGCGATGAACGAGAGCAGCTGGCCCGCCAGTTGGTTCAGTCCCAAAAACTGGAGACGGCGGGACGGCTAGCCGCAGGAGTTGCCCACGATTTCAATAACCTGCTCACGTTAATCATGGGCCATGCCTACGCCGGTCTTTCCAAGCTATCTGATGACAGCCCACCCGGAACCGACTTGGAAGAGATTGAAAAGGCCGCCGGTAGGGCCGGAAAGCTGACCCAGAAACTGCTTGCCTTCTCCATGCGTGGTGAGATGGAGCACCAGGAAGTCAACGTTAACGAACTAATCACCGGGTTGGAATTCATGCTGGGCCGGCTGATGGGAGAGGATGTTGAAATCGATCTTTCCTTGGAGCCTGACCTGGACGAAGTCCGCGCCGACCAAGGGCAACTGGAGCAGATCCTGGTTAACCTGGCCTTGAACGCCAAGGATGCTATGCCCACCGGCGGAACACTAACCATCCAGACCGGCAGTAGCAATCTGAGCACGAACGACATTGGCCGGCGCTCCGGAAAGTTGGGAGAGAGGCAAGTAACAATCTCGGTAACNGATACCGGAACCGGGATGNCCCAGGCGGTCAAGGAACGTGTTTTCGAACCGTTNTTCACTACTAAAGCCGNCGGCTCCGGAANGGGTCTNTCCACCGCCTACGGCGTCATCAAGCAAGGCGGCGGAGACATCGTGGTGGAAAGTGAACCGGGCAAGGGCACGGCGTTCACTATCTACCTCCCACTGCTGGAGCAGGCGGCTGAGACCAGCCAGACACCCCGCACTACGCTAGACCTGCTGTTGACCGACGTCGTCATGCCCCGCATGGACGGCCGGCAATTAGCCGACCGGTTGTCGGCTAAACACGCCGCCATAAAGGTCTTGTACTGCTCCGGTTACGCCTATGACTCCCTGGGTCAACACGGCGTGTTGGAGTCTGGCGCCCATATTCTCCATAAACCCTTCACCCCCGCGGGCCTAGCCAGAAAGGTCAGAGAGGTCTCAGACCAGTAGACAGGAACACCAGCTCCTCTTCGCTCCCTGATCCGAGCACATCATTTTTACGCCAAACAGCGGCGTCCTCGCCCCTGGTTGCCCTCGTTTGACACTACCACATCCCACGGGTAGACTCACGTCAGCACCCGAAAATTAACCCCTTTTTAGGACAGTCTCAGTCGATAGGAGTTTCTATGCCACAGCCAGGTAAAGACCGATCGTTCTACTCAAAATACTTCCGGGAAGGCACTGTCCTGCACGGTTTACAGGTTGCTCCGGAAGACCGGGAGTGGACCCTTTCGGTGCCCAAGGCAGACGTTAAACAGACCGATGTCGTCCTTTACCTGGGCTGCAACGTGATGAAGACCAGCCACTTGGTCCAGACGGTGGTGGACATCTTCAAGTTGCTGGAAGTTGACTTCGTCGCCGTGGGCGGCGCTTCCTATTGCTGCGGGATCCAGCACTTCCAGAGAGGCGACGAAGCGGCGGGCCTATCGATGTCGAAAACAACCGTGGACAACTTCAAGAAGTTCCAGCCCGAGCGGGTAGTGATGTGGTGTCCCTCCTGCATCTACTTCTATGACGAAATCATGGACCTGAAGCGGGAGATGCCCTTCCAGCACGTCACCGAGTTCCTGGTTGAAAACCTGGACAAGCTGGACTTCAAGCCCCAACCGGAAGCTAAAGTGAGCCTGCACTACCACACGGGCCGGGAGCAATCGGACATCGAAGCCCAGTCCGCCTTGAAACTGTTGTCATTGTTGCCGGGCATCGAAGTAGCCGATATCGGCAGCGACCCCAGGCTAAGCCGCCACTGCACGCCCGCAGCCAGGGAAAAGACGGGCGGAGACGTCTGGGATGGGATTATCCAGCAGCAATTCGAACGCGCCGTGGAAGAAAAAGTAGACATCTACTCCACCCTGTATCACGGCTGCCAGCGGGCCCTGTTCGTCCACGAAGATAACTATCCCGTAAAGGTTGAGCACTACGTGTCATTGGTGGGGCGGGCCTTGGGGATAGAACACGAGGACTTGTACAAGAAGTACACCAAGATGGGCAACCTAGACGCCATCATGGCCGAAACCAGCGCATGCTCCGTAGCAAGTGGCATCAGCACCGAAGAGGCCCGGGATATGATTCAGAAGACTTTCGTGAGCTAGAGAGCCGCGGCTCTTCGAAGCTCATCTAGAAATTGGCTGAAGCGCCTTGGGCAAAAACCCAAGGCGTTTTGATTTCTGCCGTCCTACTTCGATACGGGCTTTACCCTAACCCTCCGGTTGACCCTCACCCACGGTTCCCATACAATTGGCTTCCGATTCATTCCTAACCGTATAGAAGCCAAAGCTCCCGCACGTTGGGAGCCAGGAGGAGCCATGGCGCAAGAAGGTTACGCTCATCCAGAATTCCTGGTCGATGCCGAGTGGGTCGACGCTCACAAGGACGATGCCAATGTGGTAATCGTCGACTGTGATGTCGAAGTCGGATTCGTCCGGGGCCATATCCCCGGGGCCGTTTTAGTGCCCGACAACTACGAGAAAAACCCTGACAATGGCCGTGTCTTGCTGATGGAACCGGATCAGTTCAAGGCCATGTGCCAGGGGCTGGGCATCGGCGACGATACCCTAGTCATCACCTACGACAACTCCCAGAGCCTCACCGCCGCCAGGCTATGGTGGGCGCTGAACACCTACGGTCACAGCAACGTCAAGATACTGGACGGGGGATGGCGCCGCTGGGTGGCCGAAGGCCGAACAATCAGCTTTGACCGTGCTCATCCGAACACAAGCGTGACTTTCACTCCCAAGCGAGACGAGTCGCTGCTGGTCAAAGTGGATGAACTCAAAACCGCCTGTAACGTCGGCGACTCTATTATCTGGGACGTGCGGAGCGACGGGGAGTGGGACGGCAGCAATAGCCGGGGCAACAAGCGGGTTGGCCACGTGCCGGGAGCCATTCATCTGGAATGGTTCAACCTGATGGAACGGGACACCCACCGCTTCAAACCCGCCGACGAGATAAAGCAAATCCTAGCCACCAACGGAATCACCCCGGACAAGAACGTCTTCACTTATTGACAGGGCGGAATCCGAGCGGCGAACAGTTTGTTCGTCATGCGATTGGTGGGATTCAACGACACCAAGAATTACGACGGCTCCATGGGCGAATGGGCCAACATGGAAGACACGCCGTTAGAAGTCTAGCGGCAAGCCACCCACATTTCGAAAATCATCAGGAGGATGGCATGGCAGTCTACGCGATCGGAGCTGTGTTAACCCACATTTCCCATATTACTAAAAAGCTCTATCGGTGATTCGTCGATGTTCTTTCAACTATCGTCTAATTATAAGCCATCGTGCGTATTCCCAGCTATAATGGCTCCATAGCATTTCACTTTGCAGT
>PANP01000071.1 GCA_002708395.1 Dehalococcoidia bacterium
GGCCGGAACATGAATGTCCATACCGGAGCTCCCGACGCAGGGTAGTCGAGCCGCTCCCAATGGTCTCCGCGGTCGGTGCTGCGGTAGGGTCCGTCCTGGGTCCCGGCGTAGACGATTCCAGGGTTGTCGGGATGGATCGTTACCCCGGGAACGACGGGGTTGGCCGGCAGTCCGTTGGTCAGTTCCTCCCACTGGGAAGAGCCGGGGGACAAACGATATAGGCCGCTGGTTTCGGCCCCAACATAGACGTAGGTGTTATTTGCGGTGGTTGTCATGATTGCTGGCTCCTGCGATTTTTATTGGCCACAGAGACACGGAGTTTAATTTTTAGGGCCTCTGTGTCTCCGTGGCTTGGTTGGTCTCTTCCAGGTCGAAGCGGTATTCTTCGATAACCGGGTTGGACAACAGTTCCCGGCACATCTCATGAACTTGAGACTCTGCCAGGGACCGGTCTGGGCTATCGATATGGACCTCCAGGTATTTGCCTACCCTGACGTCCGCAGCGGTGGTAAATCCCAGGTTCCGCAAAGTGGCTAGGACGGTCAGGCCCTGAGGGTCGTTGACCGTGGGTTTAAGGGTTACGTACACCTTAGCCAGATACAAACGTTACCTGCCTTGTCACTGCTTCCCCAACATATTAACCTGCTTCCGTCAGATGACAAGTTTAACCGGTGTCCCGTTTTCAGGAACGAGATGGAGTGAGGGAACCGGGTCACTGCCGTTGACTACGAAACAAAGAGACTGGATTCGGAAACACCGTCCGCATCCAGTATTAACGATTATGTTGTTGACCGGCGCCTGGGCAAATGATTNTTTCCGGCCCCAANGCTCCGGAGTAGGTTTCGAAGAAGGTGTTNATCCGCTCCGAGTCAACCTCTTCCATGGTGTCCATGACNCCCCACGCAGCAAGAGAGATGGTCCCNGAAGGAATCTTATCGTAGGAACGGGTAACTCCCCATATCGAGCTCAGTNCGATACCGTCCAACGCGTCCTTCAGTTGATCCACTTTCTCGTCGCTGGACAGATTGTAGCTAACCACGATGTTACCGTGNTCNANATTGTGGACGATCTGCTCGTCGGGCAATCCTNCTTCGTAAAATCCGCAACGGGCGGGTAGCTTCCAGTGATCACCGGAAGTTGGAGGCGACGTGCTGTACTCCACNGTCTGAGTGGTGTCCACGTGNGTGTTAAGGCCCCTGGCGCCGGTGGGCATCAGTTCCTGCTGAACGCCCACCCCGTCCACGTACTCGCCGCTGCTGCTACCCGTGGGAGCGGGGCGATTAAAGGTTTGGCCACCCACGGCGAAGCCGCCAATGACCAGCACCGCGATGATAGCCGACGCTGCTACGTAGAATTTGTTGGCTTTCTTTCTTTGAGGTCTGGCGATGGGATCATACGATGCCGCCCTTTGGCCCCGGCTTACCGGGCCTCCACGACGACGGCGATTTTTAGATTCGGGCACTGGATTGACCTCCGTTGATGTGGTCTATAGCGAGTCGGCTACAGCGACTCGCCGGTGAGAAGGCGGTACGCTTCAAGGTACCGCTCCGCAGTCTTGGCTACGATGTCGTCGGGCAATTCCGGAGCCGGTGGATTCCGGTCCCAGCCCTGATCCGTCAGATAATCACGGACGAACTGCTTGTCGAAACTGGGTTGGGCCTGGCCCGGCGCATAACCGTCCATGTCCCAAAACCTGCTGGAGTCCGGAGTGAATAGCTCGTCGATGAGAATCAATTCCCCATCCAAGAAACCAAACTCCATCTTGGTGTCGGCCAAGATGACCCCTCTTTCGTGAGCGAAGTCGTGGCCGAACTGGAAGACAGCTTTGGTAACGTCCTCCAGGCGCCGGGCCAGATCGGCACCCACCATGGCGATAACTTCCTCATCGGACATGTTCTCGTCATGGCCCTCTTCAGCCTTGGTGGTAGGCGTGAACAACAGTTCGGTGAAGGGATCGCCCTCCACCATTCCGGAAGGCATCGGCTTGCCTGACACCGTGCCGTGGCGTTGGTACTCAGACCAAGCGGAGCCGGTGATATACGCCCGGACAACACACTCGATATCGATGCGCTCGGCTTCTTTCGCAATCATGGATTGCCGGGCGACTTCCGGAGGAAGATTCGCCATCAGGCTACCGGTGCTACTTAGATCAGGGGCATCCGGATCGTCGGCCAAGGCTACCAGATGGTTCGATATGATGTGCTTGGTCAGATCGAACCAGAATGCGGATATCTTATTCAGCACCCTGCCTTTGTCGGGAATCCCCGTGGGCAGAACCACATCGTAGGCGGAGATGCGGTCCGTGGTGACCATCAGCAATAGCTCATCGTTGATGCGGTAGGTATCCCGCACCTTTCCCCGATGGAGACGATTGGGTAGCTTGGTCTCTAGTAACATTCGACGTACCCCATTGGCCCAAGAGACATTCTCTCTCCTCCCAAGCCGCTAATTTTGGATTCGTTCTGGATCTTCATTCAATCAGCAGTTGTCCGTTACAATCCCGAACCTTCTACTTCTATTCTAGACAGAAATCTTGGCGGGCAACAGACCCAGCCGCTGGAAAGTTTCATCTACGTACCGGGTGTAATAGCCATAGTCGAACAATTCGTTCAACTCACTCTCAGAAAGGTACGTTGCGGCTTCTTTGTCGGATTTGATGAGTTCGCGGAAGTCTCTCCCTTCGTCCCACCCCATCATGGCGTTTCTCTGCACGATGGCGTAAGCGTCTTCCCGGGCCAGACCTTTGTCCACCAGTTCCAGCAGTACCCGCTGGCTGAAGATGAGACCACGGGAGCTTTCGATGTTTTCCCACATCCGCTGAGGATAAACCCGCAGGTCCCCCATAACCCGGGTGAAGATGCTGAGGATGTAGTCCAGAGCCAAGCAGGCGTCGGGCAGTATGATGCGTTCCGCCGACGAATGGCTGATGTCCCGTTCTCCCCAAAGGGCCACGTTTTCCAGGGCGGTAACACTGTGCCCCCGAATCAACCGAGCCAGGCCGCAGATCCGTTCGGAAAGCTCCGGGTTGCGCTTGTGGGGCATGGACGACGAGCCTTTCTGTCCTTCGTCGAACGGCTCCTCAAGTTCGTGAATCTCCGTACGCTGTAGAGACCGAACCTCGGTGGCAATTTTCTCCAGGGTTGCGGCTATGAGGGCCAGGGTGGAGATGAAGTGGGCGTACCGGTCCCGTTGGATTATCTGGTTGGATACCGCCGCTACCTCCAGTCCCAACTCCTGGCAAACCCGGTCTTCAACCGAGGGCGGGACCGTGGCGTGGGTGCCGACGGCTCCGGAAATCTTGCCAACCCGAACGTCGTCCAAGGCCAGGACCAAGCGGGCGCGCTGACGCCGCATCTCTTCCCACCACAACGCCGCCTTCAACCCAAAGGTAATCGGTTCGGCATGCACGCCATGGGTCCGGCCCATCATGATTGTGTCTTTGTGCTTGACCGCCTGGGTCTCCAAGGCGGCGATGGCATCGTCCATATCCTGGAGCAATATGGCCCCGGCTTCCCCTAGTTGAAGACCCAACGCAGTGTCCAACTTGTCCGACGAGGTCAATCCCAGGTGGAGCCACCGGCCTTCGGGACCCAGTCCTTCAGTTACGGATGACAAGAAAGCGTTGGTTTCGTGGCGTACCACGGCCAGAATCTCCATCATCCGGGCATGGTTGTACTTGGCGCCCCGCAGAAGTTCCATGTCTTCCTGAGGGATGACTCCCTCCTGGGTCCAAGCCTCACATACCGCCAGCTCGACCTTTAGCCAAAGCTCTGATTTATTTTCGTCCGACCAGACTTTCTTCATCGCGGGCCGGGAATACCGGTCGATCACTATCGAGCCTCCTCAACATCTCTCGGTTCCGCCAACAGGCATCCTGAACGTCAGCCTGTTGATATTTAACTTGCGTTCGGCCCTTTTCCATTCCTGGACAAGCCGGCTGTCATTTCTTCAACTGCTTTTAATACGTCGCCGAAATCAGTGAATGGACGGAAGGGAATCTCTTGGCGTTCACATTCGTCCGCTAAGACCCGGTGGGCAAATACCAAGTCGGCTCGGGTCGCGGCTTCAAAGTCCGACATACCGTCGCCGACATAGACGATGTAGTGTCCNTGTTCCCGATAGCTGTCCACAACCACGCCCTTGGAATTTCCCAAGCTCTCTTTTCCCGGCACGGCATACCGGTACTCGTAGTTGATTCCTTTGGCGTCGAACCGGGTGTTTACTGCGTGGATCGGAACAGGACCGCAGCCTTCCTTTTCCAGCAGGGCTTCGATATAGAAATCCAGCCCTTGGCTAACCACGGCCAGGGGGACCTGGCTCTCCCGGCAATAATGCCACATTTCTTTGAAGTAGGGCCTCAGGCTGGCGTTTTGCTTTACATAATCCTGCATCGTTGCCCGGTCGGCCTGGATATTACGGAAGGTAATCTCCTGATACTCGTTGAGCGTCAGTTCCTTGTCCCGAAACCGTTGGCGCACGTCATGCCAGGTTGGGTCGCCGAACTTTGTCAGGAGCATCTCCGCCACGTTTTGGACGGCAGCTGTATCGTCGAAATCGGTGAGAACGGCCGGACGGGAACTGCTAATCACGAAGCCCCCGCCGATATTTCTCGTAAGCTTCCCTGATGGCTTCATACTTCAGCCCCAGAATCTCCGCTGCGAAAAAAGCGGCGTTGCGAGCACCCCAGGTCCCCACGGCCATGCAGGCAACTGGTATACCCGGCGGCATCTGGGCGGTAGCTAACAGGGCGTCCATGCCTTTAAGTTCGCTGGAAGCCAGGGGTATGCCGATAACCGGGATGGTTGTCCACGACGCCAGAACCCCGCCCAAGGCGGCGGATCCACCGGCAGCGGATATCAAGACTTCTATCCCCCGGTCGCGTGCAGTGGTGGCGTATTCCTGGACCCGTTCGGGTGTGCGGTGGGCCGACATAACCCGTACTTCGTAGTCAACCCCCAACTGCTCCAGAGTATTCACCGTCTCCTGGACAACCGATTCATCACTTGCGCTCCCCATGACAACACCNACTAGCGGCAAAACAGACTCCTTTCGGATTTAATAGACGCCACGTTACAACTCCAACTCTTCCCGGAACGCCTGCAATAGCGCCGGTTCCATGGCCTCGCGTTCGGCTCGGATCTCGATGCCGTTGATCTGGACGTAGACGCCCTCATCGGCCACACCTAGATCGATGGCCAATTCCCGCTCGCCTCTTTCTTCCCAGGTGAGAATCAGAGCAATCACATCTGCGTCTTCTTCCTCTTCCGCCATGGGGCCGTCTTCGTCTTCCTCGTCGGCTTCCCAGGAGACGATTTTCTCAACGGTACCCTGGCCGTCCAGCAAAGTGCGGTTCATATCAGACAATAACTCGGAAACTCTCAAGGAGTCGGCCAGCCTGGATAGCTCTTCCCGCTCTTTTTCAATCTCGGCATCTTCATCCGAGGCCTGACTCAGCCGTTCGGCCCTGATGTTCGCCAATTCTTCTTTCAACTCTGCCAAGGAGTCCCGCCAAGCCATATTCACTCTCCATCAGCCACCGGTAGATTTTTGGGTCACCGAGTAAGTGAACTCATCCACAGCTCGGAAATCGGACAGGCCGGTCCGGCCGCGCACTACGTTCATCACTTCCAGAAGGTCCATGTAACCTAACCCCAGGTTACCTCTGTTCAGGTCTTTCGGATATATCCCCAACCGGCGCAGGGCCCGTTCCCCATGTGGAGTCCAAAAGGCGAACAAACCGGGATCCCGTGCACACAAGATGTAGGAGACGAACTCCTTCCCTGATCCTGCCAGGTTGTATGCCCCTTCGTTCGATGCGGATTCGTCGAACCTTTTCTCAAGCCCCAAGGTATCGAACAGAAGAAAATCCAGGGAATCTCGAATCTCTTCTATAGGAATGGCTTTGAATTCATTCGATTTCCTGCCGCCCGAAGCCCGGTAGATTGCCTGTGCTCGCTCTGCCGTTAGGGACGGAATGTTCTGTTCGTCCAGCCATCCGGCGAATTCCTGGGATTGCCGCCAACGCCGGTTCCGATAAGCATCCAGCCGCCCATCGGAAAGGGCTTGCTGATATGTTTGTAAGGAGCCTAGCCAGTCGGCGCCGCCGGGTCTGGTAACCACAGGCTTGTCCTTCCCTCCAAGTCAGCGATGTCGCTGCGGTATGATGCGCCTTGGAAACCGATGTTCCGGACCCTATGATACGCCGCATCCCGAGCCTCTGCCAAGGATTCACCGCTGCCGACGACGGTGAGTACCCGCCCTCCGCTGGTCACGACCCTGCCGGACTCTAGCCGGGTGGCCGCATGGAATATGGTGGTGTTCTTTACTTCGTCATCCAAGCCGGTAATCTCGAATCCGGTTTCGTATTTGTCCGGGTAGCCATCAGAAACCATTACCACGCCGGCATAGTTGCGCTTGCTCCATTCCACCGGAGTGTCGGCCAACTGACCTTCGATGCAAGCGGTCATGATGTCTAGCGGGTCACTGACCAATAAGGGCATTATCACTTGTGTTTCCGGGTCTCCGAACCGACAGTTGAATTCCAGCACTTTGGGACCCTGTTTGGTTAACATAATGCCTGCGTACAAGACCCCACGATATGGCGTTCCCCGCCGGGCCATGGATTGTATCACCGGCTCCATTATGGTGCGGGTTATCTCCCCCGCCAGTTCGTCGTTCCAGAAATCCGGCGGGGCAAAGCTTCCCATCCCGCCGGTGTTGGGGCCCACGTCGCCGTCACTCCGCCGCTTATAGTCACAGGCGGCAACCGGAGCCGAGAGATGCTCTCCATCGCTGAAAGCGAAGACGCTGACTTCGGGTCCCTCCAAGAACTCCTCTATCACCACGGTTTCGCCGGCACCGCCGAAGACTTTTTGGCTCATGCAAGCCCGCACCGCCGCTGCCGCGTCTTCCGCAGTGTGGCACATGAAAACGCCCTTCCCGGCAGCCAAGCCGTCGGCTTTTATCACTGAAGGAGCGGAGTGCTTGGATAGGAAGTCCAGGGCCAAAGTTTCATCTTGGAAAGAGTGGAACTCGGGGCAGGGTACTCCGGACTCACGCATGATATCCAGGGCGAAGCTTTTGCTGGCTTCGATCTGGGCTGCCGCTTTGGTTGGGCCGAAAGCGGGGATGCCTTGCGAGTCCAAGAGGTCTACCAATCCGGCGGCTAACGGCTGCTCCGGTCCTACCACTACCAGATCGATCCCCAATCCCTTGGCGTATTTGGGAATCGACTCAACGTCCTCCGGAGAGACATTCAGGTTGGTGGCGATCTGGGCGGTGCCGCCGTTGCCGGAGGCGGCCCATATCGCAGTAACTGCGGGGCTTTGCCGCAACCGCCACGCCAGGGCGTGCTCCCGAGCGCCGGAGCCGACGATAAGGACCTTCATCCTGCTATTCCCACTCGATGGTGCCGGGAGGTTTGCTGGTGATGTCGTACACCACCCTGTTCACGCCCGGTACCTCATTCACCATACGGTTGGACATGCGGGCAAGCACTTCATAAGGAAGGCGCACCCAATCAGCGGTCATAGCGTCTTCGCTGCTGACGGCGCGTATGGCGCAGACATAGCCGTAGGTGCGGTAGTCTCCCATCACCCCTACGGTGCGGTTGTCGGTAAGGACGGCAAAGCTCTGCCATATCTGTCCATACAATCCGGCAGCCTTAATCTCATCGATGACGATCCAGTCGCAGGCCCGGAGCATGTCACACCGTTCCTCAGTGACCTCACCGATTATCCTGATGGCCAATCCCGGTCCGGGAAATGGCTGACGATAGACCATCTCGTCGGGCAGGCCTAGCGCCAACCCCACCTCACGCACTTCGTCTTTGAAGAGGTAACGCAGGGGTTCCACCAACTTGAGCTTCATGTTTTCCGGAAGACCGCCCACGTTGTGATGGGTTTTGATACGGGCCGAAGCTCGGTTCTCGGGCGTCTCACTTTCAATGACGTCGGGATACAGGGTTCCCTGGGCCAGGAAGTCCGTCTTGCCTAGATCTGCAGCTGCCTCTTCGAACACGCGGATGAATTCTTCGCCGATAACCTTGCGCTTCTGCTCCGGGTCGATGACACCNGCAAGCTTCCCAAGAAACCTTTCGCTGGCATCGGCGTAGACCAGATTCAATCCCATGCCGCGTTTGAAGGTGTCCTGAACCCTTTCGGCCTCCTCCAGCCTAAGGAGTCCGTTATTGACGAAGATGCAAGTCAACTGTTCTCCGATGGCTTTGTGGAGCAGCATGGCGGTAACCGCGGAATCAACGCCACCGGAAAGAGCGCAAATCACCTCGCCATCTCCCACCTGCTCTTGTATGCGTTTGATGGAGTCGTTGACGAAGTTACCGGGCGTCCAAGACTCCCGGCATTTGCAGGCTTGCACCAGGAAGTTTTCTAAGATCGACTTGCCCAAAGGGGTGTGATTGACTTCCGGATGGAACTGGAGACCGAAGATTTTCTTCCCATCGCCCAGTGCGGCGATCGGGGAATTCTCTGTATAGGCCAGACTGGTGAACCCGGGAGGCAGGGACGCTATCCGGTCGCCATGGCTCATCCACACCTGGAAGGTGGGCGGCAACTCCTGGAATAAGGAAGGGTCCCCTCCGTTCTGATGGAGAACAGCCGAGCCGTATTCCTGCGCCTGACCCGGAACAACCTCGCCGCCCAACTGGTGAACCAAGGCCTGCATTCCGTAACAGATGCCCAGAACCGGCAGTTCACGTTCAAATACCCAGTGGGGGATGCGGGGAGCGCCGGGGTCATACACGCTGGCAGGACCACCGGAGAGGATGACGCCTTTGGGGTTGATGTGGCTAACCGTCTCCCAAGTGCTGGAAGAGGTAACAATCTCTGAATATACCTTGAGTTCTCTGATCCGGCGGGCGATCAGGTGGCTGTACTGAGAACCGAAGTCGATAACGATGATGCCCTCGTTGACCGACTGGGGGTCGCTCTCCGCTTCGGAAGGCCGTCCCTCGGCAATCTCCAAATAAGCGGAGACTTCTAGGTCGTCGCTGGTAGCCACCCTCCGGCCTCTCGGCAACTTCCCTTCTGTCGTAGCAGCACCTCCTCTATCCACACAACTTCTAAACTCAAGGTCACCCTTAGGGCGACCGCCTGGTGATGGTATTATAACTATGAAATCCCGGCTAGTATAGGCGTGCGGATTGTCATAACGTAATGATGAAATTATAGGGCATAAGCACCGGCTTTTACTAGGACCAAGGGATACCCATAACAGATTCTGGAAAGTGCAGGTCCGGGGGGATATTTGGGCGTCGATGACTTATTAAACGAGCTTGATAAGGCGTTCGCCGCCCTAGACAACGGCGGAGTCGTCGTATTCCCCACGGATACCCTTTACGGCCTTGGAGCCGATGTATTTTCCCTTCCCGCCCTCCAGCGTATATTCGCCATCAAGGGACGGCCGGCGGAGCTGGCATTGCCGGTATTAGTCGCGGGTTTGGACCAGGTCGAGTCGGTTGCGCTACCGATGAGCAACCAAGCTCAGGAACTGGCGGAACGGTTCTGGCCCGGCCCGTTGACCCTAGTGATGCGCCGGTCGCCGGAACTGCCGGATCTGGTAACGGGAGGCGCGGATACGGTGGCAGTGCGGATGCCCGCCCACCGGATACCCTTGGCGTTGGCCCGCCGCCTGGGACGCCCAATCACCGGGACCAGCGCCAACCTTAGCGGCCAACCAGATCTGCTGGACCTAGATTCCATCGAGAATCAACTGGGCAACTTGGTAGATTACATAACCCGCTCCGGGCCGCCCCCAGAGGGCACCGGCTCGACAGTGGTAGACATCACGAGGAACGAGCCCCGCCTACTTCGAGAGGGCGCGATTTCTCTGGAAGAGATTATGGAGACCGCAGGGTAGGTTCTGGTAGACTTTAAGCCGAGTCCGATTCGCTAAAGTGAGAGGCGTATTCCCAGTGCCTATTTCCCAATTCAAATCACACCTGAATGCCCTGGAAGCGGAGATGAAGGATGTCTTCGCTTCCCGAGAGGGTTTCCTGTACGACTTGCTCCGCTACCACATGGGATGGACCAGTCAGCAAGGCGAGGCGCTGGACTCGCCTCCCCGTCTTCATTTTCAGTCGATGCTCACACTGGTCTGTTGCCAAGCTATTTCCGGTGACTTCTCGACCGCCCTGCCAGCTGCGGCGGGCATAGAATTCATTCATAACTACACTCTGGTCCACGGCGACGTGCAGTCCAATCGGGCGGTGGCAGAGGACCGGCCCAGCATCTGGTGGGTCTGGGGTCCCGCCCAGGCCATCAACGTCGGCGACGGGTTGCACGCCCTGGGGCGCAACACTATGATGCGCCTGGCCCAGCGGGGGATTCCCTCGGAGCGGGTTCTTCCCGCAGTCACATCCCTGGACAAGGCCTGCCTGGCGCTGTGCGAAGGCCAGTACATGGACTTGGAGTTCCAGGACCAGTTGATGGTCACCAGCGCCGATTACCACAACATGATTGGCCGCAAGACCGGGGCTTTGGCCGGGTGCGCAACCGAATTGGGCGCTATCGCTGCCGGGGCAGAAAACGAGGTTTGCGCCGCCTTTCAAAAGATGGGCCACGGCCTGGGCATGGCCTGGCAGATAAGCCTGGATATCGCGGACTTGTGGGGGAGTAGGGCCGACGGGATGACCTCCAGCAACATGCTTAACAAGAAGAAAAGCCTGCCCCTTATTTACGCTTTGGAAACCTCCTCATTGGCCGATAAGCGAGCGTTGGGTAACATTTATATGAAGCGGGTCCTACAACCCGAGGACATCGCCCAAGTGATTGGGATTCTCGACCAAGCCGGGGCCCGTCCCTTCGCCGAATCCAGAGCCCGTGAGCTTGCCGATGAAGCATTAAGCGATTCCGGGCTTTCTGGTTCCGGGCTTACTAACGAAGGACTGCAACCCTTGAGAGACCTGACAGATTGGGCTTTAGAAGGCCAGGGCCATGACTAAACGCAGCCTCACCGGTCTGGACATGGCTGGCAAGCGGGTGTTGGTCCGGGTCGACTTCAACATTCCCATCGAGCAGGGTATCGAGGCCATCGCCTCCTACGACCAGCGCCTGAGGGCCACTCTGCCCACCATCCACTATCTGTTGGAACGGGACTGCAAGGTTATTCTTTGCTCCCACCTGGGACGGCCCGGCGGCAAAGTAACCGAGGATCTACGCCTAGCGCCGATCGGTGACCGGCTAGGCTTTCTGCTGGGCAAGCCGGTCAAGAGCGTGAAAGATTGCATCGGGCCGGAGGTAGCATCCGCCGTCGCGGATATGGCTCCCGGTGATGTTGTTCTGCTGGATAACCTACGCTTTTACCCCGGCGAAGAGAAAAACGACCCGGGATTCAGCCGGGACCTAGCCGCGAACGCCGATTGTTTCGTCATGGACGCCTTCGCCGTGGCCCACCGCCCCCACGCCTCCACAGTAGGCGTGCCGGAACTGCTTCCTTCGGCCATGGGCATTCTGGTGCAGAGAGAAGTCGAATCCATGGGTAAGGCCCTGGAATCTCCGGAACGCCCCTTGGCGGCCCTACTGGGCGGAGCCAAGGTCAGCGACAAGATACTGGTGCTGGAGAACCTGCTGGACAAGCTGGACCACATATTCATCGGCGGAGGGATGTGTGTCACCTTCCTGAAGGCCCAGGGCATTAACACCGGGGCCTCCAACGTGGAAACCGACCGGTTGGACTTCGCCCGGGAACTGATGGAACGGGCCAAACAGCGGAATATCCAGGTCCATCTTCCCGATGATTTAGTCATTGCCGACCGGTTCGGNGCCGACGGAGAAGTTAAAACCGTCGCGTCGGGACAGGTTCCCGACGATTGGTTCATAATGGACGTGGGCGGCGATACGGCGACCCGGTTCGCCAAAGACTTGGCCGCATGCCGGACCATCATCTGGAACGGGCCCATGGGTGTGTTCGAGATGCCCCGCTTCAGCCAGGGCACCCGCGTGGTCGCCCATGGAATCGCCGAAACCCNGGGAATAACCACTGTTGTAGGCGGCGGGTCCACAGCCGAAGCTGTGGAGGAAATGGGCTTGATGGACCAAATGACCCACGTTTCCACCGGCGGCGGAGCATCCCTGGAATTTCTGGAGGGCAAAGAGTTGCCGGGAATCGCGGCATTGCCCGACGCCTGAAAATCGGTACACTTTTTACAATATGGATGATTCGACAAGCTCAGGAAGAACTGGAAACAGGACTCCTGGCGTTCGTAGCGAGCCTGTCGAAGGACTCNATGCAATGACATCTAAGCAACTTCACATAAGCTGGGTGAGGGCTAGCGCATGATTGACCAAGAAGAACTCCGAGACTGTTACACTTCTACATCTTCCAAGATTGTCCTCTTGGTGGTGGACGGATTGGGCGGCTTGGCCCATCCCGATACCCGCCTTTCCGAGTTGGAAACGGCCAATATCCCCAACCTGGACGCCATGGCCCAAGAGAGCGCCTGCGGACTAACGACCCCGGTACTGCCGGGTGTCGCGCCCGGTAGCGGCCCTGGCCACCTGGCATTGTTCGGTTACGACCCACTGAAACACCTGATTGGCCGGGGCGCCTTGGAAGCTCTGGGGATCGAAGTGGCCCTCCAACCCGGCGACGTGGCCGCTCGCGGCAACTTCTGCTTGGTGGACGGTGACGGCTTGCTGGTGGACCGCCGGGCCGGGCGGATACCAACCGAGTTCAGCGCCCCCCTCTGCGAGCGCTTGGACAAGATTGAGATCGACGGCGTACAGATAGATGTCTTCCCGGTGCAAGACTACCGGTTCGTGCTCAGATTGCGAGGCGAAGGCCTTTCCGAGCTCATATCGGAGACCGACCCTCAAGTGACCGGCGCAGCGGCCTTACCGGTGAAACCCCTAACTCCCGAGGCGAAGCGAACGGCGGAGTTAGTCAATGAGTTCGTGTCTCAAGCCAGCAAACTCCTAGCAGAGGAGGAACGGGCCAACATGGTGCTGCTGAGGGGTTTCGCCCAGATGCCCAATCTGCCTCCCATGAACTATGCCTATCAATTAAACACGGCGGGAATCGCAGCCTATCCCATGTACCGAGGGCTGGCCGAAGTGGCGGGGATGAAGGTGATTCCCACTGGCCGAACCTTCGGCGACGAAGTGGAAACCTTGCGTCAAAACTTCGATAACCACGACTTTTTCTTCATCCATTACAAGCCGGCCGATGCTGCCGGAGAGGATGGAGATTTCGACGCCAAGGTGAAGTGTCTGGAGGATCTGGACCCGTTCATCCCCCAGATCAGAGAACTGAACCCGGACGTTTTCCTGGTGGCCGGGGACCATGCCACTCCGGCGATTATGGCCGCCCATAGCTGGCACCCGGTCCCCTTCATGCTCCACTCCAAGCTGACCAGAGGAGAAGGAGTGCCCAGATTCAATGAAAGAACCTGCGCCCAAGGGTCAGTGGGCAGTATCCTAGCCACCCAGGTTATGCTCTTGGCCATGTCCCACGCCGGGAAACTACAGAAGTACGGCCCATAGTTAACATAACTGCCATTATTCTCAGGTACGGTATCTTCAAGTACTTACGGAGGCGGGCGCCATGCCGGTCCCTACGATAGCTGGAAACTGGAAGATGAACACCACGGTTCACGATGCCGTTAGACTGGCCACGGAAGTGCGGGACAACTTGCGCACCTCGTCCGGAGTAGACATCATCCTTTGCCCTCCGTACATCGCGTTGCAACAGGTGCGAGACGCCGTTATTGGCTCTCCCATCAAGGTTGGGGCCCAGAACATGCACTTCGAAGACTCGGGGGCTTTTACCGGGGAGATCGGCCCGTTGATGTTGCAGGGGCTTTGCGACTACGTGATTCTAGGGCATTCCGAACGGCGTCAACTGTTCGGAGAGACCGACGAAGCTATCAACCGGAAGGTCAAAGCGGCATTCAGCCACTCGCTGCGGCCCATCTTGTGCGTCGGTGAAACCTTGGAGCANCGAGAGGCAGGTAGNGCCGGAGCCGTGGTGGCCCAGCAGCTTCGGGAAGACCTTTCCGAGCTACATGACATAACCGGTTTATTGGTCGCCTACGAGCCAGTTTGGGCCATCGGAACCGGCCAAGCTGCCACACCCGAGATTGCCGCCGAGATTATGGGCGGNACGGTGCANGCGTCCCTAACCGCTCTATTCGGTGCGGCGGCCGACGATGTGCCAGTGCTGTATGGCGGCAGCGTCAACGCGGAAAATGTTGGAAGCTATCTGCGGCTCGGCGCCATCCACGGCGCTTTGGTCGGTGGCGCCAGCCTGCAAGCAGACCAATTCCTGCGAATCATTCAAGAGACCGCCACGGCCAAACTCTAGGAAGCCGTCCCGGACCGGGTAGGCTAAAGGGCTGATTCCAAGNACATTGCGCGCCCAACTTCCACCTCTCATCTGCATCGTTGGCCCCACTGCTGTGGGCAAGACCAAGTTGGCTGTAGCTCTGTCGCGCCGATTCAACGGCGAGATTATCAACGCCGACAGCCGCCAGGTGTACCGGTACATGGATATNGGGACCGCCAAGCCAACCCTCGAAGAGCGCGCTCAAGCCCCGCATCATCTACTGGACATCCTCAACCCCGACNAGGATTTTGGACTGGGCTCGTTCTTGTCCCAGGCCAACNCNAGTATCCAANGCATCGANAGTCGTGAGCACCTTCCCATGGCCGTAGGGGGAACCGGGCAATACATCTGGGCGCTGGTGGAGGGGTCGAAGGTACCTCCAGTNGCCCCTAACTCCGAGTTTCGACGGGCCAAGGAACAGGAGGCGGAAGAGAACGGCCCACTATCTCTTCATCAAGAATTACAGAGCTTGGACCCCGATCGAGCAGCCCAGTTGAATCCCCGCAACGTGCGCCGGGTCATCCGGGCACTGGAGATTCACCATGCGACGCAGGAACTCCCATCCAGCTTTGCTCTCTTCAGTGAGCCAACGACCAATTCTTTGGTCATCGGACTCAACTTGGAGCGCCCGGAACTGTACAAACACATCGATGANCGGGTTGACATNATGATAGAGTCTGGGCTGGAGGAAGAGGCGCGGTCTCTATCTTCTATGGGGTACCTTCTGGGTCAAAAGTCTCTGGCCAGCCCCGGATATCTGGAGATGGGCCTTTACCTATCAGGAGAGATCGACCTGGACGAAGCGGTGCAGCGGACCAAGTTCCAAACCCACCGCATGGCTCGGCGTCAGCACACCTGGTTCAAAGCTCAGGACCCTCGCATCCATTGGCTCTCGGCAGCCTCGGCGAACCTGGAATCCCAGGCGGCCGCCTTGGTTGAAGGTTTCTTGGCCGGCGGCTAGGCTGTGGTAAAATAGGCCCGCGTCCCAATACGAATCCAGACTGGGGAATAAGACCGGAATATAGCNATGAAATTCACCAAGATGCACGGGGCTGGCAACGACTATCTCTACATAGACNNCCGCGACCACGACGATTTCAGCACGGACTGGTCNCAACTGTCTCGATCGATGAGCGACCGCCACTTCGGCNTGGGCTCCGACGGCATCATCCTGATNGAAGATTCCGGCATCGCCGANCTAAAGATGCGGATGTTNAACGCCGACGGCTCCGAAAGCGAGATGTGTGGCAACGGTATCCGCTGCTTCGCCAAGTACGCCATCGATCGGGGACTCGCTACGCCTGGCGCCGACGGTATTGAGGTAGAAACACTGGCAGGGATACGAACAGTAGTCCCGATCTACGACGGCGACCGCATCATCGGCGCCAGGGTTGCCATGGGCGAGCCACTGCTGGAGCCAGGCGACGTTCCGGTTATTTTGGATCCGGCATCAGGATACCCAAAGGGACCGGTTACGGGCTATCCATTGGCCGTGGACAGCCTGGAGCTGAGCCTGAGCTTTGTCTCCATGGGTAACCCCCATGCCATCACCTTCATCGATCAGCCGGTGGGGGAATTTCCTCTGCATACCATCGGCCCCATGGTTGAGCATCACTCGATATTTCCCAATCGGGTCAATTTCGAAACCGTAAACATCACCGGTCCAGGCGCGATGACGGCCAGGGTCTGGGAACGCGGATCCGGGGAAACCATGGCCTGCGGCACCGGCGCTTGCGCCATCGCAGTGGCCGCCCGGCTACTGGGCATCGCGGACGGGCGAGTTGACATAACTCTCCCCGGAGGCACCCTGTCCATCGATTGGGATGGAGAGGGAGAAGTGTACCTGGAAGGCCCCGCCGAAGAAATCTTCAGCGGAGAATGGCCAGTTTAACTTTGAATAAAACTTGTAACTCTAAGGTGTCGAATAGATGAAGTTTTCAGACCGACTGGGCAAACTCGCCCCCTATCCCTTCGTGGAAATCTCAAGAATCATCGCCGAAAAGCGGGCTGCCGGAGCGGACGTGGTCACCTTTGGCATCGGTGACCCCGATATCCCCACGCCCCAGCCCATCATAGACAAACTGCTTGAGGCGTCTCAAGACCCACCCAACCACCGGTATCCGGAAACCGACGGATTGCCGGAAGTACGGCGGGCCATCGCCCACTGGTACGAGCAGCGATTCGGGGTCAAACTGGACCCGGATAAGGAAGTATTGCCCCTCATCGGAGCCAAAGAAGGCATCGGCCACGCCGCTTTCTGCTTCCTGGATCCCGGCGACGTGGCCTTGATTCCCGATCCCGCCTATCCCGTTTACGGCGTGGGGACCATGTTCGCCGGGGCGGAAAGCCACATCATGCCCTTGTACGAAAAGAACGGATGGCTGCCCGAATTGGACGCCATCCCCGGCCCCGTAGCCGACGCCGCCAAGCTGATGTGGTTGAACTATCCCAACAACCCCACCAGCGCCGTCGCTACGCACGAAGACCTGGTTGCGGCCGTCGCCTACTGCCGGGAGAAAGACATCGCTCTGCTCCACGACGCCGCCTACAGCGAGGTAGGGTACGAAGGTTATCGGGCCACCAGCTGCATGCAGGTGGAAGGCGCCAAGGACGTGAGCCTGGAGTTCCATTCCCTTTCCAAGACCTACAACATGACTGGTTGGCGCTTCGGAATGGCGGTGGGTAACGCCGACATGATTAAAGCCCTCTTCCAGATAAAAGCCAACCTGGACTCGGGGATACCTCAGGCCATCCAACAGATGGCTATCGAAGCACTAACTGGACCTCAGGACTGCGTGGACGCCAACGTTGAGATTTATCGTCGCCGCCGTGACCGGGTCGTAAAGGCCTTGACCACTCTTGGCTTGACTGTGGACGTACCCCTGGCCAGCCTATACATCTGGGCCAGGATCCCCGAGGGATTCACATCGGCCGAACTGGCGGCCAGGCTACTAG
>PANP01000072.1 GCA_002708395.1 Dehalococcoidia bacterium
GTGTACGGGAGCCACACTCCCGTACACCGGTATATGTTCCAGCATTCCAGGCCTGGCAGCTTGGAACGCGATTTGCCGTGATAAATCTTAGGGGTTGGAGACCAGGTACCTTAGCGGCTGGCGCCGATCCGGAATACCTTTGTCCCGCAAGAGGGGCACGTGCCCGATGTCGCAGGCTTGCCGTTCTTCATGGTGATAGCCTGGGGGTTAGAGATCTCGCGCTTGCTTCGACACTTGACGCAATAGGCTTCCATCACAATCCTCCCTTCTTNTGGGTCCNTATACTGTATACATAATATCGCATATTGTCAAGATGTGGTATAAAGCCCGCCNAATATACAAAATGTTGTATGCCAGTGGACAGGTTTTGCCCGGGCACATCGGGGCCGCTACTCTGTTAAAATGCCCTGCACAGACTCACGCCATCTGATAGAAAGTTTCTTGGAAGCTACGTGAATGATTTATGGGTAAACTTCTTCTAGTTAGGCACGGTGAGACCGCTTGGAACTTGGATGGGAGNCTTCAAGGAACCGTTGACACTCCNTTATCTGAGATAGGCCACCAACAGGCCCGGATGATTGCAGNACGCTTGGCGGATACGTCCATCGATGTCGCCTACAGTAGCGACCAGAGCCGGGCTCATGAAACGGCTAAGCACATCCTAGAAGGCCGGGACGTGGTCTTGAACCCCATCCCGGAGCTGCGGGAGCGCGGCCACGGCGTGTTCGAAGGTCTGACCGCCCGTGAGAGGAAGACTCAGTATCCCGAGATGTTCGCCGATTCCACGGTCAAGAACCTGGACTTCGCCCCCACCGGCGGCGAAACCTTCCGGGGTACNAACCAGCGGATGGCTGGGTGGGCCCACGGGTTCCTCCAAGACCATTTGAAACAGACAGTGCTGGTGGTGGGACATGGTGGTTCGCTGAGAGGCGCCCTCATTGCNTGGATGGGCTTTTCCGATGAAGCAACTTGGCGGTTCATGATTGCCAATTGCGGCNTGTCNATCATCGACACCTATGCCGACAACGCCGTATTGAGACTATTTAACGATGTATCTCATCTCAACGGGTTGGGCGACGCATCATAAANCNGTTATATGTTGGATAAGGANTGGATATGCCCGGTCGTGTGCTAATGGTCCAAGGTACCGCCTCCCACGTCGGCAAGAGCGTGCTGGTGTCGGCTCTGTGCCGCATCTTCCGTCAGGACGGTTTTCGGGTCGCGCCATTCAAGGCCCAGAATATGTCCAACAACTCCTACGTCACTCCCGATGGCCGCGAGATTGGCCGGGCGCAGGCGGTCCAGGCTCAGGCCGCCGGGGTAGAAACGCAGGTAGAGATGAACCCCATCCTCCTGAAGCCGGAGACGGACCAACGCTCTCAAGTGGTCTTGATGGGCCGCCCTTACACGTCGGCCCAGACCATGGACTACTACGAGTTAAAANCCCATCTCTGGGAGTCNGTGCACACGTCATTGGACATTCTTAGAGATCAATACGACATCGTGGTGATTGAGGGTGCGGGCAGTCCGGCTGAGATTAACCTGAAAGCCACCGAGATTGTGAACATGCGGGTGGCCCTTTACGCCAATGCCCCGGTGCTGCTCTGCGGAGATATCGACCGCGGCGGTGTCTTTGCATCGTTGGTCGGAACTCTGGAACTGCTGGAGCCTGAAGAACGNGNGGCAATCAAGGGGTTCGTCATCAATAAGTTCCGTGGCGACATCAACCTGCTGACCGACGGTCTTACCTGGCTTGAGGACCGCACCGGCATCCCGGTGACCGGGGTGGTGTTCCATTACCGGGACATTCATATTCCCGAGGAAGACTCGGTTGCCCTTGATCTGCCCATGCGCGTCAAGGGCAACGCAGTGCTGGACATNGCCGTGATCCAAGCCCCCCACATCTCCAACTTTGATGACTTTGACCCACTGGCGATGGAAGCCGGCGTGACCCTCAGGTACGTAGACTCGCCGCAAGATTTGGCCCGTCNCGACTTGATTATCCTGCCCGGCACCAAGACTACCATTCCAGACCTGGCTTGGATGGATAGGCAAGGCCTGACCCAAGCGGTCCNAGAAGCNCACGCCAACGGAAGCGCGCTGGTTGGCATATGCGGCGGTTATCAAATGTTAGGGTCGGAAGTTCGCGACCCTGACGGTGTGGAATCCACCCAAACCCAGTTGCCCGGCCTGGGACTACTGCCGATGACTACCACCTTCGCCGGTTCCAAGGAAACCCACCGGGTAACCGGGAAGGTTTCATTGGACTTAGGTCTTCTGGCTGGCGCGAAAGGATTGCCCGTTCAGGGGTATGAGATACATATGGGCAGGACCGTAGTAGATGGAGTGGGAGTACCCTTCGCCATCGACGACCGTTCCGACCTAGCNGTGACCAAAGATAACGCCNTGGATGGATCGTTGGATTCCACCGGCTGGGTCATGGGCACCTACATCCACGGGCTGTTTCATAACACCGGTCTGCGGCAGGCGCTATTGCAAGCCCTGGCCCGGCGCAAAGGTGTCACCCTGCCCTCCAGCGACGACGTGATAAGCATGGACGGTGAATTCGACAAGCTGGCCGATTGGGTCCGAGGCAGCCTTAACATGGACCAGATATACCAGATGTCCGGTCTTGCTCGCGACTTCGACAATGCCGCCTCCGGCCGCTGATGAAGAGTCGGCTGTCATTGGTNCTGGGGGGAGTGAGATCGGGCAAAAGTGAATTTGGGGAGAAGCTGGCCAGAGAAGAGGATAAGCCGGTTCTGTACGTGGCCACCGGACTAGCCAGCGACCCTGAGATGGAGCAACGTATCCACCGTCACCGGGAATCCCGGCCGGACAACTGGTGGACTTTAGAGGCTCCCATNGACCTGGNGAAGAGCCTGGATATCGCTCTCAGCGCGGCGGATGCCCCCAGCGTCGTGCTGATAGACAGCCTAGATTCTTGGGTAGGCAATCTGCTTCAACAACACGAAGATGAGCCGCGTGACATTCTGGAATCTCTGGTGCAGGAATCTTTGGGGAAAATGATAGAAATCTGTGGTAGATCATCGGCGGCGATCGTCATGGTTAGCAGCGAAGTAGGGCTTACCCTGGTGCCTCCTTTCCCTCTGGGCCGCCGGTTTCAGGACTTGCTGGGACTGGTGAATCAAAGAGTCGCCGCCGCAGCTGCTAGGGTCTATCTGGTAGTAGCCGGCGTGCCGATGGTGATAAAAAGCCCGGACAAGAACTGACCTGTTAGAGCATTTCCTTCATGAGTACCACNGATCAAAATACCAACGAAACCTCCGCTCAAGACCATGGCGAGTTGGTGGGCAGCGCCATCGTCCGTGCGCCGGGGGTCTGCGGTGAGTTGGTTCAGGGCATCCGCGACGGCATGTACTTCCTGGTCACCTGTCCAGTGGACTTCTTCTCCAGAGTACGAGTGGACTTGTATAACAATGTCTCGAACTCGGATACGCCAGAGATTGAAGCGACCNAAGGTTGTTCCAAGGCCGTGGAAGCCCTGTTGGCCACGCTGGAATACTTGGACCGGAGCGGATTGGCCGCCCGGATCAACGTGGGAAACCCAATACCGAGAAGCAAGGGCATGGGCAGCAGTTCCGCCGATGTGGCGGCAACCGTCGCCGCAACCGGCTTGGCTTTAGGAGTAGAGTTGACTCCGGATGTCGTGGCGCGGATCGCTCTGTCGGTGGAACCCACCGACGGAGTGATGTTCCCCGGAGTTGCTTTGTTCGACCATCGTGAGGGGCGCACTGCGGAGACTTTGGGTCCGCCTCCTCCCATGGAGATTGTCGCTCTGGATTTCGGTGGGGCAGTCGATACCATTGAGTTCAACAAAGTTGACCGGCGTTCGCTGTGGGAGTCGGTTCAGGCCGAAACATCCGAGGCGTTGGAGTTGGTNCGGTCCGGAGTGCGNCTAGGNGACCCGGCGTTGGTGGGGNAGGGCTCCACGACAAGCGCCGTCGCCAGCCAGCAGGTCCTGCCAAAACCCCACTTAACGGCGGTTCAGGACTTCGCCAAGGACGTTGGGGCCGTAGGCGTTAACGTTGGACACAGCGGCACCATAATCGGAGTATTGCTGGACGCCCGGCAAAGACGTGGCAAGTCGACGTTCCGCCAAGCCCGAGAAGCTTTCCCAGACGCCGAGATGGTGCACCATTTTCGCCTGATGGGCGGTGGGCTTCAGTCAGTTCCGGTCTAACAGCGAAACCAGACNCNTTCCCCCATAAAGGGGGAAGGTTGTGATGGGGGCGTCCCCCNTTACTAGTCGAACTGAGACCTTAACGAGTTAGAATACATCAATACCAAATCTCAGGAGCATGAAAAATGGCAGAGTACAACCTGGCGGTGATTGCCGGAGACGGCGTGGGACCCGAAGTGATTGCGGAAGGCAAAAAGGTGCTGCAGGCGATCGCCGCCGGTAACCCTTCAATCAACTTTAAGTACAACGAATATCCCTGGGGGTCGGCCTACTACCGGGAGACCGGCATGATGATGCCGGAGGATGGTTTGGCGACACTGGATGGGTCCGACGCCATACTCTTTGGAGCGGTGGGCGACCCCAACATCCCGGACCACATAACCCTGCACGGGTTGCTGTTACCCATGCGCCGCGCCTTCGACCAAGGCGTCTGCATCCGCCCTTCCTATCTCTTCCCCGGCGTCACGTCGCCTCTGGCTGGCAAAAAGGCTGGCGATATCGACTTGGTGATTATTCGGGAAAACACCGAGGGTGAATACGCGCCGGTGGGCGGACGCCTGTATCCCGGCACCCCCCACGAGACTGTGGTCCAAACCAACATGTTCACCCGCAGGGGCACCGAGCGAATCATCCGAGCCGCCTTCGAATACTGCGACCGCCGGGNCGGCAACAACAACGGCAAGAAAAAAGTAACTTCGGTCACCAAGTCCAACGCCCAGTCCTTCGGCATGGTGTTCTGGGACGAGGTGTTCGTAGAAGTGGCAGCCGAGTTTCCTCATATCCAAACCGAGTCTCTGTTGGTGGACCGGGCCTGCATGGACTTCGTTCGTTGGCCCGAGGACTTCGACGTGGTGGTGGCGTCCAACCTATTCGCCGACATCCTTTCGGACATAGCAGCAGTGGTGACCGGCAGCTTGGGCTTGGCGGCCAGCGCAAACATCAACTCCGAACGGGAGCATCCCTCCATGTTCGAGTCGGTTCATGGCGCGGCCTTCGACATCACCGGCATGGGCGTCGCCAACCCATTGGCAACCATCTCCGCTGTTGCCATGATGCTGGACCACCTGGGAGAGCCCGCCGCAGCCAAAAGCGTTGNAGACGCCGTGTCACGGTGCCTGAACGAACGCAAAGTAGTGACCGCTGACTTGGGCGGCCAGTCTTCCACGTCGCAAGTTGGCGACGAGATAGTGCGGTTGTTGGGTGAGGGGTAGGTCTTAAGAACCGAGCGTGGAGACGGAGGCTACACGGCCCCCAGCACCACCTTNACGATCTGTCTCTCCAGGGACTGGGCTAGCTGGGTGGCCAGGTCCAGCCTTTCGTGGTCGCCCACGGTGCCCACGAAGGCTACTCCCAGGATCCGGCCTACTCTGAAGTCCAGCACGGTGGAGGAAACCAGGCCCGCTGTGCCTCCCTGGAGCACCTTCAAGGCGACCGCTTCGTCGAAGAAACCGCTGGTCTCCAAGCGTTTGGTCGAGATTAGTTGCTGATCTTCTCCGACGCTTTCTCCTATGTTGGCTTCGAAGTCCTTGATGAAGACTTCATGCATCCAGTCGGTAACCGTCTTGGGATTATCGAACAAGTGGGCAACCGTGGCGCCCAGAAAATTGAATCCGTCTCCGGCGTTGGAAGTTTCGCCTAATTCCCTCATGAATCCAGTGACTCGGCCTAAGGTGCGGAACCGCTNCGGGGNATTACCCTGAAAGCCGTGCTGGGCCATGGTCTCGTTATCCAGCGGGCCTTCCCGCACCACCTGAAACCCTTGAAACTCCTCCGGCATGTCTGAGTTTTCCAGAACCATGTATTGCAACGATTCCTCTGAGATGCCAAAGGTGGCTCTATCTAATGCCATAGTCGTGTAGGGAACCTCCTAGTAGTTCTGACGAATCGGCTAACAGCTTNCAGCCGTCAACTTGCAGGAATCTCTGGGACTCCCACATCGCTGACGGCTGAGCGCTGACTTCTAAATGCTACCTAACCGCAAACCATTGGGTACACATGGTGCCGCCGCGACATCTCTCCCGGGATCTGGCTCATGCTCCAGGTGTCGCCGCTGTCGTAGCTGCTGTAGACCTGTCCGTCTTTGGCGCAGCAGTAGACGTGGGACGGCGCTTCCGGGTCGATGGCGATCTGGAACATCCGGCTGGGAGGGGTTTCGCCGATGTCCACCTTGTTCCAAGTTTCGCCCGCATCTTTGCTGCGGAGTAGAACGCCTTCCTCGATCGTCCCTGGAGGAGAGCTGCCTCCCCCGGCACCGGCGGCCAAGTACATGGTGCTGGGGTCGTTGGGAGCGCATACCAGGTCTCGGCAGTAGCTGCCGCCAGGGAACATCTCGTCGATGGGAACGAATTCCCAATTGGCTCCGCTTTCCCTGCTGCGGAACATGGCCAATTGGGTGATTATGTAGACCAACCCGGGAGCGGCAGGGTTGACCTTTACGCCGTGGAGGTCAACTGGACCCGTCCTGGTGTAGTGTCCATCGGTGATCGACTCCCAGTTTTCGCCGCCGTCACGGCTGGCTACTAGACCGCCAACCTCGATCGCCCCGTACATGTCCGACGGGTTAGCGTGGTCGGAAGAGATGCCGATGACACGTTTGCAAATCTCATCGGGTTTCATAGTGATGTTGGGGAACTTTACGGTAGAGGTGTTCATCGTCTTCCAGCTAGCACCCCCGTCCTCGGAACGGTCGATGGTGCACTGGTCGTATCCGGCATAAATGATATTGGGATTCTGGGGATGGGCTGCCAGGGACCAAACCTCGCCTTGGTGGGAAGGTAGAGCCTCCCAATGATTACCCCGGTCGCTGCTGCGGTAGACGCCATGTTGGGTCCCGGCAAAGATCGTCTCCGGGTTTTCCGGGTGAACCATCAAAGCCCGTACCTGGGGNCCGTCTGGCAATCCANCGGAAATATCGATCCATTCCTCCTCGCCATCTTTNCGGCGGTATAAGCCGCCCGGTGGCAAATCAACGGGCGGTGCTCCCATAATTAGCGGATATTCGCCTCCCAGACCTACATAAACATATGTCGAATGGCTGTTGCTGGCCATGGTCGACCTCCTTAAAGGTTTAGCTACCTGGATTTTCGTCCATTTGCGCTGCTTGTCAAGAGGGTTGGAGGATTCTGTCCGAGGCAATGTGAGGTGTCGATGCCGAGGTAGACGCATGGCTTGCCGTGTCCCTACGGCCACGATGGTATCGGTTTGCAAAATAGTACATATTTCTAGTAGCGAGGCAGTCGATGGGTTTTGAATCTAGAGGGAGCTTGTTATCCCCTAAAACCAACTATGGCAACCGTATCCGTACTGCGGTAGTATGGACAACGTATCGGACCCAATGAGACTAACCCGGAGACTAGCTGAATGAAGAACAAGATATACAACACCTTTGATGAGGCGGTGGCGGATGTGCCCGACGGCTCCACCGTAATGATTCCCGGATTTGGCGGGATCGGCATGCCCCGGAACCTCATCGCTGCACTGAATCGCCAAGGCGCTAAGGAACTGACCGGCGTCTCCAATAACGCCGGCAATCTGGACGACAAGGTCGACGTGAGTACTTTGGTCGAAGCCAGACAGATGAAGAAGATGATTTGCGCCTTTACCGCACCCACCCATCCTTCCCGCATAACCCCATTCGTCGAGCAATACAATAATGACGAGATCGAAGCCGAGCTGGTCCCGCAAGGGACCTTGGCGGAGCGGATGCGGGCAGCGGGCTCTGGTATCGGTGGCTTCTATACACCGTCCAGCGTGGGGACGGAGCTTGCGGAAGGGAAGGAACATCGGGAAATCAACGGCCGGATGCACGTGTTGGAGTACCCGCTATTCGGCGATTACGCGTTCATACGGGCTTGGAAGGCCGATACTTTCGGCAATCTCCAGTTCCGCCTAACACAACGAAATTTCAATGTGGTCATGGCCATGGCAGCCACGGTGACCGTTGTCGAAGTCGAGAACGAGGTAGTTGAAGCGGGCGGATTGGACCCAGACAACATTCACGTTCCAGGTATCTACGTAAACCGAATAGTTAAGATTCCTGCTGACGGGATTTGGTATTAGCCTGAGCTATCAGCCCCGACTCAGTTACTTGCTGACGCCTGAAGGCTGATCGCTTAAATTTCGGAGGATTATTTATGGCGGAAAAACCTAAACTGGACCGGCAGTCGATGTGCGACCGGTTGGCCATGGAGTTTCAGGACGAATGGATCGTGAACCTGGGCGTTGGCATGCCGACCCTATGTTCCAACTACGTCGATACCAGTCGTGACATCATCACCCATTCAGAGAACGGAGTGATTGGTTACGGTCCTCTGGCTGAAGAAGGTAAAGAAGACGGGCATCTGGTCAACGCCGGAGGCCAGTTCGTGACGGCTCAGCCGGGCATGTCCATCCTGCACCACGCCGACTCCTTCGCGGTCATCCGTGGCGGTATGGTTGACGTGACGGTTATGGGCGCCTATGAGGTTGCCGAGAACGGCGACTTCGCCAACTGGCGAATCCCCACCCGCAAGGGCGGCGGCATCGGCGGGGCCATGGACCTGGCAGCCTGCGCCAAGCGCGTGTTCATCGCCATGGAACACAACACCCGCGATGGCGGACACAAGCTGCTTAATCGCTGTAGCCTGCCCATCACCGCTCCCGGCGTGGTTAAGTTGCTGGTCACCGACCTGGGTCTTTTCGAGATTTCGCCAGAGGGCTTCGTTCTGAAAGAGCACGCTCCCGGTTGGAACCCAGAGGAGATTCAGGAACTGACCGAGGCCAAGCTAATCATCCCTCCGGACCTGAAGGAATTCCGCTTCAAGGCTTAATAATTTGAAGGGCTGCTAGTTTTACTAGCAGCCCTTTGGTTTCCGTTCTTGTTGAGCACTTCGACAGGCTCGAGACAGGCCTGTTGGCCCTCCGTTGTTGTATGCGCTGTCCTTCGACAAGCTCAGGACGAACGGGTGGTGTCAACAAAGCTAAGGGAACCGGACATCCCTCTAACCCTAGAAGAAAGCCGTTCCGCCGTTGGCGTGGATGGACTGGCCGGTTATGAAGCCGCCTTCGTCGCTGATGAGGAACATGACGGTGCTGGCAATCTCATCAACTTTGCCCTGGCGTTGCATCGGGATGTGAGAGGCGTCCGGCGGGCGGGCGTCGGGGTACCACTCCGGATGTTCCCTGGAAGTGTCGATGCTACCCGGTGACACCACGTTCACTCGGATATTCTTCGGCGCGAACTCGCTGGCCAGACTGCGGCACATGCCCACTAGCCCCATCTTGGCGGCGGAAACGTGGGCTCGCTCCGGTGGTCCTTGGAAGGCTCCATCACCAGTAAAGAAGATGATGCGCCCGTACTCGTTCTTGACCATTGATGGCATGATGGCGCTGGTGGTGTAAAAGGCTCCGTCCAATACCACTCCCCGAACGTATTCCCAATCTTCCAGCGTGACTTCCAGGAATGGCTTGTGTGGCCGGATGGCTGCGTTGTTGACCAAGATGTCGATCTTGCCGAACTCGGCCATGGCCATGGACACCATGCTGTCCACCTGCTCTTTGTTGGACACGTCGGCCAGAATGGCCATCGCCTTGACGCCCATGGCGCGGGCCTCTTCGGCTACGGCGTCGGCCTCTGCCTGGTTGGAGCGGGCGTTAACCACAACGTTGGCGCCCTCCGCCGCCATTTTCAAGATTGTCGCCCGGCCGATGTTGCGGCCCGAGCCGGTGACCAGTGCAACTTTGCCGTCTAGTTTACCCAAGTGTTCTACCTCCTAATGATGTCCGTGTTTTGGTAGTCAAAGACCGCTGGAAGAGACTCCAGAGGAATATCGCCAAATTCTGGCGGATTATAGCACGCTGACCGGGAATCTCCTGAATCTAAACGCCGAACTCGTGCCTACCATCATTCCGGAGAAGGCTGGAATCCACGCATCGCTGGAGCGGCGGTGGGATTCGTCAGTGCCTGGCGGTGGAGATTGATACGCCTTAATCACGTTCCGGTTCGCATGCAACGTTGACAGTAATACGAGCCGCTATTACACTCCCGTTCGGTAAAGCTGACACCGAGGTTAACGCGGTTTCCCACTCTCGGCCATTTAGGCGGGTCGAAATGCCTTCACCTGGCATCGAATAAGAATGGGCTGGACCACCGTACTTTACTGGCTTCTGCGAAGACGGCTTCGCTCCTCTTGGCCGCTCCTGGTAATCACCTCTTTCGGAATCGTGACTGCGGTTACGCTGATGTCCGTGGGGGCGGGTTACTCCCGGGTGTTGGCCGAAGGAGGCTTGCGCCATACGTTGGCCTCCACTTCCCCCAGGGTCTTAAACGTCCACCTGATTACCCAGAATCGGCCCATCGGCGCGCCGGACTACGCCCAACTGCGTTCGGCGGTGGAGGGATTCTCCGAATCCCGCCTAGGATATATGACCCGAACCATAGAACGTTACGGTTTCATTCAAGGCTCTGTACGAATGCTTACCACCCCTTCGGATGAGCCTCCGCCGTCAGACGCGCCGATCGGGCGGCCATTCTTCCTAACGGGGTTTCAGGAACATTCGACGCTGGTAGAAGGCCGCTGGCCTCTTGAGTCTCCGGTGATTGACGGAGACGGATTGAGCATAGAGGCGGCGCTGGGAAAGGACGCTGCTCGCCAGTTCGGCGTTAAACCCGGCTCTCGAGTCGAACTCTACCCGTTCACCAACGATCCATCCCAGAGGATCTCGGTTACCATAACCGGCACGGCGGAGCCCAACGACTCCGATGAAGAGTATTGGATGAACTCGCCGTCCTCGTACTTCNCCTCTTTTGAGTCAGGAGATCAAGTCNTTGTCCCCGTCTACGTTAGTGAAGAGTCCTTCTTTGACGGAATAGGAACCAAGTATCCGTCCCTGGTGGGTGACTTTACCTGGTTCCTTTTCTTGGATACAGCGGTGCTCACTTCGACCATGGTCGGCTCGACGGAGAAGGCTCTGAAGGGCTTGGAGACCGACGTGAACCGGCAGTTTCCCCGGTCTTTGGTCCTCAGCGGNCTGAAGATTGCANTGAAGGAATACCGGAGGGCGCTGAATCTGGCCCGGGTGCCCATATTCCTGTTCGTATCGTTGGTAGTGCTGGTTATTCTCTACTTCCTCATCATGGTTGTGGGAATGCTGGGCCGATNCCGAACGGACGAGTCCGGCATTCTGCGTAGCCGGGGGGCCAGCATCCTACAGGTAAGCGGGATTCTCGTGTTGAGCGAGGGTGTTGTTGCCGTGGCCGCCATGATCNCGGGGCCGTTCCTGGCGTTGCTTATTGTCCGGTTCCTCCTGGCGTCAACGGTGCACCCAGTTGGTGGAGCAGGTGGGCCGATCCCGGTGGTTCTAACGTCGGATATGTTCGTAATGGGTGTGCTGGGGGGAATGTTAAGCCTGGCGGTGCTGTTGGCCTCCAGCATCAACCGTGCTCGAATGGGAATAGTGGAATCGCTGCGGTCCCGGGCTAGGCCGCCGACCTTGCCCCTGTTGCAGCGGTACTACGTGGACCTGCTGCCGCTGGCCGCCCTAGCCTTCTTGCTGTGGGAGATAAAAGGGGCAGAGGGGTTTCTGACCAGGGACTTGGCCAGCGGAGACGTCAATGTGAACTTCCTGCCGCTCTTCGTCCCGGTGCTGGTGCTGGTGGTTTTGGCGGTCTTGGTCCTACGGTTGTTGCCCATGCTGGTCCGTTTCATGTCCTGGTGGGCCGACCGATTGGCCCCGGCGTGGGTGGCATTTCCCTTGGCCCGGTTCGCCCGCGACCCGCTGCCCCACGGTTCGTTGGTCATCATTCTGGCCCTAGCATCCGCGCTGGGGGTATTCGGCGCGTCGTTCCAGACTACTTTATCAGTAAGCCAGACGCATCAAGCCTTGTACTCCGCAGGTGGGGGCGTGTCTCTGTCGGGTCGTTCCCTATCCCGGTTGGCCAGCCAGAGATTGTCCGAGAATGAATCCATCCGAACATTCAGCCCAATCGTGCGAGAATCGGCGACATTGCTGGATGTTCTGCCCGGCGAACCGGCAATCTTACTTGCTGTAGATCCCAAGGNATTGCCGGATATCACGTGGTTCAGGGAGGACTTTGCGGGCAAAGGNTTGCTGGAACTCTTGCAGCCGCTGCGGCCCGTTTCCATCGATCCGTCCGGTTCTGGAGGGGGCGCGTCTTCAGGGGTCGTGATCCCCGGTGATTCCACCAAGTTGGGAGTGTGGGTGAATGCCAGCGGTCTGGAGACCGGGACGCTGNTCACGGACCTGAACCTTTGGGCCAGGGTCCACACCAGTGAAGGTAGGTTTCACAACATATTCCTGGGCGAGGTATCCAAGTCACGGTCAGTCATCACCGGTGGCACCGTGAAACCGGACCCGGCCGGTGATGTCTCCGCGTGGTTCTATGTCGAGGAAGACATCAAGGACACGGTCAATCCATCGGGTGAGCCGTTCCGGTTGGTTTCTCTATATTTCAGCCGCAAATCCTTCGCTAGAACCCCGCCGGGGAATATCAGCCTGGATGACATAACCGTAAAGGGTCCGTCCAGCCCGCCTGGCGGCTTGGTTATCGAGGACTTTGAAACCAGCGGCCAGTGGACGCCNCTGGTCAACGAGGGCCGGGTGGCCGATATATCGCAGCGGATGTCCACGCCGGCCAGAACAGGCAAGGCTGGTCTGAATCTACAATGGGAGGAGACCTTCAAGGATTTCCCCCGTGGTGTGGTGATACCTTCAGACCCGCTCCCTCTGCCGGCCATCGGTGGCCCCAACTTTAGTGAGGGACAGATCGTACGGGTNAGAGCGGGCCGGATATTGGTTCCCGTAGAGGTGCGGGGCACTACGGACTATTTCCCGACCCTGAATGCCGCAGACCGGCCATTCTTGATAATCTCCCTAGAACCCTACAAACGATATGCGCGTACGTCGGCCTTGGAAAGGGTTGGCGATCCGGAGGAGNTCTGGGCGTCCCTGCAGGACAATGCCGACCGGGACCAGGCGATGGCGTCTCTGCAAGAGGCTGTCGGTGGGTTTGTCATCATTCGGGATCGCGACCGGGCAGTGGATACCGCACAGCGGAACCCCCTTGCCGGCGGCGGGTGGAACGGACTAACGATTCTAAGTATGACCGCAATCACGGTTGCCGTGCTGCTAACTATGGTGATTCACTCGTTGGTATCGATCCATACCGGCAGGATGGACCTGGCGGTTGCCCGGACATTGGGTTTCTCTCGTCTCCAACTTCTGCTGTCGATGGCTTTAGAGCGAGGATTGACGGCGATCATCGGATTGGTAGTCGGCAGCGTGGTAGGAATCTGGCTCAGCCGGTGGGTTTTGGGATTCTTGGACATCGACCCCCGGGGGAGACCGGTGATTCCTCCCATGGTGTTGGAGGTTCAAGAATGGTTGGTCGCCGGAGTTTTAGGTGGCTTGGTGATAGCGTCGCTGCTAGGATTGGCAGTGGCCATGGTGTTCATTAAGAGGCTCAAGGTTCCCGATGTCTTGAGGGCTGGAGAATGATAGCTCTTTCACGCCTGGGATACATAATCGCCGTCCGGAGGATAGTTTCCGGTTGGTGGCTGGAGTTGGTTCTCTTCGCTGGCATATTGTTGGCTGTCTCCCTGTTATCCAGCGGGGTGATTTTTTCCAACATGCTGGCTGAGGCCGCTCTGCGCCACGCCTTAACCCAGGCCACGCCGGAGCAAGCCAACGTTTGGGTAAGGGTGTTCAGCGGACAGGACGCCCCTCCTACGCCCAGGGGCCGGGCGGCGCATTACCGGGCTAACGTGGAATTCAGCCAAGACCGGATATTCGAGCGGTTCAAGCCCTACATAAAGGGCCAATCAAGACTCATGGAGACATCGACCTTCTTTTTCCAAGGACACCCGCAGCTTGAGGTGGACAACGACATTCGCCCAAGGGGGGAGGTTAAGTACATGACGGGTCTTGCTCCGGAACGGAGTGAGATGGTGCGGGGGCGTTGGCCGTACACGGGCCCGGATGACGGAANTCTAGACTCGGAGCGGCCTTTAGAGGTCGCGATAGATGTCCTGGGGTCCCAGTTGCTAGCCCTTGATGTCGGGGACCGTATGGAAGCGGTGCCCGCTGCCTCTTTCAGAGACCCTCCTCCCATCGAAGTAGAGATTGTNGGGGTCTTCCAGAGGGATGACCGGGATGACGAATATTGGTACGGTACTGAGAAGGCGTTCAGCTTCCATGACGACCAATGGACCATCATCCCTCTGTTCACCTCGGAGACCGCCATTCTGCGGNAGATATACGAGCGATACCCGACCCTGTACACCGACGTTACCTGGTTCTACTACCTGGATCGAGAGGCCATCGGAGCTGGGCAGGTTGACGACCTCTTGGNCACCCTTAGCCTCGTCAAATACGATGTTCGCTCTAACCTGAACAACTCCAGCGCTGGCATCAGGCTGGATAGGGTATTGTTGGAATACAAAGAGCAACTGCTCTTGGCAAGAATCCCGCTCTTCCTGATCTTGTTCTTGATCACCGGGATTCTTGCCTACTTTCTGGCATTGATTACCGGCTTGGTGGTCAAGTCACGGGCTGTTGAGATATCCATCCTCAAGAGCCGGGGGGCCACCACGNCGCAGGTGGGATTGCTGGCGGCAGTGGAAGGCCTGATGTTAAGCGTTCCGGCCGTCATTATTGGCCCGTTGCTGGCTCTGGGGGTGGTGAAAGTCCTAGGCGAAGTGTTCTTCGGCTTGGGAGGAAGCGAGGATCTGGCCACGGTGCCGGTGGTGCTCACCGGCAATGCTTACCTGGTGGGCCTNGCGGGAGGTCTCATCGGGGCAGTGGTGTTAACCGGGACGACACTGCTGGCGGCCCGGCAAGGAATNGTAGAATTCCGGCAAACCGGCGCTAGGCCGGCCCCGACACCCTTCATCCATCGCTACTACCTNGACCTGCTCCTGCTGGGACTGATAGGGCTATTGTGGTGGCAGATACAGAGTCGGGGAGCGTTCCTGGTACGCCCCTTGGGCAGCCGGGGGTTGGAGATTGACTATAGCCTTCTGGTGGGGCCGGTGCTGCTCCTGTTGGCCGTGGGTCTCGTGGTGATGCGGGTTTTCCCGATAGGTGTCGGAGTGATGGCTCGAATATCGGAACCGGTGGCGCCCGCTTGGCTTGTGCAGGGATTGCGCCACGTTTCNAGAGACCCGGTGGTGCCCGGCTCCTTGGTCGTTCTGCTGATGTTCGCTATGGCGTTGGGCGTCATCGGCAGCGCCTTTTCGTCTACCCTTGAGCGTAGCCAGCGAGACCGGGCGCTATATGAAGCCGGGGCCGCCCTACGCTTCGAGCACGCAGGAAGGTCCCGTCCGGTGGATCTCCAGGGTTTGTCGAAGGCGGTAGTAGACGAGGGAGTGGCCGACTGGGCGGTCGAGGTTCAGCGGACCAACAGCCATCTGACCACCACTGGCTTCAGCACCAGAGGCACTCTCTTGGCCGTGGAGGCGGAGGATTTTGCCAACGTCGCCTGGTACCGTCCCGATTTCGCTGCGGGCCGGCCTTTGGAGGAACTTACCAGCCTCCTGGCCCCCGTCGTACCGGAAAGACCGGACGGAATACTGCTGCCGGCCGAGGCTAGATCCCTGACCGTATCGGTGCAGCCAAGCAGACCCAACGCCAATCTGTCGTTGCGCGCCCGACTTAAAGACGCCAGCGGGTACCACTTCGATGTCCATATCGGCGATCTGGGCTTCTTGGGATGGAAACGGTTGGAAGGCGACCTTGTGCCCCTTCTTTCCCGCAGCCGGAGGTCCCAGGATCGGGATGGCGTTATAACCATCGAACCGCCATATACTCTGTTGTCGCTTCAGATCACAGGCCGGAGNGGAGTGCCCGACCCTGGCGCGATGTTTTTCGGCGAGTTGGGGGTTAACGGTCCTAACGGCGCGGAGATTGTCGACGGGTTTCACAGTCTGGACGATTGGCAAATCATCGAAGATTACTCCCGGCCGGGATTGTACGGTCTGGAAGCCAGCGAGTCAGTGGTGCTGGCATCCTCGGGCAGTTCGGCTCGCTATAGCTGGGCTCCCGGCAGCATAGGTTTGCGTGGTATCAGGCCCGGCCAACCGGAGCGGCCGCTACCCGCCTTGGTTAGCCGTTCTTTCCTGGAAGTTACCGACGCCGACGTGGGCGATATTCGGACGGTGGGATTGTCGACGTTTTCCCTGCAGGTTGAAATCAAAGCGGTCGTCGACTATTTCCCGACCCTTGATCCGGCGGAGAGGCCCTTTGCGGTAGTGGACCTGGCATCTTTCATAAACCGGTCCAACCTTCATAGCCCCAGGCCGACCGGCGGGTCCAACGAGTTGTGGGTCAATCCCGGCACTTCCGGTGGAGACGGAGACGCCGTGGCCGAATCTCTGGCCGATAATGGGGCGCGTTCGAGAAAAGCCTACGTAGCCTCGGACATGGTTCTGAATAGTGTCGACCAACCCCTGGTCAATGCCGGGTGGGGGGCGCTTCTTGTTCTGATGTTTCTAGCGTTGGTTGTGGCCAGCGCCCTGGGTGTCATGCTTTTCTCCTTCATCGACACTAAGGAGCGGCAAACCGAGTTCGCCTTGCTACGCACTTTAGGGTCTTCCCGGCTCCAATTGAACGGCACCGTTTGGTTCAGTCTGTTCCTGGTGGCCGTATGCGGCGTTTCTCTGGGCACGCTGGCCGGATATCTGATCGGGATCAGCCTGCTGCCCCTGATGGAGGTGGCGGAGCAGGGCGCCAAGGTTACTCCTCGGATGGTTCTCGAAACAAATTGGGCGACTTTGTCCGTATCCTATATAATTCTGGGCGTAGTGACCTTGGGCACTGTGTTTTGGTTGATATGGTTCACCGCCAGGATGGAGATACATCAAGTTCTGCGCATCGGTGAAGCTTGATTCGCAAGCATCAGTGGATAGGAGCGATGTGGTAGCTACACAGGGAAATCCCGAAGACTCCGTTTTTCAACACCCCGGCCAGTTGGGCGGGGACCAAGCCGTGCCTCTTTATATCGAATGCCGGGACCTCTTCAAGATATACAAGAGGGCGGAACTGGAAGTCGTTGCGCTTCGAGGCCTTGACCTGGACGTGGAAACCGGAGAATTGATTGCCATAATCGGCGCCAGCGGAAGTGGCAAAAGCACCCTGATGAACGTTCTGGCAGGGTTGGACCGGCCGTCGGCGGGCCAAGTGCGCGTGGGCTCCCGGGATCTTCTGGACATCTCCGACAGCGAGTTGGTGATGTACCGGCGGTTGGACGTAGGTTTTGTTTGGCAGGCCACCGCTAGGAACCTGGTCCCCTATCTGAACGTTATCGATAACATCGAATTGCCGATGGCCATGGCGGGCACGTCCACCTCAGATCGGCATAGCTGGAGCGGCGAGTTGTTGTCCTCCCTCGGTTTGGGGGACAAGGCAAAGCGTCTGCCCTACCAACTTTCCGGTGGAGAGCAACAGCGGGTGGCCATCGCCGTCGCCTTGGCCAACCGTCCGGCCCTGCTACTGGCTGACGAACCCACCGGCGAACTCGACACACAGACCGCCAGCGAGGTTTTCGAGATGCTCCGGGTGTTGAACCGGACCTATCACGTCACCGTGGTGATGGTCACCCACTATCCCGGCGTGGCCCATTTCGTTGACCGGGTGGTGAACATTCGGGATGGAAGGATAAGCTCAGAAAGTTACTCCAGCCCAACCTTCCAGCGAGATGGTGACCGGGTGGAGGAGGAGTATCTGGTGGTCGACCGGGCCGGACGCATCCAGCTTCCTCAGGAGTTGTCGGAGCAGTTCCGGTTGGGAGGTCTGGCCAAGGCCTCTCTGGAAGACGGCGCGGTAACAATCAAGCCGGTTGGGGAACGGCCCAGACCCAACAGCGCTAATTTCCGAAGGGAGAACCCAGCGCCATGATGGGATTCCGGGAGTCCAGGCCCCGGCCGGAGAGCATCATCACCTCAGAAGATTTGACCAGGGTCTTCGGGAGCGGGGAGACGGCCGTCACCGCTGTTCACGGCGTGACTCTGAACGTGCCCAAAGGGGAGTTGATGGCAGTGGTTGGACGCTCCGGATCGGGCAAGACCACCCTCTTGAACCTGCTGTCGGGCTTGGACCGGCCCACCGCAGGCAAAGTTGTATTCCAGGGCGTGGACCTTTCCACGATGAGCGAGTCCGACTTGGTGGAGATGCGGCGGCGCAAGATTGCGTTCGTGTTTCAGTCTTTCGGCTTGATGCCGCTGCTGTCCGCTCAAGAAAACGTAGAGTTGCCGCTGCACATCAGTGGTGTTTCCTGGCGCGAGCGCCGTCGCCGGGCGATGGCCTCCCTGGATCTGGTGGGACTAGGTTCCCGGGCAAGGCACCGGCCCTTTGAGCTTTCCGGCGGCGAGCAGCAGCGGGTGTCTATCGCCCGGGCTCTGGTCACCGACCCGGAAGCTATCTTTGCCGATGAGCCTACGGGCGAGCTGGACACCACCACCGCAATGTCCATCGGGAGTATTCTTAAAGACGTCGTGAAAGAGAGCAGAGCGACTATTATGGTTGCCACCCACGACTTGACCCTAGCCGGTATATGCGACAGCGTGATACAGATCGTCGATGGAACTCTGGACGCTCCCTCACCCGACTTCCGACGCCCGGAATCTGATCCACGCGAATTTCGCCGCCCGGAGTCTGGTTAAATTCTATCCACACCGGGCCTCGGTAACTGAATCTCCATGACCTGCCGCGACGTATGTTTGGGTAACGCTGCCGGTCAACCTGGCAACGATTTCGCTGATGGGACTGTCTCGCAAACGATGAAATTCTTGAAAACTTTGTTTCTGACCGTATCGCTGGCTGCCGGAGTTGGCCTTTTGGGTGCGTGCGGTGGGGCCGGAGAGCCACTGCCCACGCCTTCAAAGCATGTAAGCGCCACCCCGACTCCTCGGTCCACATCAAATCCTTCGCCTAGCGAAACGCTATCACTTTCCAATACCCTTCCTTGATGAAGTCCGAGACCTTCTCGCCAATCATGATAGAGGTCCCGTTGGTGTTGGCCCGGATACAGTTCGACCAACTTACGTGCCCATGATGCGATTCCCACAACACTGATGCCAGAAGGTAATAAAAGTAGGGTATCGGAAGACGGAGTAGAGTCCAATCACCCAGCAACTAACTTTCCGGGCTTCTCGGTGGGTTCAAATAGGGTCGATCGTGTGGTTGAGGAGACTGGTTTAGCCCGACGATTAGAAAGTCTTATCAAACAAGACTAATCCCGGTATGTCAGGGTGTAGTGCAGTGGCTAGCGCACTTCGTTCTGGACCCCGAGGTCAACATCACGGTATCAAAATCCGAAATAAAGCACGCAAGAAGCGATTGATTGGAGCATGAAGGGGCGGGGTCAAGAAACCCACCTGTTCAA
>PANP01000073.1 GCA_002708395.1 Dehalococcoidia bacterium
ACGAGATTGTATTGCGATTGTCCACGAACGATAATACCTCGGAGGTCGTGGCGGATGGCCTATTGGTAGCCACCGGACGGGGACCCAACACGGACGTGCTGAACGTTGCAGCGGCAGGGGTGGAGGTAGACGAGCGGGGCTATGTGAAGACCGACGAGTTCTTGGAAACGAACGTGCCGGGCGTTTGGGGACATCGTCCGAAAGTACCTGCTTAAGCACAGTGCTAATCTCGAGGCGTCCTACGCTGGTAACAACATCTTCAATCCTGAAAGTAAGTTCGCTGTCGACTACAATGCCATGCCCCACGCCATATTCGCTTCGCCACAGGTCGCCGGGGTTGGGTTGACGGAGAGCGAAGCCAAANCANAAGGAATCGACTATGCGNNCGCCAGCTACGATTACTACNACANCGCCTACGGTTCTTNCANCGAAGACCGGNATGGATTTGTGAAGGTTTTGGCAGAACGGGGATCAGGNGAGATTCTGGGAGCNCACATCATCGGGACCGATGCCTCGATGCTGATTCAAGAAGTNGTCAACGCCATGCGGGCGGGCATAACCGTCCGGGGTATCACCCAGTCGATCTACGTGCATCCAGCGCTGCCCGAGGTGGTCCAGCGGGCCTTCGGCGAGCTTGATTGGTGATGGGGAAGGGATCTGTCCTCGCCCCCTTTATGGGGGAGAGTTCGAGAGGGGGTTGTTGGTATCAATCTTCCTCACTGGTNCNGCCCGATAGCCCATATCCTTCGCGTCAGGGGCGAAGGCGGGTGAAGGCAACATCCTCTTGCCAAACCTTTGGCATAGGTCCCGAATCTTGCTGCACCATTACGTTGCATAGCCAGCTACTGTCGTCGGATTCGGGATAGTCGCTACGATAGTGGGAGCCTCGTGACTCCCGGCGGGCCAAGGCGCTGCGGCACGTTANCTGGGCTACGGTCAAAATGCTCTGAACGTCCAGCCACTCTTGCCACGCCATGTTGTAGACAGTCACGGCGGGTACCGAAGCTTCGCCTGCACGGCGGGCGAGGTCTTCCAGTAAAATCAGGGCCTCTTCAAGTTCCGGGCCGGANCGGACGATACCGCCCTTGTCCCACATCAAGGTTTCAACCTCTTTTCGGATAGCGTGGATGTTCTCTCCGCCGGTTCCGCCCAGTGGTCGGGTCGCCTTGGCGATGGCATCTTCCACCTGTTGTTCATCCATAACCGGTTGGGATCGGTCCGTGACGAACTCGGCCATGGAATCACCGGCGATGGTGCCGAAGACCGTGGATTCAGCGACCCCGTTGCCGCCCAGCCGGTTAGCCCCATGGACTCCGCTGGAATCCTCCCCGGCGACGAATAGCCCGTCCAAGCCGCTTTGGCACTTCAGGTCGATGCGCACGCCGCCCATGTGGAAGTGGGCAGTGGGGGAAACCTTGACCGGCGCGCGTCCCAGGTCGAAGCCGACTTCGGCGCATCGGGAGGCCATGCCGGGGAAGGTGCGCTCCACGAATTCGGCGCCTAGATGGGACACGTCAAGCAGCACCGCGCCGTCGGGGGTGCCCCGGCCTGCTTGAATCTCCATGTATCCAGCTCGGGACACCATGTCCCGGGTCGATCGTTCCATGCGTTCTGGGTCGTAGCGTTCCATGAAACGTTCGCCCAGGTTGTTAAGTAGNTACCCGCCCGCGCCTCGCAGCCCCTCTTCAAGAACCGACCCGGTAATAATCGTTGCGCCAGCCACCAGGCCGGTGGGGTGGAACTGGTACATCTCCATGTCCTGCAAAACGCANCCGGCTTGGTAGCACAGGGCCATACCGTCGCCGCACTTTTCCAGGGAGGGCGCGGCAATGGTATACATCCGCGCCCCGCCGCCGGTGGCCATCAACGTAGCTTTGGCGTTGACGGCGGTAAATTCGCCCGAACGATTGTCCAGCAGTAACGCCCCGCCCACGCCGCCGTTCTCGTCCTTGAGCAGGGATATGGCTCGCCGTTCGTCGAGAAGGGTCAGACCGGCGGCAAGCACGTTCTCTTTCAGCCGGGACATAATCTCTATCCCGGTGAGGTCGCCCCGGTGGACGGTGCGATCGAAGCTCTGTCCGGCGAACGCCTTTTGGAAGATGCGGCCTTGGGCGTCCCGGTCGAAGAAACAGCCCAAGAATTCCAATTCNGAGATGACCTTGGGGGCGTTTTCCACCAACATCCAGGCCAATTCCTGGTTGTTGATGAAGGAGCCGCCTCGGATGGTGTCTTCGAAGTGCAGGTCGAGGGTATCTTTGGGNTCGAGGACGGCGTTATAGCCTCCCTGTACCATTCGGGTGCACCCGCTCTGCCCGATCAGCCCTTTTGCGGCCACGACGATGCGNAAGTGTTGATTGGCTCGCCGGGNGTGGAGGGCTGCCAGCAATCCCGCGCCACCGCCGCCGATAATCAAGATGTCTGTTTCCAATCGCTGATACATAGAACCAACATCCTATGGAATAACTAGGGCCAAATATAATCTACCGGCAACCCCTCCGCAACGTTACGACCACCGTCATTCCGGCGGAGGCCGGAATCCAGGGATGTCCGGCTTCTGCACACTGCGGCTTTCCTACCGAGTCCACTAGATTCCCGCCTACGCGGGAATGACGGGTTGGCGCAGTGAGGTTGCGCCCGNTCTATGAGCTTTCCTTGACACCCTATGTACNCCTGCTACAATCGCCGCCAGACATCACCGGGGCCGGTTCCCCGTATCCAGGCGATTCGCCACGATTAGGATAGGCTGATGGTNAGCGCAAGCACCGGAATATCCCAAGAACTGCTTTACCAGGTTGCGTACGAAGCCAACAAAAGGGCTGCTATCGTTGTGCCGCAAGATGGGCTGACGGCCTTTGGCGACGCTTTTGAGCGCGAGAGTAAACCCCTGGCCGCCTTCATCCTCGGCAGGATTCTGGACAATGCCAAACTGGCGGTGGCCGACGCCCGCCCCATGTGCGGCGACACCGGCCTACCCCGTTTCTACGTAAAAATGGGCAACGAGGCCAGGATCGACGGCGGATTCGTGGCTCTGGAACGCTCACTTCGCCGGGCGGTGGCTGACGTTACCCAGGACATCCAGCTTCGTGCCAACCGGGTCCATCCGTTGACCCGCAAGAATCCGGGCAACAATGTGGGTATATTCGCGCCAAATATCGACTACTCTTTCGAGCCTGACGGCGATTGGATCGACATAATCTCCGTGCACAAAGGCGGGTTGTTCGGGACTGACTATCGTATGTTGTTCCCAGCGGACGGCACCGACGGTATCAAGAGGTTCCTGTTGGACAACATGGCCGAGTTCGCCCGCCGGGGCCTATCCTGTCCTCCGGTAGTCGTGGGTGTGGGGCTTGGCGGCACTAAGGACCAAGCGTTTTCCCTTTCCAAAGAAGCGGCTTGCCTGAGGCTCATCGGCAACCGCCACCCGGATCCCGATGTGGCTGCCTTGGAAGTAGAGTTGGTTGAGCTTGCCAACAAGACCGGGTTCGGGGTCATGGGGGTTGGCGGTGATACCACCGCGCTGGATGTGCACATCGAGATTGCTTATACCCATACCGGCGGCGTGCCCATCGCCATATCCCAGTTCTGCACTGCCTACCGCCGTGCGGTGGCCCGGATCCACTCCGACGGTGAAGTGGAGTTTCGGGAAGACCCGATGTGGTTCACTGATTATTACCGCCGGGAGGGGATTGAGTAGAGGGTTTTGCGATCGAAAGATNGTGGCGCCGGATCCTTCGACAAGCTCAGGACGAACGGGAAAGACGACCCACGCCGCTTGTGATGAGCGTGACGAACCACCTTCGATGCTGCTCTGCGCTTCATAGCACAATAAGTTAATGGTCCGAAGAAATTCTTAGGAGTGATGATAATGTCCCAGTACCAGGGACGGGAGTGGTACTTTAATTGTCCCGTTTCCAAAGAAGAGATCGAACAGGTTAGCGCCGGTGACTTGGTGTACCTCAGCGGTCCGGTGTTTACCGCGCGAGACGGCGTATACAAGCACATGTTGATCGAAGGCAATGCGCCGCCCATCGACCTGNCTGCCCTGACCAACGTTTCATTCCAGTCGTCTCCGGCTGGGGTCGAAGTGTCGCCGGGGAAGTACCATGTGTCCTCCCTCCAGGCGACCGCCGGGTTCCGCTACGCCCAGTACATGCCCCAGTTGTTGGAAGAGTTCGGCGTCAAGGTCGTGGTGGGCAAAGCTGGCATGTCCGAGGAAGTCTATCAAAACGTTTTCAAGAAGCACGGCGCCATCTGTCTCTCCACCATGGGCTACGGACTGGGAGCCATCTACGGCAACGCCATCAAAGATGTCCGGGACGTGTATTGGGTGGAGGAGTTGGGCATCTCCGAAGCCCTCTGGATCCTGGAACTGGACCGCCTGGGTCCTCTGCTGGTAGAAGGCGACGCACGAGGCAACAGCTTCTTCGCTAAAGCCAACGAGGAAATCAACCGGAATCTGGGGGCGTTGTACGAAGGATTGAAGCCCCCCGTATACGGTCGGCTAGGCGAAGAGGCAAAGCCGGAAATCGAACTCTTTTAGGGGATAACGTTGGCTCTTTCATTCAAGGCCTTGTCTCTTCATNGGGGCGCGTCCCTGGACCGCAACGCAGGCACTCGCGCCGGTTGGTGGGCTTGGTTCCTCCAACGTCTGACGGGAGTGGCGCTAGTTGGGTATCTCTTTCTGCACATCCTGGTTATCTCGACGGTTCAAGCCGGTCAGGATGCTTTCGACAGCGTGTTAATCGTCCTCCAGAAGCCCTTCTTCGTGGTGCTCGACCTGTTCCTGATAGCCGCCGTCGTGTATCACGCATTGAACGGGGTGCGAGTCCTTCTCTTCGATCTGGGTATAGGTCTGAAGCGACAAGCCGGTCTATTCTGGGTCTGCATGGTGTTGACCACGATTCTGACCTTAGTGGCGGGGTATTTTTCCCTGCCGCTGATTTTCCGGAACTGACGATGAGAAAGATTGAGGCATATGGCCGCGCCGTTAACTGACAACCAAGATACGGGCGTCGTCGGCTTCTGGCCCTGGTTCTACCAGCGGATCAGTGGGGTTCTGCTGATTTTCTTGCTGGCGGTGCATATCTGGATGGGCCATTTCTCCGGACTGCGGGCGGTGATTGACGGACGCCAGGAAGAGTTGGTGCTGTACAGCATCGTGCAGCAACGCTTGGCCCAAGGGCTGTTCATCTTCGTGGACTTCTCGCTGCTTGCGTTGGTGCTTTACCATGGGTTGAATGGCATGCGTAATATCTTCCTGGAGTGGCCACCCGCTGCGAACCGGGCCAAGGCGATGACCTTGGGCCTGTGGGTTCTAGGGGCGGTTACCTTTGCCTACGGTGCTTGGGCTCTGCTGGCATTTATACTCTGACCAAAATAGGACAACTGTTGGAAATCGCATGGCGGACATAACTCTCACGGTCAAACGCACGGGCGATACGGACGATTCCGGTTCGTATTGGCAGAGCTTCACCGTGCCCGAGATTGCCGAGACCATGAGCGTCTTGGACGCCTTGATATGGACTCAGCAGAACATCGAACCCACTCTGGCCTTTCGACGGGCCTGCCGGGTGAAGATGTGCGGCACCTGCGGCGTGAGAATCAATGGCCGTGAGGGTTTGGCCTGCGGCACGCTGGTGCGGAGCTTGGTGGGGGACCGGGGTGGTGAGGTGCGGGTGGAGCCGATGCGACATCTGCCGGTGGTGCGTGACCTTGTGACCGACCCCGGAGTCTTCTACCAACGATTAAACCAAGTGGGGGCGGCGTTTACTCCCAAGGATGATTCGTTGGAACCGGCCCAGATATTGCCGGACTCCAAGGAACGAAAAACCATCAATCCCCACCGGGAGTGTATCTACTGCGGCCTGTGCTATTCGGCGTGTTCCGTGGCTGGGTTGGACTCGGGTTATCTGGGTCCGGCGGCCTTGAACCGGGCATTTGCCCTGGTATCCGACAGCCGGGACGGGACCGGAAAACAGCGTTTACAGGCGAGCGCCGGGGATCACGGAATATGGCGGTGCCACACGATATTCGAATGCACTGCGGTCTGTCCCAAGGGTATCCCCATCACTGAAGCCATCGAAGGCCTGAAGCGAAAGGTGTTCGTTAACAAGCTTAAGAGTCTGATTGGACTGGGCCGGTAGCCAGGGCTNCCAGAGCTTTCCGCACNATCTGCTTACGTAGCTCCCGCTCTTCCTCCGGTGGAAGGTCCGAGTCTCCCAACAGGTTTACGATGCCCTGTCCTTGGACGATCCGATTGGAGCCCACCGCCTCCGCCACGGCAGTCATGGCGGTTATCTGAGCCACGGGGATGCCGGCTTTTTCCAGCTCGGTGGTAATCGCAGCGCCGCTACGAGTGCTCGTCCCTCAAGTCGATGTCAGTATCACCGAATCGACACCGGCCTCTATCAGTCTAGTCGCCATCTCCCGGCCCATGCGCCGGCTGTTCTCCAGCGGGTTGCTGTTCCCAGTGGTCGACAGGAATTCCGGGTGTAGCTTGCCCACCAAACCTTCCCGCTCCATCTCCCGTAGTACGTCAACGGGCACCAGCCGGTGGGGATCTTCTTCCACCGGGCGGTTGTCGTAGCCGCCGTGAGCCACCTCGTATTCTCCGGACAGCAGCGACTCCATGCCTTCGATGGGGTAGGCTCCCCAAACCTGAGCGAATGCTCTGGGGATGCGGTCGGGATTTCCGGATGGGACGAGACCGCCATCGGTAACCAGCGCTATTGTCGCCTTGGCCATGTCCGGCACCGGAGGCGGGGCAGGAGTGGAGTCGATAGAGGCGATGGGCACTTCTGCCTCGAAGAACTCGCCACGGACCTTGGAGAGAAGCATGTGGCTGAGGCGGTGAGCCGCCGTTTGGGCGACAAACTCGGAACGCAGCTTGCCCTGGGAGAAATAACCCTCGTCGGCGGGCCGTCCCATGGTTTCCTTGTTGACCAGCTTAGTGCCCAGACGTGACATGCTAGAGAGAACATCCCGCATCCGGGAAACATCGTCCCCTGAGTCCACGATGTAGATCGATTCACGATAAAGGTCCACTCCGGGATTCTCCGAGGCCATAGCCGTGATTGTTGGAATGCCCAGTTCGTCTCGGACGGCGGCGCAAACGGCTCCGGCGGCGGCGCCGTAGCGGCCCGCCTGGAAGCAAGGACCGGCGACCAGAAGATCTCCTTGAGCCTCTGTGATTGCCTCGGTTACCGCGGCAATCACGGCTTGGGCGTTCTCGGCGGCGTAGTTATCACCGCAGATGACGGTCGTCACCACCTTAGAGTCCTCGCCCAGTATCTGCTCCAAAAGCCGGCCGGGCCCCAAGGCGTTGGGGCGTACCTCCGGTGGCCGCCCAGCCTCCTCTTCGCCGCCGATGCCACCGAAAAATTGGTTCAGGTAATAGACGATTCGCATTTGATATCCTTTCTTCGGCCAGACCGAGTTTAGTGCAGTGTAGCGGTCTCTTCCCTATGAAATAAACCCGCCCGCCGTCGCCTGGGTGCAGGCCAGGGTCCAGTATTATTGCGGGATGAACTTTTCTAGATCCCGGCCTACGCCGGAATGACGAAGGGCCGCTTGACTCAAGCCCCTCTAGTAAATCATCGACTGCAGCTTTGATGCGCCTTGGTTGTTAGTCACGCCGCAGATGGTGACGCCTGGGAGTTCGGTCAGGTTGACCAAATAGGTTCCCACGTCCGGGTTGCCGGCGATGATTGTTTCGACGGGTGGGGCGGGCCAAGAGATGTCGGCGGCTTCGCTAACGTTGACCACTGCGTCTACGCCGGGGATGTTCATCAGCGCCGCCGACTCGGCCCGCCGGTCAGGCGCGGTGTCGCTGACCATGATTGCGGTCTTTATCCCCATGTCCTCGCATATCCGGGCCGTTTCGAACATGTCGGAATGGGGAGCGCCCCCGGCGTACTTGGTGATTATCGCGGCATCGGCGTGCATCGTATTCTTTGCAATCTGGGCGGCCAGCATGGCGTTGCGGTTTAACTCGTCCAGGAGTCCGGACGATGCCGTGGCGATGACCCCGGTGAAGGTTAATTCCTTGACTTGGTGGCGGCGGTACAGATCCAGAATGATGGGGTTGTTCTGGTGGAAATAGGTTTCCAGACCTCGAGCGCCCCAAGAGTAGGAAATGACCAGAGCCCCGTCCAACCACTCGTTGGGGTGCAACGTCACCGGTAGCATACCTTTGGTGTTGCCACCGTAGAGGATGTGCTCGTCAACTTCAGTCCCGTGCTGATGACCGTGGACTTGGCCGATGTAAGCCACTCTCGGAAGACTGCTCCGGTTTTCGCTGGACGGCGTGTCCAGGTTGAATTCTTGGGTGCTGTCTGGAGTCTTGCCGATGCCGGACCTGGCCAGATAAACCGAGGCTTTGACCGAAGCCAGGCGCAGGGCGTTCAGGACTGCATGGCGGGGGACATCGGCGTGGGCGTGAGGAACTACTACCAGATGCCGTAAGTTACCGTAGGGTGAGGCTTCGGACGGCGGACCGCTCATCTCCAGAATCTTGGCGACGCCGCCTCGCCTGGAGGTGTAACCCAACTCCCCACCCGGCTGACCGCCATCCACCACGGTGACCGCTGCGCCTCTCAGCACGTGGGTCGTTCCCTGACCCGCTGGTGCGATGGGGCTCAGGATACCGGGGAAATCCGGACCGGAGCCGGGCTCTTTAGCACGAGGCTCCAGAATGTCGAACACGTAGCCGACGCGGCATATGTCGCCGGGGCTGACAATCTCCAAGTCCACCGTTCTCAATCGTTGGTCTTCCAGGAGGTACTGGCGCAATTCCTCCACATTTATCTGAAGGCTTGATCCATCAAGCTCAGTGTTGGGACCGGCGCGTAGTTCGGTGATGGGATGAATCGCCAAGGTTAGCTTCAAGGAAGGCCTTCTGTATCGGAAGATTCATAAAATAAGCCCGGTAACGCATCCATGATACATGACTAGATGTGATACCGGGCTAGTTGACGCCCGTGGAACGAATGACCCCCGTGATTGAATGAGGGTGGTGGGGGAGCTACCGGTCCATCTTAGTTACGGTGTTGGCCTTGGGGTCGTACTGATACCGGATTACCTCGGTCAGCTTTTGAGACTCCAGACGCACTACCAAGGCTCGCCCGCCGGTGACGTTGACGGTGTCGTGAATCTCTCCGGGTAGGAAGAAAGCAACCTTTCCCTCGCCTTGATCGAAGTTACCGGTTTCTTTGATCTGAGGTGAGTCGACTCCCTCTCCGGGGTAGAACCAACGCCACTTGGTCTGCTTGATGGTCCCTTGATACACGCCGTAGACCACCCAGGCTGCGCCGTGGTCGTGGGGAAGGTTGTCCTGGCCTGGCTTTTGGACGGTACACATCAAGAGGAATCCGGGGTCGGGTGCGCCGTCCTCTTGGTCCTGATGGAGGTCGTACCGGCCAAATCCACCTTCTTCCGGAAGGTTAAGCTTTTCTTGCAGCCAATCGGGTTCCGCCAGCAAGTCTTCCATATGGTCAGACACTGCTTGGGCCTGGGCCAGGGGGTCTTTGGTGGAAGCGAATATCTTCTTTACATCGTCTACGAAGGCTTCCATGGTGTAAGTAGCGGTTTGAGTCATGCCGACCCTCCAATATTTATGGCTTGAATCTTGATAGATNTTATTGTGATGGGCAACTTAAGAGGTGTCAACCTGAGGATGTCCGGGGTTATGGCACGTTTTGGACTCGGGCGTAACCAGGGAACCGCCATTGACTAGGGGCAAACACGGTGGTAGATTCTCGGCAACACGCACCATCCATGTACTGCTGTGATGCTCGATATCTATCGCNGGCGGACCGAATATCCGATCAAGAAAAGGNGNTACCAAATGACACAACGAGTATGGGATTCTTTTCTCACCGAGCAAGATAAAGCCCACCTGGCGTTGACGGGGAGGAAGCCCGTGGGATTTGGCGAAAATCCCGCATTGTTGCTGGTGGACCTATACCGGTGGGTCTTCGGAGACGATCCTGAACCGCTGCTGGAAGCGGTGAAAACCTGGCCGTCGAGTTGCGGCCTAGCNGCGTGGGACGCTATACCNCATATCCAGACTTTGCTGAAAGCGGCCAGAGACGCCGAAATACCCGTGATTCACATGACCGGTCTTGACGGTTGTGGCGTGGAAGGTTGGAGCACGCGCAAGGGAGACCGCCGGCCCGTCGTCACGGACCCCGCTGCCGCCGAACGCCGAAGCCGCCAGTACGACATTATCGATGAAGTCACTCCCATTGACGGAGAAGCCTTCCTACGCAAATCCTCTCCCAGCGCCTTCTGGGGCACCCCCTTGGCTGGCCACCTGAACTACTTGGGCGTCGATACCCTCATCACCGTCGGCGAGAGCACCAGCGGTTGTGTCCGGGCCAGCGTGGTAGACGGTTGCACCAACCGGTACCGGATGATTGTCGTGGAAGAGGGGTGTTTTGATCGGCACGAGTCGGCCCACGCCATCAACCTCTTCGACATGAACCAGAAATACGCCGACGTNCTACCCCTGGGTGAAGTCCTGGAATGGATCGCCGATTGGAAAGCCCGAAAAGACGAAGCCTAACCCTCCACTAACCGGCTTTCGGCAAGCCCGTCCAACCATCCCCGTACCTAAAAAGCCCCCCTTTCGTAAAAGGGGGGTTGGGGGATTTCGCCCCCCAGCCCTTCCCATCCTCAGCAACTGGAGTCCCCATGCAAGACCCTTCCTATCCTGGAGCAATAACCTCAATGGTCACGTTCGGCGACCGGGTCAAAGGTTTCCTGGCCATGCCGGAGAACCAGACCGGTCCTTTCGGCGCAGTGATATTGGGCCACGAACGTTACGGTCTTATCCAACATACCCTGGACCTGACCGCTAAGTTCGCAGCTCACGGCTACATCGGGCTCGCTCCGGACCTGTTCTCCCGTTGGGAAGGGGACATGGATGCCCTGAACCGGGGCGACATACAGGTGACAATCACCGACGATGATTTGAAATCCTACCTGGGTGACAGCCTGGATTACCTTTTGAACCACCTCCAGGTCGACCCGAACCGCATCGTTGGGATGGGTGTCTGCCAAAGCGGTGACTATCCTTTAGTGTTGAACAGCATCCGGCATGAGATTTCCGCGAACATCGTCGTGTACGGCGGCGCTCAAGCCAGGGTCTGGGAGGTGGACGAAGCCAGGCCGGTCCCCTACGAAACCATCTTGGAAGGCATCCAGGCACCGATATTGGGTATATTCGGCGAGCATGATCAGGTGGTGTCGGTGGAAAACGTGCGGCGTTTGCAGGATCTTCTCCAATCCAAACGCAAGAGCTATGAATTCAAGTTGTTCCGGGACATGCCCCACGGTTGGTTCAACTCCACCATGCCCGGCCGCTACCGGCCCAAAGAGGCGGAACAAGCCTGGTCTTTGATAATGGACTATCTGCGCCGGGTCCACGCCGGAGAGTTTCCCTCCGACCGGGTCATCTGGCGGTTCGAGTCCAATATCGCACCCGACTACGACTTCAGCACCAAGGTGAGATTGGCCTGATAGATGCTTCAACCCGGGGTTATTGGCAAGGTGCAATGAAGGGCAGTTTTGATATAGTTAACATGGCGTCTACTGGGGAGGAGAAGACATGCTAACCGTCAAGGAAAATGATCGATTAACCCGGGTGGGACCTAACACTCCCATGGGTGAGTTGATGCGCCGTTATTGGCAGCCCATCGCCGCTTTGGCCGAACTGGACGAAAACCCGGTTAAACCCGTCAGACTGCTTGGCGAATCCCTGATTCTCTACCGGGACCGCAAGGGTACTCTGGGCTTGATCGGCGACACTTGCCCNCACCGTCGAATCTCCTTGGAATATGGGATTCCCGAGGACGGGGGACTTCGGTGCCCGTACCATGGNTGGATGTTCAGTGAAACCGGTCAGTGTGTTGAAATGCCGGCGGAATCCCCTGAAAGCACCTTCCCCAGCCGGGTAAAGATTACCGGCTATCCCGTTCAGGAAATCGCTGGCTTAATCTTCGCCTACCTCGGGCCTGACCCGGCTCCCCTGCTGCCCCGGTGGGACATGTTTGTCTGGGATAANGTGCTTCGAGACATCGGAAGCACGATAGTCCCTTGTAACTGGCTGCAAATCATGGAGAACTCCCTGGACCCGACCCACGTGGAATGGTTGCACGGCCGCTTCTCCGACTACGTGCTGGAGAGAATCGGGCGGACGGACCTGAAAAGGGAATTTTTCCGGGTGGGAGAAGGGGGCCCTGTCCCTGAAGGCCAGATAACCGGCAACTTCGACCACGAGAAGATTGGCTTCGACGAGTTCAAGCACGGAATAATCAAACGGCGGGTTCTGGGAGGCCAAACCGAAGACCACCCAAACTGGCGCATCGGCCATCCCATCCTTTTCCCCAACGTTTTGCGGGTGGGCAGCAACTTCCAATACCGGGTGCCGGTGGACGACACCCACACCCTGCACATCTGGTTCACGGCCTATCCCCAGCCGCCCGGAGAGACGGTTGAGAAGCAGGAAACGATTCCCTTTTACCACGTTCCACTGCCCGTTGACGGTGATGGGAACGCCGATTGGAATCTCATGGACAACAACAGTGGCCAGGACATCGCCGCCTGGGTTACTCAAGGTCCCATCGCCGACCGCTCCCAGGAGAAGCTGGGAGAGTCGGACAAAGGCATCATCCTCTACCGGCGCATGTTGCGCCAGCAACTCGCTATAATCGAGGACGAAGGCGAGCCCATGAACGTCTTCCGCGACCCGGTGGCCAACGTATGCATCGATTTGCCATGGGAAGGTCAGGAAGATCCCTGGGCCTATGCCCGGCGGGGTCTCATGCGCCGTACCGGCCAGGCTGGCAAATACGCTCCCGTTCTTAGGGACATGGTGGCAAGATTGGACGGGGAAGAGGCGCTTAAGGGGCCTGTCCACTAGCCCGTCAATCTATTCTTTAGAGATTTCCTCCGCGTAGGGGTTAGGAGCAACCAGTGAACCTTCAGGATCTGTCCGTAGGCTTCAATGTCCTATTGGACACCGGCGACTTGGCCGAGGTCTTGTCAATCAACGACGGGGAGCAGACTGTCCGGGTCTGTTACCTGGATGCCTTGGGTCAGCCGGAGCTGGTTGGCTCGGAAGTATGGCTCTCCGCCGACGAAGTTATCTCCATCGATATGGGGTCCCACTCGGAAGGCCAGACCTAGTCCAGTGGCCTTCGGCGGAATAAGTCGCTGATTCAATCAACCGGTGTTGTAGGGGCGCACGGCCGTGCGCCCCTACGTGATTTCCCTATTTCTTCGGCAGACTCATTGAGATTCGTCATCCTAGGAGAATATGTATGGCTCCCAACGGCGTTACCTTCGGCGTCCACTTGCCGGTCAGGATGCTTCCCGGCGCGGGCATTGATCCGCCCTCGGCTGCTCTCCTAACCGACACGGTAGATGCCGCCAAGGAGTCCGGCTTCTCCTCTGTCTGGGTCACCGACCATATCGCTTACATGGACCCTTGGTTGGATTGCCTGATGATGCTGGCGGCCGTTGCTGGCCGGGCTAACGAACATGGGATGAGAATCGCGACCGGGGTTATCGGCCTGCCGTTGCGGCACCCCGTGGCCATCGCCCAGACATATGGGACCTTGGATGTTCTGAGCGGCGGCAACCTGATTGTTGGCGTGGGCGAAGGCTCTACAGAGTCCGACTTTCTGGCCCTTGGCATCCCCTTCAAAGAGCGGCGGAAGATGCTGGAGGACGGAGTTCCGGCGCTACGGGCTTTGCTCAGCGGAGAGGACGTAAGTCATCACGGTCCCTATTACAACTTCGACAATGTGACCGTCGCTCCCAGAGGTTTACAGCAGCCTTGCGTGCCGATCTGGCTATCCAGTTGGGGGTCGCCGGTGGGGATGCGACGAGTGGCGCGCTTGGGGGACGGCTGGGTGTCTTCCGCTTGGCACTCCACACCGGAGGAGTTCAGCGAGGCTTTCGCCAACTTAAAGGCCGCCCTCACTGGACGCGGCAAGGACCCCGGAACTTTTCCCAACGCCGTGAACACCATGTTCATGTACATCGATGAAGATGGAGACCGGGCCAGGTCTGTGGCNGTGCCCATAATCGAGCAGACAATCAGGGCTAAATTCGAGTTTGAAGGCGGGCACTTCCTAGTGGGCAGCTACCAGGAGTGCCAAGAGTTNCTGCGGCGTTGGATGGCGGCCGGGGCCAAGGAAATTTGCGTCTGGCCAGTAACCGACGCTGTAGACCAGGCGCGCCGGTTCGGCCAGTTCTTGCTACCGGGGCTGTAGGGCTGCGAGGCTGATTAGTCCGTGAAGTTGGGCATGACTTTGGTGGCGAATAGCTCTATCTGCCGCATCATTACCGAGTGCTCGTAGAGCCCGGTGGATATCCAGAGGAACAGTTCTTCGAAGTTCAGGGATCCGTCTAACTCCCTGATTTGCTGCGTGACACTCTCCGGTGTTCCCTGTAGAACCAGCCCAGGCGGGAAACCGAAGGGAACGAACCAGGCGTTGAATAGCCAGTCGAATTGATCCCGCAACTCTTGAGCCTGCTCTTCGGTATCGGCGATACACAATGTTGCCCCCATGGCCACTCCCTGACCGGGCCTCAGCTCCCTTCCCGCTCCTTGAGCTTCCTCTCGATAAGCTTTGAATAGAGACTGGCAGAACTCCACGTTGTCCGACAATACCACCGGCGTGCCGCCTTCCCTGGCCCAGAATCGGGCGGTGGTGGCGCTGAAGGTGAAGGGCGCATATACGTCGGGATAAGGCTTCTGGAAAGGTTTGGGGGCGATTCCAATCTCTTTCAGCGGCTCCTCTGCCGCTGCGCCCTGGCCCCAGTTTAACGTGGCGGGTATCTGCCAAGGCGTGTCCGGCGGGGGAATCTTCCAGAACCGTCCATCGTAAGAAAAAGTGTCATTGGTCCAGGCAAGTTTGATAATCTCCCAGGACTCTTGAAAGGCGGCCCGGTTCATCTCGTCTTGCTCGGAATGGTCCGAGGAGGTTGCGCCCACACCTATAGGATGGCCGAAAGTGTTGACCCACCGGGACTGGTAGCCCCGGGCGAAACCCACGTAGACCCGGCCCTTGGTCATTTGGTCCAGCATGGCTATGTCTTCGGCTACCCGTAGCGGGTGATGGGTCGGCAGCACCAAGGCCAACTGGCCGACTTTCAAGTTCTGGGTGCGCATGGCAACGAAGGCGTCCAGCATGATGGGGTTGGTGGACAGTTCCAACCCTTCGACGTGGAAGTGGTGCTCAGTGAACCCCATCCCGTAGTAGCCCAGTTCGTCGGCGAATCGAGCCTGCTCGTCAATCTCGTTGAGCATCCGCTGATACAGGTCGTCCCGCAGACCGGCCATGCCCTGTTCCAGTTCGTGTCGGCGGCCGATGGTGGGCAGCATGAACAGGTGGAATTTCACTATACGACTCCGTCTTCAACCAACTTGGCTAGATCTTCGGATGTAATACCCAGGAGTTGTCGGAATACCATCTCGTTGTCATGGCCCACGGGCACAGACCCTCGCCATATCTTGCCGGGCGTTTCCGAGAACTTGGGGGCGATGCCGGTACCCTTTACCGTTCTACCTAGATTCAGGTCCTCCCACTCGATGTGAACGTTACGCGCTTCGTAATGAGGGTCTTCCGCCATGTCCCTTGGGGTCATGATAGCGCAGCACGGAACCTGAGAGGCGTTCATGATTTCAACTGATTCGTTCACGGTATGCTCAAGCACCCATCCTCTCAGGATTGCGTCGAACTCGATACCATGGGGAGAGTCTAATTCGGTGGTAGCCTTCTGCCATCTCTCTTCCTCNGGGTCCAGACCAATCACNCTGCATAAGCGATTGAATGGGCCGCCGAGAGCAGCAAGGTTGACCCAACCGTCGCTGGCCTGGAATGTGTCGTAGGGCTGGAATATGCCCGCCGCGTTTCCGGAGCGCTCCCGGTTCAATCCAAGTTCATAGTAGGCNACCATGGTGCCGGCGAGGACACGATGAATCGCCTCATATTGGGCGAGGTCNATCACTTGGCCCTGGCCGGTGCGTTGGGCGTGGATGTACCCGGCCAGAGATGACCAGATGCAGAAAAGGGCGGTGATGAAATCCCCTGTCCATGGCGCGGCTCGCGAGGGAGTTGCTGGTTCGGCGAAGCCGGTCAGATTCATCGAACCGCCGAAGCCCTGGCCGATGAAGTCATAGGACGCTCTGCTCAAGTANTCCTCACTNCCATCTTGGCCGTAGCCGGAGACATGAGCGATGACAATGCGGGGGTTGGCCTTGAGTATCGTTTCGTCATCCAGNCCCCATGCCGAGTAAGTCCCAGGGATGGAACTTTCCATCCATATGTCGGCTTGGCGGAGAAGGTCTAAGAATATCTCCTGGCCCCGAGGTTTGCCGGTGTCCAGAGTAACGTGGAAGCTGTTGCGACGGTCCTGGACCCAAGCTGCGGCCACAGTATTGCCGTTGTCGCCTGTGATGGGGAACTCCAGGTTTCTCCAAAGGCCGTCTCCCTGTCCAGGGCGCTCAACCTGNATCACCTCAGCCCCCATCTCGGCGGCCATNGTTGCCGCAAAGGGCTNGGCGATGAGAGAACCGCTGGATATTATGCGGACTCCTTGGAGAGGACCGAACTCTTGGGTTAATACCTTAGGTCCGTTGGTATCCATATGTCTCCTCCCTCTTCGAGTGGTTGTTCTGGGGAGATATGATGGTTTACTTTCGCCTGCGCCGGGGTTGGCGACGCGGTCATTATAAGCGAAAGATGGGTCAGATAAAGCCACTCTATCTTTTACTATCAAAACTGGCGGATGGGATACAGTCACTTTGTTGCGTGGTATCTGTGTGTGTGATACTGTGAGCCTCGCAACCGAGCACCTCTAATAGGAGGAACATCATGAGCTACACACCGAAGTGCCTGGGCCACGTCAACATCTTCGTACGCAACGCCGCACGCTCGCGAGAGTGGTATGAGGACGTTCTAGGCCTGCACACCTACGACCTCAGGCCCGACGCCGCTTTCATGTCGGCGGACATCGAGCAGTCCCATGAGATAGCGTTGGTGCAAGTGGGCGATGACGCTCCAGGACCGGAAAGAGGACGGGTCGGCCTAAACCACATGGCCTGGTACATGGAAACCCTGGAGGACTTAAAAGAGTTCTACCTGAGGATCAAAGAGAAGAACATCCCCATAGTCCGGGTAGGCGACCACGGCATCTCCATGGGCGTTTATATCCAAGACCCCGATGGCAATGGCATCGAGGTGTTCTATGAGTTGCCTAGGAGCGAATGGCCTCGCCAGGAAAAGTTGTTCACAAACCTGGGCAACGGCGAAGGCCGATTCCCCGGTCCCTGGGACGAAGAACTGAAGAAACAGGCCGCCGCTGCTGCTCATTAGGACGGGCCGGTCCCGGCGTAGCCGGGGAAATCCCCCAACCCCCCTTTACGAAAGGGGGCTTTACGATTGATTGTGGGTGACACCTAGGATTACGTATTCTGGGTGGTAGGAGGAAGGGTTAATGCAGATCGGTGTCAGCGTGCCAATCACCGACTTCGGCGCCGATTTTGGCGCGGTGCGGGATTACGTGCAAGCGGCGGAAGACTTGGGGTACAGTCACATTCGTACCCTGGATCATGTGTTGGGCGCGGACCCGCAACATCACCCAGACGTCCCCCGCTTCCCTTATACCTACGAGAGCTATATCCACGAGCCCTTTACCCTGCTGGGCTATCTGGCCGCCATCACAACTTCGTTGCAACTGACCACCGGCATCATAATCCTCCCCCAGCGTCAAACAGTCCTAGTGGCCAAGCAGGCTGCTGAAGTGGACGTGCTGAGCGGGGGACGTTTGCGTATGGGTGTTGGAGTGGGTTGGAACCCGGTGGAATACGAGGCGCTGGGCAAGGATTTCAGCACAAGAGGCCAAGAGTACGAGGAACAAGTGTCTCTTCTGCGGGCTCTTTGGACCCAGGATGTGGTCAACTTTGAAGGCCGGTGGCATCGCGTCACCCACGCTGGTATCAATCCCCTACCGGTGCAGCGGCCGATCCCCATTTGGATGGGCGCAGGGTCGGGGGCTGGAAACGTTCCCAGCAATCGGGTATTGAGGCGCATCGGACGCTTGGCCGACGGTTGGTTCCCGATGTTGCCGCCGAACGAGGAAGGGAAGGAGGCCGTGGCCCGGGTGCGGCAATACGCCGTCGACGCAGGCCGTGACCCGGATGCCGTGGGTCTTGAGGGCCGGATCACTGTGTCCGCAGGAGGGCCGGAGGACTGGGCAGGTGAGTTGAAAGCGTGGGCGGACATGGGCGCTTCCCATATCTCGGTGAACACCGGTGGCGCCGGCTTCACCACCCCTGACGAAAACATAGACGCCATCCGCCGGGTCAGGGAAGTTGTCGGCGACTGAGCGTTTCCCCCGTGAGCCTGTCCGCATACGAGCGGTTNATTTCACCACAGAGAACGCAGAGTTTTAGGTTTTATTTCCGTTTCTCCGTGTCCTCTGCGCCCTCTGTGGTGAATGAAGGGCTTTGCAGCAAGAATCTTATCTTGAGGAGAGGGACATGCCAAGAGTGGCTTTAGACCTGAATGATGGCGAGGACAGAGCGAAAGTAAGCGCTGGCTGGCGCGTGGCTGACGGGTTGGTTCCCGGCGAGCCCAATGAGGGACTGGTGTCTCAGATGCTGGCGAGTCCGGCTCTCGATGCCGATTTTGACGACTCCGGATGGGAAGAGTGCACCAATGTTCGGGCAAGCCGTTCGGTGGGATTCACCTTCGGCTGGTGGCGCTGCACCGTCCAGTTACCGGAAAGCATCGATGGTGTGAGCATAGCTGGCTCCCGGGTCTTCTTCGAGACCAACGCTGACAACTACGGTGAGGTGTGGGTGGACGGCGAGATTGATCGGGCCACCGGCGTTGTCGTCGGCATAAACGCCCAGCATCGCGTCGAAGTGAGCAACAGCGCTGTACCGGGTACCAAGCATGTCATCGCTTGTCTGGTTGCCAATGGACCATTGGCCAAACCCAGAGGTGGCATCTTCCTGCGGTACGCCACTTTGGCTTTCGAGTCCGCTGGCTAACCCGGTTCAAGCAACAGGCCTCTAGGACAGATGAGTCTCCATCCCCCGGGTCACGCCGGTTGAGGTGGAGACTCTTTGATTCCTTGGAACTTGAAGGCGGATATTGCCATGCCCAGAATCAGCATAATGGTCATCACTCGATAGGCCTTCTGCATACCCGAAGTAAAGGCACTGCACACCCCGGAATCCGCACCGCATTGCACCGCAGCTAAGCTTGGCTCATGCCCCATCGACCCCATTGTCGCGGTAACGATGGCGGTAGCCACGGCGATGCTGGTGACGTTGGCGGCGTTTCTTGTCAGGTTGAGAAAAGACGATACCACCCCGTACCGTACCATCTGCACTGCGCTGAGGATGGAACTGGTGTTGGCTGAATAGAAAGTCCCCATTCCGGCGCTGGTGAGAATCAAAGCTGGCAGTATTAATCTTATGCTGGATGTCTCGGTGAGTCCGCTGAGGATGAAGAGACCGACGGCGGATAGAGCCAGGCCTCCCATGGTGAACGGCCTCGGCCCGAACCGATCGGACAGTTCACCGCTTATGGGTCCTAACACTGCCATGACAAGTGCTCCTGGAACCACCATTAACCCGGCATCTCTTGCGCTAAATCCCAGCACCCTTTGTAGGTAGAAAGGGGTCAAGACCAGGACTGCTGAGCTGCCCAAGAATATGAGGACCGCGGCGCAGGTGCCGAAGGAAAAGGTCTTGCTCTGAAATAACCTTACGTCCAGCAACGGTATCGAAGTCCGCAACTCCCACCAGATGAATGTGCCCAGTAGCACGAAGAAGCCCAGAAACCCGGTCAGGATGAGCGGCGAATCCAGACCGAATCGGTGGANGTTCATCANCGCCAGCAGGAATATCACCAGCGCGGCGGTGGANAGGATGGCTCCGAACCAGTCGAATCCATGCTGACGGCTCTCGTCACTCGCCNGCCGGGAGCTTCGGGAATCCAGAACGATGATGCTCGCCAGGACTCCCAGCANTCCCAGCGGCGCATTGATAAAGAATACCCAACGCCAATCCAGAGCATCTACCACGAACCCGCCCATGGCAGGACCGGCCACCGCCCCAGTGCCCACTACGGTCATAATCAGACCCAAGGCCTTNCCCCTTTCTTTAGAAGGAAACATGGAGGTGATGATTGCCATGCCGGTGCCCTGGGTCATGGCAGNACCCACGCCTTGAAGAAGCCGGGACAGCACCAGGGTCGTTAGGTTGGGCGAGAATCCGGCGAGGATAGCCCCAAAGACGAAGATTAGTGACCCGGTGATGTAGACTTCTTTGCGTCCCACCAGATCGGCCAGACGTCCCATGGGNAGAAGCAANGCGCTGATGGTGAGTAGGTATCCAATGACCACCCATTGGACGGTCGGGAGATCGGACCCGAAGTTGCTGGCTATGGACGGNAACGCTACGTTGGTGCTGCCGTGGTCCATCACGTTGGCAAAACTGCCGATGGCNATNGCTCCGAAGCCCAAGTACTTGTAGTTGGAACTTCGAGTGGCGGATAAACGCATCAAGGTGGTCCTGGCAAGATTCCCAAGACCCTGCGTTGGTTGCAAAGGATCAACGGGAGGGACTTAGATAGCTGAAACTAATCTTAACACTGGAGGGCGGAAGATTAGGTGGAGATCGTAGTGGGAGTAGCTTGTTTGTTGTGCGGGTACGGGGGAAATCCCCCAACCCCCTTTACGAAAGGGGGCTAGAACGAAGTTTATTAATCGTCCCCNGCGGTGGTGGCGCCGCTGGTTTGCTCTGATGCGGTTAAGTGGGGGATTATGTGCTTTCCGAANAACCGCAGGGTTTCAGTGACCTCTTGGTGGGCCATGGGTCCTATCTGNAATAGGGGCATGATTTCGTCTACCCCNGTCGGGGTGTATTGCTCCAGGTAGCGCAGGCAGTCGTCGGGGTCGCCGATGCAATAGCGGCCCTGTTTGATTTGATCCAATGACGATAATTCGTCCCGTTTGGGTGAATCGGTAGCGGTCGAACGCTGGTAGTGCCACTGGTAGTCGGTAGGTACGTTGGTGGGGTCTTGTTCCTGCCACACTCTAACGTCTCGCAGTTCCCCCTGACGCCGGTACCAATCTAGAATCTCAGCGCCCCGCTCTTGGGCTTTCTGGCGGGTTTCAGCGCAGATCGCCAGCGTGCTGATGGACACTCGGTCATGGACCAGCTTGCCCACGGGCTTGGTGACATGGATGCCGCTGCGATAGGCTTGGATGAGTTGGGTCAGACGCTCCGGNCCTCCCCCCGACATGGCCAGGCATCCCAAACCCAATTCGCCTGCTTTCCGAAAGGTCTCTTCCTGGCTACAGCCCAGCCACATGGGTGGGTGGGGAGACTGAACAGGTTTGGGGTGGACCTCCCGGGGCGGGATGTCGTAGAACTTGCCCTGGTAAGAGAACTCCCCTTCGGTCCAGGCTCTGGGGATGATTTCCAATGCTTCATCCACCATGCCGGTGGCGTTTTCCAGATCGGTGCCGAAAGCGGCCATCTGGTAGGGGTATCCGGAGCGGCCGACGCCTAAGTCCACCCGGCCTCTGCTCAAGATATCCAAAGTGGCCGTCCGGGCTGCGATGTGCAGGGGGTGTTGGACGGGAGGCACGGTCACGGCTATCCCCAGACGGATCCGGGAGGTGCGCTGGCTGATGGCGGCGAGGGTAACGTCCGGGGCACTGGAGTGAGACCATTCGGTGCGGAACTGGTGGTCNGCCATCCACACGCTGGAAAAGCCCAGTTCCTCGGCTAGGACTATCTGGTCCATCATTTCCCAATACTTGTCGGAGTCGCTGCTGGCCGACCAAGGTTTAGGGACTTGTATCTGGTAGAACATCCCAATCTGCATGAACGGCGGTCCTAATTGAGGGTTGGAGAAACCCCCGAACGTGGGTACGCTCCAGAATCTCAGGTACGGACTATACTACCACACGCCAGGAGAGACTCACGGCACCCGGCAANCCGAAATGAAACTCTAAGTCCGGCTGTTGTAGTGGTAGTGGGGCGACGCCTCCGGCTGGTTCCATGACTCATAAAAACTCTCCACGTAGGGAGCTAATCGGTTGACCATGCCGCGTCTTTCCAAAGTTGCCTGGTCCAGAGGATGGGAAAAACGGTCTTTTAGTTCCTGTATCACGTCTGCTTTGCTGAGGCCGGGGAACTCACCGTCCTTCAAGACGACCCGGCCATCGATGAGCACCGTTTTGATGTCGCGAGTCTTGCCGCGGTTAATCAGGATGTCGACAACGTTAAGGTTCGGGTCCAAGTAGGGTCCTTCCAGCGAGGCATGGTCTAGGATAACAAGGTCAGCCCGCCGCCCCTTCTCCAATGCGCCGATGCGATCGTGGAAGAAGGTGGGCCTGGCGGCGTTGATCGTGGCCATTTTAAGTACCTGATGAGGATTGACGGCCGGTTCTTTGATGCCGGGCAGACGGTGGAGATGGTTAACCAAGCGCATCTCCTGAACCATGTCGTCGTCGTCGTTCAGGGCGGTGCTGTCGGTGCCCATGGCGACGTTGACGCCGCGGGCGGCCATAGCGGTTACGGGAGCGATGCCGTTCTTAAGGCGAAGGTTGGAGCTGGCGTTGTGGCAAACTGTCGTGTCGCTCTGGGCCATGAGGGCGATGTCATCATCGGTAAGCCAAACTGAGTGGGCGCAGGACAGTTCGGGCCCCAGGAACGATAGGTCTTGCAGGTGGGCGATGGGGGTCTTGCCCCAGGATTTGTAGCCATATTCCTTCTGGTACGCGCTTTCCACCAGATGGATGTGGATGCCGGTGTTGTGACTCCCGGCGAGCTCTTTGGTTCGGAGGAGAGTCTCGTCGGTGACCCAATGCAGGTTGGCCGGGCTCAATAGCACGCTTACCATGCCGGAGGGGTCGTCTTCGAAGCGGCGATGCAGCGATTCGAAGAGGGAGAAATAGTCTTCTGCGGGCAGGGCAACGGCCGACAGGTAACTACGAAGGTTGTCTGCCAGATCGGCGGGTAGGCCCGAGAGAAATGCTTGGTCGTCGCCGTAAACTACCCGGTTCTGCTCCCGGAAGGAGATGGAGAATGCCGTCCGCATCCCCGTATCGGCGAAGCCTCTCAGAACCGTGTCTTGGTCTTCTTCCAGGGTTGNGATGGGGGTTAGGGAATGGTTATACATCACCGTAGTGGTGCCCGACTCAATCATCTGCATGGCGGTGTACACGGTCATCAGATAGTGGTCCCAGGGGCGGCGGGCCCAACCGGTTACCAGCCATCGCTCCAAGGAATCGTCGCAGGTGCCCATCTGGAACGTGGTTACGCCTCGTCCGTGATGGTGGGCGTTAACCAGTCCCGGGAAAACGATGTCGTTGGAACCGCCGATCTCTTCGTCGTTTGGGTGAGCGGCCTTGAGGGTTCGGTAGTCGCCGACCTCTTCGATCAGCCCGTCACGCTGGAACACCGCTCCATCGGTGATGATTGTGCTGGAANCAGCGTCGTTGCCCGCCCGGCAGATGACGTACTTTCCCCGGATCAGTGATGAAGCCATTGTGCATTCCCTCCNGGCATCGTATCGGGCCTAATTATATGTCGCGCAACGGNTATAATGGTGGCCAAATCGAAATCCGTTGCNTGACCGGGGCAGATTGCCCTGGCAGAGGAAATTGAATGTGGAGTTGATGTTATGGCCGGATTGGAAGGTAAAGTAGTCCTGATTACCGGAGCNGGTGGTATGAGAGGCGTGGGGCGCGCCACTGCGTTAAAGCTGGCGAGCCAAGGCGCNGACCTGGCAATCACCGACGTGCATCGGGAGCCCGCCGACCTGCCACCCCACGAGGTGAACCTGGGCTGGCAAGGACTAAATAGTGTCGCAGCGGAGATCGGGGAGATGGGACGGAGGTGNCTGCCCCTGGTTTGCGACTTNGGACGGAGCGATCAGATCGAGCAGATCGTGAGCCAGACCGTGGAGCACTTCGGTCACATCGACATTCTGGTCAACAACGCCCGCGCCATCATTGGCCGGGACAAAGTCCCGGTTACCGAGTTGGACCAAGCGGTCTGGGACCATTTCATATCCATCAACACCACGGCGGTCTTCCTGACCACCAAACTGGTTGGACAGGAGATGATTCGGCAGGGAAACGGTGGGCGAATCATCAACATCGCTTCCAACGCCAGCAAGCAGGCTAGCGCCATGGGGGCGGCCTATTCGGCGTCCAAGTTCGCCGTGTTGGGTCTAACCCAGGCCTCAGCAATGGACTTGGCGCAACACCAAATCACGGTGAACGCCGTATGTCCNGGCCCGATAAACACCGACCGGCTCAGCTACTGGGAGCAGGACAGAGCGGCACAGCAGGGCGTGTCGCTGGAGGAGTTCCGGGGCCAGATAGTAGAGGCGGCAGGCCAGAACACCCCGATGGGCCGAATCGCCGAACCCAGCGACGTCGCAAGCATGGTGGCGTTCCTAGTGTCAGAAGACGCCTCGTTCATCACCGGCCAGGCTTACAACGTTAACGGGGGATTGCTGTTTCATTAGGGGAATGATTCGGCGGGTAGGGGCGCATGGCCATGCGCCCCTACGAGGTTGAGACCTCTAACCCCGAGCGAACAGATCCTGAACCGTCTTAATCACCCGTGCCTCGTTGGGGATGTACAGGTTCTCTAACACCCGGCTGTAGGGCACTGGGGTGTGAGGGGCGGTGACTCTTGACGGGGGAGCGTCCAGGTAGTCGAAGGCTTCCTGGGCCACTGCCGCGCAGATCTCCGATGCCAGGCTGCAGATGGGAGTGTCCTCGTCTACCACCACCAGACGGTGGGTGCGCCGGACCGAGTCGATGACGTGGTCGTAGTCGATGGGCGAGATGCTGAGCAGGTCGATTACTTCGGCGTTGATGCCCGACTTGGCAAGTTCCTCGGCCGCTGCGGTGCAGACCCAGGTCATTTTCGAGATGCCCACCAGGGTGATGTCGGTGCCTTCACGGACGGTCCGGGCCTTTCCCAAGGGAAGCTCGTATGGTTCTTCGGGAACCGGTCCGGTGTTGCCGTACAGACCTTTATGCTCGAAGTAGACCGCCGGGTCGTCGTCACGGATGGCGGCGGTCAGCAGTCCCTTGGCGGTGTACGGGTCGGAGGGAACGACGCCCTTCAATCCCGGGATGTGGCTGAAGATAGAGTAGTAAGACTCGGAGTGTTGGGCGGCGCTGCCGAACCCGGCGCCGATGCGAGTGAGCAGGGTGAAGGGGACCGTGGCCTGCCCCCCGAACATATAGCGCATCTTGGCGGCGTTGTTCAGAAGTTGGTCCATGCAAACGCCGATGAAGTCGACGAACATCAACTCGGCGATGGTCCGCATGCCGGTGGACGCAGCGCCGATGGCTGCCCCGATGAAGGCGGCTTCGGACAGGGGAGTGTCCAGCACCCGCTGGTTCCCGAATTCTCCGATGAGGCCGACGGTGGTGCGGAAGGCCCCGCCCCAGGCGTCGGAAAGGCCTTGATCCTCACGCCCGGCCCCGCCGGCAATCTCCTCGCCCATGATGATTACGTTCTCGTCGCGGGCCATCTCCTGGCGGATGGCCTCGCCGATGGCTTGCCGGTATTGGAGTTCCCTGGTGGCAGTGGTGGACATAACGGCTCCTTGAGCGGCAGGCGTCAGCTAGTTGCTGTTAGTTCGCCTGACGGCTTACCATTGATGGCTGAATGGTTAGACTTCCATATTCGTGCCGCGTTTCAGCAGCTCGGTTGGGTATGAAACGTAGACGTCTTCGTAAATCTTATCCGTTTCAGGAAGGGGACCGGCGTCCGCAAGTTTGATGGCCTCTTCCATGAGGTCGGCGGCTTCTTGGTCGATCTGGTCTAACTCCTCCAGGGTGATATCTCCCAGAGGTAGCACGTTCTCGCGGAACAGCTTCAGCGGGTCCCTGGCGCGCCAATGATCCTCTTCTTCCTTGGTGCGGTAAGTGAGGGGGTTGTCGAAGACCGTGTGGCCGTAGAACCGGTAGGTGCGGCACTCCAGCAGAGTGGGGCCTTCCCCGTTCCGGGCGCGTTCCACTGCTTGACCGGCGGCGTCATAAACGGCGAAGACATCCATCCCATCGACGGTGATGCCGGGCATGTCGTACCCGGCAGCCCGGTCGGAAACATTGGCGGTGGATAAGGCGTACTCGACCGGCGTGGCCTGAGCGTAACCGTTATTCTCGCAACAGAAGATGACCGGCAGTTTCCACACTGACGCCAGGTTCATCGACTCGTGCAAAACTCCTTGGTTGGCTGCTCCGTCGCCGAAGAAAGCCACGGCGACGCGCTTGAGGTCTTTGAGTTTCGACGTGAGGCCCGCTCCGACCGCCAGAGGAATGCTGGCGCCGACGACACCGTTGGTGCCCAGCATGCCCTTGCTCATGTCGGCGATGTGCATCGACCCGCCTTTGCCCTTATTGGTCCCGGTGGACCGGCCAAACAACTCGGCCATCATCCGCTTGGGATCCACACCCTTGGCGATGCAGTGGCCGTGGCCCCGGTGAGTGCTGCCGATGTAGTCTTCGTCGGATAGGTGGGCGCATACCCCGGTGGGCACCGCTTCTTGTCCGGCGGAAGAGTGGACCGAGCCGGACATGGCCCGTTGCCCGGTCTCGGGGATGCCACGCTCTTCGAAGTTGCGAATGGTGGCCATGGTGGTGTAAAGCTTGATTAGAGTCTCGCGGCTAAGGTCCATAGCGCCTCCCTGGTCGTGCCTAAGGCTGGCTGGTGGGGATTTGCCCCAATACTAGCATGGGGCGGGTTGATATGATACACGCTACATCTTCCCGGGGGAGGGAGGCATGGTCAGCGAAGCAGATAACAATATACTCATCCGCACTGGTCCAGGCACGGCGATGGGGCAGGTCATGCGGCGATATTGGATGACGGCGTTGCTTACCGCATAATTGCCGGACACCGACTGCCCTCCGGTGAGAGTGCGCCTTCTAGGTGAATCGTTGGTGGCATTTCGGGATACTTCCGGACAGATCGGGTTATTAGAAGATGCCTGCCCCCACCGGCAAGCGTCCTTATTCTTGGGCCGCAATGAAGAAAACGGTCTGCGTTGCGTGTTCCATGGTTGGAAATTCGATCGGCATGGGCGTTGTCTGGATATGATGAAGGAGCCTCCCGACAGCGATTACAAGGATAAGATTAATGCCGCTTCCTATCCTGTCCTCGGATCTGGTGGAGTCGTCTGGGCGTATCTCGGACCCGGGGAACAGGCGCCACCTCCTCCCAATTTTGAATGGACCCAGTTGCCGGCGACACATTGCCGGATTTCTAAGAACCGGCAGGAGTGTAA
>PANP01000074.1 GCA_002708395.1 Dehalococcoidia bacterium
CCGGCGCATCAGGTGTGCCATCAGGGCTATATCTTTATCACCCATTGTTCTAGGCTCCTTCAAAAGATGGTGTTTTGGATTTAGACAATGGCCCCATCATATGAGGCAGAAACTCCCTAAATAGTAGCTACCCACACCTATTCTTGTCAACCGGTGCGGGANTGTTTGCGGTGTTTGCGAGGAGGGGCGTTTTTGACCCGGTGACGGCGCGACGATACACTTCCATAGCTAGACCGAAAGTCACTGATCCGACGGGGCCTCATCTTGTTGAATCTATGCACGATTTAGAAACCCTCTCACTGGTGTTCCACCGCTTTGCCGAGTTGGAATGTCCGGGTATGTCGGCCCTTTACGAAAGCCTTTGTCACGGCATCGCTGAAGATAGCGATGTACTAGCCATCGCCGCCAACGCCCGGCCGGGACAACCGGTACCCAACCTGTTCATGGCTGCCGTCCACTGGCTGTTGATGAGGGGTGGCGAACACCCGGTGTCAGCCTACTATCCTGATTTGACNCCGGGGCCAGTTGAACCGGGAGACCCTTATCCGTCCTTCCGGTCTTTTTGCCTGGATCAGCGAGAGGAGATTACCGCCCTCATCAGTGTTCGGTTGGTGCAGACCAACGTGGTGCGGCGTTGCGCGGTGCTGTTGCCCGCATTCGCTGAGGCTATTGGGGAAGCGAGGGAAAGGCCTCTGTCTCTGGTGGCGATCGGAGCCAGCGCCGGATTGAANCTGTTTTGGGACCGTTACGCCTATTCCTATAGCGATGGCCGGCGGTGGGGCGACGGTGGGTCCTCGGTACAACTGTCGTCCGTGGTTCGGGGCGAAGGACGGCCTCCGCTCCCAACATCGATTCCTGATGTTGGTTTTAGACTTGGACTGGACCTTAACCCGGTGGATATCAGAGACCCGGATGCCGTGGCTTGGCTTAAGGCTTTGGTNTGGCCGGAGCGGCGCGAGGAAGCCCTGATTCTGGACAATGCCATCGAATTGGNCCAGGATAACCNGCCCCATCTATTGACCGGCGATGCTCTGGAGTTGCTGTCCGAGGTTCTGCGGGGAATCCCGCCCGATTCTACGTTATGCCTGTACCACTCTCACATGTTGAACCAGCTATCTCCGCANGCCCGAGGCCGGTTCGAAGAGATTATCGACCAGCANGGAGCGGTGCGGGACCTTAACCTAATCTCATTGGAAGGTAGGGCCGGAGGACATCACTCCGCCATCGAATTGACCCAATACCAAAGTGGCAGCAAGACGACTCGCCACTTAGCGGACTGCGACAGCCACGGCAATTGGATACAGTGGCTNGAAAGCGGTNGTCTGTGAGAATCTGCTTATATTACAACCTGCGATGAAGTGCTAATATCTCCCGCAGAAATCTATCCGGCCCAAATGGGCGTAAGGTTGGGACAGCGCTAAGCCGCTAGGCCCACTGACTGAGGATGTCTATGTACCGTTATATTCCTTATATAACTGCTTCCAAGCTGACAGCAATGATTCTGATGCTAACTGTCCTGTCTCTCGCCTTAGCGTCCTGTTCCACTGAAGATTCCCATTCGCCGGCGGCGGCGCGACAGTTTCGACAGGTNTTACGCGCAACGACTGCCCCTTTGACGCCGATTGCCACCCCTGACATCAGCGCAACGATAAGCGCGGCCTTTGCCGCCGCTCAGCCGCTTAAAAGCAAAGCCTCGGTCATTCCAGACGATGTAAACTATTCCGTCATCCATTCAAAAGTAGTTTCGGGCATCAGGAAAACCATCGATGTTCGCTTGAACAAGAAGGTATCCGAATCTACACTCCGGGCGATTGCCTTGGAGTTGAAGTCCGGTGATTCGCGCNNCTATGACCGTACCTTCATCGTTTATTACTTGCCGGAGATGCCGGTAGGCGCAGGCGGATGGGCTACTACCCATTTTGACCCGGGCCTTGATGTGCGNATCCTTGGCCTCACCCCAGAGGAAGCANCAGCAGGCGTTGACAGCNTCCTGCCCTCCANCCGCGAAGACATCNGTAGATGGTCGGACGATCGTAACGGCACTCAGATCNTGATGTACCTNAGACCGTGGCAGGCCGTACNTAGAACAGTTTTTCAACGATGGGAGTGTCTTGAAGGAAGAACTGGTGGAAAGCCTAACGCCACTAGGTCGACGGTTCGAATCCAAAGTTGGGTCCAGCTTGGGTGACCACTGGGTCATCGACGCTGGCGGTCAACTCCAGATCCGAGACAACGTTGGCCTGGTCTATACGGCGAACACAATCAACTGAACGGGGCCTGCCGCGGGGCGACGTGCGATTCGGCCTTCGGCCAAAATGCCGGTGGGAGCCTGGCCTAAAGTCACCACTCTTCCCCCGTGGGCCCGCAGCTCCGGTCAGGGAACCGGGCGGGCAGGGCAACTGCCTATCCCCGCAACAAGTCTGCCATACGGCGCACGTCCGGCAATTGTTCCAGTTCGCTCAAGCCGGTGATCAACTCTTGGGTTTCGTCGGCAGGCAGGGCGGTTGAGGTGCAATCACGGAACTTCTCAATGATTTCTTCCATGGTCACTCCACGTAAAGCGCCCTCGTCGATCCGGTCGACTCTCTCGGTTAGTACCGTCCCGTCTTTCAGATGTACCGATACCTCGTTGTAGGCTTCGACCCAGCTTGGCTGCCCCTGGTAACCGGCGGCGCGGTGCATGTTGACCTTGGGAATCAGGGCTTGGGCTTCGGCTCTCAGTACCTGTTCGTCGGTGAACGCGCTCATGCCCACTTGTCCGTCCAACATTGCTGCGGCCAGGCAGTATTGCATGCTGAACTTGCCTTCCAATGCCGATAGGGGCCGGTCGTGGATCAGGGAGCGGGGAGGGTCGAAGTCCACCTCCACGTCAATCTTTTCGATGTCAGAGGCGTTTAACGGAGACCGTTCTAAGATGCGGGTGGTGGCGTCCAGTGCCAGGTGGGCGCTGCCGCAACATGGGTACTTTTTAATCTCGATGCCCGACTCCACCAGGTAGCAGGTCTTGCCCAGGTTCTCTAATATCTGGTCCGTGTGGTATTCCTCTCCGCCGGAGAAGGCGTGCATGAAGCCGAACCGTCCCTCGATGGCGTCCAGACTGGCGGTGAATCCGGCGGCGACCAGTTGGGCGGAGGTGACCCCAGTGCGGCAGGCGGCCCCGGCGTGGAAGGGCTTGGTCATGGTGCCGAAGTTCTGCCGGAGACCGGCGGCTTGGGACGCAGCCAGGGATATGGCCATGGCGGTCTGCTCCCGGTCGAGCTTCAATAGACGGGATGCGGCAACCGCTGCGCCTAAAGCGCCCACCGGCCCCGTGGGATGCCAGCCTAATTCGTCGTAATACGCCGGGCTCATGGCGTCGCCGATGCTGCACGCCACTTCGAATCCCAGCATGTAGGCCATCAGCATTTCCCGCCCGGTGGCTCCCTCCGATTCGGCCAAAGCCAAAGCGGGGGGCATGAGCACGGCAGTGGGATGGCCTTTCAGGGCACGGGTGATGTCGTCGTAGTCCAGGGCGTGGGACATGGCCCCGTTTATCTGGGCTGCGTCGGCCGGGGAGGCCTTGAAGCCCCGGCCAATCACGCTGGCCGACTGGCCTCCGCCGTTGGCAAGGACGAATTCCGATAGGATGTCCGCCAATGACTCTTGGCTACCGGCCAAGGCGCAACCCAGACAGTCCATGATTGCGCCCTTGGCGGCGTGGACGGCATCGGGCGGGAAATCCTCCAATTGGGTCGATACTACGTAGTCGGCAATCTTGCGGGTGATGACCATCAGAGCTCTCCTGCCATACAGACTCTTGTCCTTCCTATACCATAGTATATTAGCAAGTTATCCACGAGACCGGGAAAATCGTGGATGACCCTGGGTAGCTGGATCCGCTTCAGTGGATAGTTAGCTTGAGATCGTGCCCGATTGTTCGACAACTAGTGCTGAGCCATGGGCAAATCGTGTGAATTGGTTGATAAGTCCGGCCGAGATTCCGGCTGACGCCGGTCAATAACAATGCTCGGAGAGACTCTCGACGTAAAAGGTTATATACTGACGCTGCCGTCGGCTGTCACGCTTTAGTGATTCATGTCCCCCGTATTTCTTCCGGCAAGAGGTACGCGCTAGGTGTTTCCCTCAATGTCGGCCTGCTTCGTGAGTTCGGACTCCTCAATGCATTATGGCGGGCAAGGATATTGGTTATAAGGTTGGTGGGCTCTATATACGCGGCTCAGATAAATAGCGGTGGTTGAAGTAAATCTCCAGGCTCTATGGGGCCGCCGCAAACAGGTCTTCTACGGTTGGTGGATCGTCGCAGTCAGTGTGGTCATCGACGCGATGAAGCACGGTACGTTCAACCGCGGCTTCACTCTGTACGTCACTCCGTTGCGGAAAGAGTTGGGCGTTGGAGTGGCGGCAATCTCACTGGCCGACATGCTGGGACGTGGTGTTGCGGGTCTTCTGGGTCCGTTTGCCGGATATGCAGTCGACCACGTGGGCGCTCGGGCCATGCTGATATTTGGCGGTGTTGCGTCCGGTGTGGGCTTCATCCTGCTGACGTTAACCAAAAGCTACTGGTATTTCCTGTTGGTCTTCGTGGGGTTGCTCTCTCTGGGCTTCCGCTCTGGTTACAATAACGCCACCGTCCCCGCTTTGAATCAATGGTTCCGGCGTAGGAGAAGCCTGGCCATGTCCACGGCTTCCACCGGCACCGGTCTGGGCGGCTTTCTGGTGACGCCTTTGATGGGGTTGCTGGTTCTGACGGTAGGCTGGCGCACTGCCGCCATGGTCTCGGGCATCGGCATCATGGCTATCGTCGTGCCTCTTGCGTTAGTGGTTCGGCGCACTCCTGAAAGCATGGGCCTGTTGCCAGATGGTGATCCTCCCCCAGAGTCGAGGGTCGCGGCTCAAGGGAATCCTATGCCGGCAGCGGCGGTTGGAACTGAAACTCGTGCCGCCAGCCCATACAGGCAGGTGTACACGGACGCTGACTTTACCGCCAAAGAAGCATTGTCCACCATCTCTTTTTGGCTTGTGGTATTGGCTGTGGGGCTGCGCAACACCGTTCACTCGGGAATGTCGTTCCTTCTAGCGCCGGTGATGGTTTGGTTCCTAGTTGGGAGTGGCCGGGGAGATGATGCGGGAGCTGCCATCGCCACCGTATTCATCGGCGGACTCTCCCTGGCCACCATGATATTCAACCCGATAGTGGGATGGATGGGAGACAAGTGGTCAAAGGAGAAGATTAGCTCTATATCGATGGGTACTGGCGTGGTGGCTCTGTTATCCATATTGAACCAGAGTGGGCAACTCTGGCAGATGGGAGCGTTCGTCATTCTGTTGGCTTTTTCGGAGAGCTCAAATCCGTTGGCTTGGTCACTTATGGGGGAATATTTTGGACGAAGAAGCTATGCGACACTTCGAGGATGGCAGCACCTTCCGGACCAGCTGATGTCCATGAGCACGCCGGTGTGGATGGGGTTAATCTTCGACCGCACTGACTCGGGCTATTTTTGGGCGCTGCTTCCTTTGGCGGGCATCTACGCCCTGGCGGCCGCCTGTTACCTAATCATTCCCCGTCCCAAACCGCCCTCTCGCCTTCGCCGCCGGTGATGATGAACTACGGCTAGCCCTACTACCTCACCTGTTCGATGGCCTGGGCAAAACCCTTCATGGCCCCCTCCAGCACCCAGTCTTCCATGCAGTAGGATATTCGGAAGTAACCCGGCGTGCCGAATCCCCGGCCTGGCACCGTCAGCACCAAGTGCTCTTGCAATGCGTCGACGAATGCGGCGTCGTCATCCACGGGCGACTTGGGGAACAGGTAGAAGGCACCCTGGGGATTGACCACTGAGTAACCCATCTCCGTAAGTCCGGCGTACAGGAAGTCCCGCTTCCGCTGGTACTCGGCTATGTCCACACTAATCCCCTGAAGCGCCCGGACTACGTGCTGCATCAGGGCCGGGGCGTTCACGAATCCCAGGGTACGGTTGCAGAAGGTTAGCCCGTTGGCCAGTTCGTCTTTGTGTGGGTACGCTGGGTTGACGGCCATATAGCCGATTCGCTCGCCGGGCAGGGCTAGGTCCTTAGCGTGGGAGTTGACCACGATGGTGTTTTCGTAGTGGGGGAATACCTGGGGGTAGCTCAAACCGTCGTAGATCAGACGGCGGTAAGGTTCGTCGCTGATGATGAATATCTCCGAGCCGTGTTCCCGCTGCTTTCGGATCAGCAGGTCGCCCAGGGTCTGCAGGCATTCGGCGGAGTAGATGACCCCCGAGGGGTTGTTGGGCGAGTTGATAATCATAGCCCTAGTCTTGGGGGTGATTGCCGCTTCGATGGCGGCCATATCCGGTTGGAAATTCGCGTCGGTGGCCACGACCACCGGAACGCCGGAGTGATTGTCCACGTAGTAGCCGTACTCGACGAAGTAGGGTGAGAGGAGAATGACCTCCTCTCCAGGGTTCAGGATGGTCTTCAGCACCACGTTGATCGCCGCCGCCGCTCCGCAGGTCATGATGATGTCTCCGGCGGAGAAGGGGATGCCAGTCTCGGTTTTCAGACCGTCGGCCACCGCCTGACGGGTTTCCGGGTAGCCGTTGTTGGGCATGTAGCGGTGCATGCCCTTGATGGGGTTCTCGGCCAGGCGGCGCAACTCTTGCCGGAACTCCTCCGGCGGCTCCACCACCGGGTTACCCAACGACAGGTCGAACACGTTCTCATCGCCGTGCTGGGCCTTCAAGGTAATCCCGGCCTCAAACATCCGGCGGATCCAACCGCCTTGCTCCATGAATCCCCGTACTTTGTCAGAAACCGGCATGGGTACACTCCCTAGATCTGGATCAGTTCTAACTCCGCCTCCACCATCCCAAACCCCATCCCCTTACCGAACTGGTATGCCAGGCTGTACTGCGCCATGGCCATGTCCACGTCCTCGCCCATTACCTCGGCCATGGAGGTTACAGGACGGTCAGAAATGCCGCAGGGAACGATGTGACTGTAGTAGGAAAGGTCGGTGGTGACGTTGATGGCGAAGCCGTGATACGCGATGCCTCGGCTAATCTTAACTCCGATGGAGGCAATCTTTGCGCCGTTCACCCAGACGCCCGTGATTCCGTCGATGGTTTCAGCGGTTATCTTAAAATCCGCCAGCGAATCGATGATGATTCGCTCCAGCGTCCGAACGTACTTGACCGGCCCGCCCCACTCCCGCAGATCTATTACCGGATACGCCACCAGTTGGCCTGGGCCATGAAAGGTAACCTGCCCGCCTCGGTCCACCTCGTGCACTCCGATCCCCATTTGGCGCAATTCTCCGTCGCTCAAGAGGATATCATCGGGTTTGCTCAGGCGGCCTTTAGTGTAGACGGGGGGGTGCTCCAGTAGGAGCAGGGTGTTGGGCTGTGTACAGTCGTGGACCTTGGTTGCCAGGTCTACCTGGAGATCCCAGGCATGTTGGTATTCCACGGCACCCAACCGGACTATCTGACATGGGTTGTTGGCAGGCACGGGAAGCGGGTTAGTAGATAGGGGTGTCAGGTCCCATGGACTCCAGGCGGGACTTGATCCCCTGCAAGAATGCGCCCGATTCCGCCCCGTCGTTGATGCGGTGGTCGAAGGCCATGCAGATATTCATCATGGACCGGATGGCGATGGCATCGTCTCGCACCACTGCCCGTTTCTGGATGGCCTCGGTGGTTACGATCGCCGCTTGGGGATGGTTGATGATGGGATAGGAGATGGTGGAACCCAACGCCCCGGTGTTGTTCAGGGTGAAGGTGCCGCCCTGCACGTCTTCGATGGTGAGCTTGTTCTGCCGGGCTCTCTGGGTTAGGTCCCGAAGCGCTTTCGCCAGTCCGGCTATGCTCAACTGGTCGGCATCATGAATCACCGGTACGACCAGGCCATGGGGAGCCGCGACCGCGATTCCAACGTTGATGCGGCGCTTAAGGATAATTTTGTCGCCGCCCCAACTTGCGTTGAGGGTAGGATATTTCTTCAATGCTTCCGCCACCGCCTTGATGGCGAAGGGCAGATAGGTGAGGTCCACTCCCTCCCGCTGCTCGAAGGCGGCTCTCACCTGGGCGCGAAGGGCCACTAGACCGGTGACGTCTACTTCGACCGTGCTCCAGGCGTGGGGGATCTGACTGACGCTGCGGACCATGGCTTCGGCAATCATCCGGCGCACCGGCGTCAGTGGTACATGCTGCTCGTCAGGTCCAGCGTCCACAGGAGTGGGTTGCGCCTGCGGCGACGCTGCCGGGGTTGCTGCTTTGCCTTCGACTTGCCGCATCAGGTCGTCTCGGGTTATGCGGCCTCCCAGGCCCGTGCCACTGACCTGGGCCAGATCCACGCCGTGCTCTTTGGCTAGGCGGCGCACTGCCGGAGAGGGACGGCTGGGTCCGCCGGGAGCCTCGCCGGTGGCTGGGGCAGATGAAGGACGAGATACCGGCGCTGTTTCTTCGACCTGCTCGGTCCCTCGGGTTTCTTGTTCCGTCCCAACACCGCCGCCCGTGGGGCCTACCGGATTGATGTTCTTGACCAGATACCCCGTAGTGCCGGTGGGAACAGCTTGCTGAGTACTCGCTGGCGTTGCAGCTGGTCCCGCTGGGACTGCGATGGTGGGTACCGATACTGGCGTCGGCGCTGCGCCACTGGAGCCGTCAGCGGTTTCCAACTCGGCAATGGCCGCTCCCATGGGAACGGTCTCTCCTTCCTGGGCCAGAATCTTCAGGAGAAAGCCGTCGACCGGGGAGGGCACTTCCATGGTTACTTTGTCAGTAATCACCTCGACCAGAGGCTCGAACCGCGTCAGCTTATCGCCAGGCTGTTTCAGCCACTTGCCGATGGTGCCTTCGACCACCGATTCGCCTACATGAGGAAGCTCAAGAATCATCGCCAATCTCTCACCACCCGCCGCTAATACGCAGCCTGCTTACGCAGTGCCTGGGCTATCTTGTCCGTGTTGGGCATATATTCGTCTTCCAGAGTCTGGGCGAAGGGCATTGTGGGCACGTCCGGCCCGCATAGCCTGGTTACCGGCCCGTCCAGGTACTCGAAAGCTTCGTCGGCGACTAGGGCCGCAATCTCGGCACCTACCCCACCGGTGACGTTGTCTTCATGGACGATGAGCAGCTTGCCCGTCTTTTTGACCGAGTTAAGCACGGTTTCTTTGTCCAGCGGTCTTAGGGTACGGAGGTCCACTACCTCCACGTCTATGCCTTCCCCTGCCACCACTTCCGCCGCTTCCAAGCAGTAGTGGAGCATCAGCCCGTAGGTGACTATCGTGATGTTCTCACCGGCCCGTTTGACTTCGGCTTGTCCGATGGGGAGGGTATATTCTTCCTCCGGCAATTCTCCCCGAACCAGGCGGTAGGTCTTTTTGTGCTCTAGAAATACGACGGGGCTATTGTCCCGTATGGCCGACTTGAGAAGTCCTTTTGCGTCGTAAGGAGTCGCCGGAGCGACAACCTTGAGTCCAGGCGTGTGGAAGAAGATGGTTTCCACGTTCTGCGAGTGAAACAGACCGCCTCTGATTCCCCCGCCGTATGGCACCCTGATTGTCATGGGTACGGGAAGGGCACCATTAGTGCCGTAGCAGGCCCTGGCGGTCTCGCCGATGAGTTGGTTCATGGCGGGCCAAATGAAGTCGGAAAACTGGACCTCGGGAATCGGTCGCATACCCTGGAACGCCGCCCCAAGGGCTATTCCCATGATGGACGCTTCGGCCAGCGGGGTGTCGATAACCCGGGACTCGCCGAACTCATCGATGATATTCTGGGTCGCTAGGAAAACCCCGCCGCGCCGCCCCACGTCCTCACCCAAGATAAATACCTTGGAGTCCCGCTGCATCTCTTCCCGCAGGGCTTCCCTGACGGCTTCAATAACGTTCTTTACAGCCATAATCCCCCCTTACTCGCTATAAACCCGGCCCCACATCGTGGAGGCGTCCGGGGGATTGGCGGCATCAGCGGCGTCGGTGGCATCGTTGATGGCTTGGAGGGCCTCGGCTTTGATCGCCGCGGCCTTTTCCTCGGTTATTATGCCCATGGCCAAGAGGTCAGCGCCGAAAGTAGCCACTGGGTCGCGCTGGTGGATACCGTCCAATTCCTCTTGGGTACGGTAGCGAAGATGATCGTCATCGGTAGTGTGGGGCATCAGCCGCTCCACCTGCATCTCCAGCAGCACCGGTCCCTGAGTCCGGGCGTGGTTGATGGCTTCTCTTGTGGCCTCGTAACACCGGGCAAGGTCCATACCGTCCACGGTGAATCCCGGAAAGCCGTAGCCTTGAGCCCTGGATGCTATATCATCGGTCACCATCTGGAGGCGCTGCGGTGTCGAGATGGCGTAATGATTGTTCTCGCAGATAAATATAACCGGTAGCCGGTGGACGCCGGCGAAGTTCATCGCTTCGTGAGCTTCACCCTGGCTGGAGGCGCCGTCACCGAAGTAGGTCAGAACCACGGTGTCTTCACCCTGCATCTTGCAGGCTAGGGCGTAGCCAACCGCCTGGGTTAGGCCGGCCCCTACCACGTTGGATATCTGGATGATGTTGTGCTCTAGGTCTGCGCCTTGCAGGGGGAACTGGCGGGCGTTGCTGTACGGCTCACCCTCTTTACCCATGAACGATAGCATCACCTGAGTAGGGGTGAGGCCAGCAGCCATCTTCAGACCCAAGTCGCGGTAATACGGGAACATGAAGCAGCGGCCGTCCTTCTGAGCGGCCAGCAGACTGCCCAGTTGGGCGGCCTCGTGGCCCTGGCAAGAGGCGGCGATGGGTACTTTGCCCTGACGGTTCAATGCCCAGATGCGCTCGTCCAAGGTTCGGACCAGAATCATCTTGGTGTAGGAATCCACCAAGTCACCGGCGGTCAACCCTTCCGGCATGCCCTCCGGGGACTGGGCGATAGCAACTTCGGAGTCTTCAGTCTCGTTGAAGCGAGTAGGTTTCTTTCGGGGCATTAGCTTCCTCTTGGCCAGAGATGCGATGTTCGAGCTCACAAATCATAAGGGGGCCGTCCGGACGCCCCCTTTGATCCCCTTATTTGCTTTATTTGATGCTCGGGAGGGCCAACCGGATGAAATATCCATCGGAATAAGGTTATTCTGGTGGTCACCGATCCGTATGAAGTTCTTGTCACCTAGCCGGTCAGCCTAGATGCATCGTTGGGGTGCTAGAGACGTTGAATCGATTATATATGCCGGGGCTAGGCTCCGCAAATTAGGAGCCATGGGTCATGATCGGATTTCGACGCGCCAGATATGGAANGGCNATCGGGCGTAGTCTGCGCCTGAAAATTGCCCACCAAATTGGTACGCTTCCGCATTGACATAANCTGTAAAGGTTGCTAATTTGCCTNTCGTGGGCGTGATGAAAGTGATGGGACCGGGTCACGGCGCATAGATCGCCTTGAAAGATTGCTGGACCCGCGTAGGACGTTCAACGCTTTTCCGATAGTTCCAGGCAGGTTTGCCAGACTCTGGAACTATCGTTTAAGGACCGTTAGTAGATTCACCAATCATCCAAGACCCAAGCCGGCGTTTCCTCCCACCCGGCCGGGAGGGACGCGAAATGGTTATCCATGTCGGCTACATCTGGGCCGGTCCAGCGCTACCATCTGGGTTTGTTGTGTGTCTGGCTAGACAACTGTGTGTGAAATTGGAGCATTTGGGCCATGAATGAACAATCGACCAGAGAGATCTGGAAAGCCGTACTAGGTGAGCTTCAACTACAGCTACCTAGACCTACTTTTGAAACATGGTTGAAGCAAACAGACGGGGTTTCCTACGACGAACATCAATTCATTGTGGAGGCGCCGACTCCCTTTGCCGTGGCCTGGCTGGAACGCCGCATGTACAATGCCATCCAGAAATCGGTGGAGAAGGTTACCGAGCGGCCTCTGGATGTTCTCTTTAGAGTCAAGCAGGGCCAGGAAACCCAGGATGCATCGGTGTCGTTGACCGGCCAGGCAACGGGACTAGAATCGGCTGAAGCCGGCCAGGAACGGCAGGACCGAAATGAAGCGCTGGTGAAGCCACCGGCACAACCGGCAACCGTTTTTAATCCCAAGTACACCTTCGACTCCTTCGTGGTCGGACCGTCTAACCAACTGGCCTACAGCGCCGCCAAAGCGGTAGCGGATGCTCCGGGGAAGAGCTATAACCCGCTATTCCTCTATTCCGGCGTGGGATTGGGTAAGACACACTTGCTCCACGCCATCGGCCACACTGCGTCATCTCACGGTTTGACGGTTCGGTACGTAACGTCCGAGCAGTTCACCAACGACTTCATAACGTCCATCGGCAACCGGACTACCGAGGCGTTCCGCCAGCGGTATCGCAGCGTAGAGGTGCTGTTGCTGGATGACGTGCAGTTCATGAGCGGGAAGGAGCAAACCCATGAGAGCTTCTTCCACACGTTCAATGACTTGCATAACTCGGGGCACCAAGTTGTCATAACGTCGGACCGGCCGCCCAAGGCCTTGGCCATGCTGCAAGACCGGCTTCGCTCCCGTTTCGAATGGGGATTGCTGGCCGACATCCAGCCTCCGGACCTGGAAACCCGCATGGCTATTCTCCTATCCAAGGCCAGGAACCTGGGAGTGCGGGTGGGTGAAAGCGTTATCGAGTTGATCGCCAAACGGGTACACAAGAACGTGCGGGAATTGGAAGGCTGCTTGAACCGTATGATTGCCCAAACCGATTTGTTGAGTACGCCAATCACGGTCCAATCGGCGGCTCGTATCCTGGAGGAAATGACCGCCGATGCTGACCGGCACGCCATCGACCCGGAGCGCATCCTTGAGGCGGTGGCCGCCCACTTCAGGGTGGCTACCGACGCCTTGTTGGCGCGGGGGCGTACCCAGAAGATTGCTCAAGCCCGGCAGGTGGCGATGTATCTGCTGATTAACGAGTTGGAAATGACTCCGACTCAGGTAGGGCGGTTCCTGGGAGGCCGGGATCACGCCACGGTGATTCACGGCGCTGGGAAAATCAACGGCGAGATTAACGAGGACACAATCCTACGTCGGGACGTACTTTCCATCAAGGAATCAATCTTCGCCTAGCGGCCAGCGAATCTCATAAAATGCAGGCTCACCCACTCCCGTTCGTGGTGAGCCTGTCGAACCACCCGTCGGCGGAAGTGCCCTTCGACAAGCTCAGGGCAAACGGAAGGCACCAGCGGTGAGCCCAACTATTTGATTCTGATGGGTTGATAACTGCCGGAATTCGGTGGATAACTTTCCCATGGGGTGGATAACGCAGCGCTGTGGCGGCTGAATCCGGTGAAGGCTATGCAGCACCCCTCAATCCAACCCATACTGTCGGACGCTCGTTATTCTCCTTAACGCCCGCTTTTGTCGTACAATACCTCCTGTGGTCAACGCTTCCCAAGCTGCGAGATTATTCCGCCGGATTATTTGATATTCGCTTCATGATTGGTGTATGAAGACCTACGTAATCGTAAAAACCCACGAACTAGCTCTGAAAGGCAACAACCGTCCTTGGTTCATGAGGAAGTTGGTGGCCAATCTACGCACGGCGACCAAGGGCTCGGGAGTCGAGCGCGTGTGGCAGGGCCACATGATGGTGGGCCTCACGCTTAAGGATGAAGAAGCTTGGCCTGAGGTTAGGGACCGGGTTCAAGACTGCTTCGGCGTCGCCAAGTTTTTCAAGAGCTATTCCGCGCCAACGGACCTGGAACAGGTGAAGACTGCTCTTTCCGGATTGCTGGAAGTCAAGTCCTTTGATTCTTTCCGCATCACCGCTAATAGGGCCGATAAACGTTTCCCGGTCAAGTCGGACCAGATAAACAGGGACATGGGCCAGTACGTGAAAGACCTTACCGGAGCCAGGGTGGACCTGACCCACCCGGACCTACACATCCACTTGGACGTGCTAGCCAAAGAGATACTGATTTACTTCGACGAAGTCCGNGGCTATGGCGGATTGCCGGTGGGGACCAGCGGGTTGGTGACTGCCATGCTCTCCGGCGGAATCGACTCTCCTGTGGCGGCGTGGCAACTGATGAAGCGAGGCTGCCAGGTGCAGTTCGTTCATTTCCACAGCTATCCCCTGGTTNACATGTCNTCCATCGAGAAGGTGGTGGACCTGACCCAGCACCTGACCAAGTTCCAGTACGGGTCCAAGCTCCATCTGGTTCCCTTGGGTGAGATTCAGAAGAAGATTATCCTCTCGACCCCGCCGGCCTACCGGGTCATTTTTTACCGGCGGTTCATGATGCGGGTGACTGAGGAATTGGCCCGCCGTCACAAATCCATGGCGATCCTCACCGGAGAGAGTTGCGGTCAGGTAGCCTCTCAGACACTGGAGAACATCGCTGCGATCGACGCCGTGGTTAACATGCCGGTGCTCCGGCCATTGATTGGATACAACAAAGAAGAAATCGTTGACGTTGCCCGGGCCCTGGGTACCTATACCACGTCCATCCAGCCGGACCAGGACTGTTGCTCCCTGTTCGTTCCCAAGCATCCGGAGACCAGGTCTGATCTGGAGACGGTGGTCAGACTTGAATCCGTGCTGGACGTGGATGAACTGGTCAAGATGGCCTTGGAAAACACCGAAGTCAGGGAATTTTCGTCTCCGGTTGAGGCAGCGATTCCGGCTTAAGTCGTCCGGAACGCCAGGTTTGTACCCCGCCAGTAGAGGTTAGAGTGGCAACTGAGAAGATCCCGGCCTCGGCTTCTACACCCCCATCGTCGCTGCCCTTAGTCTCGCCCGCCGACAGAAAGCGGCTACTGGGCGGCTTGCTGAAGGGGGTCTCCCGAAGCTTCTACCTCACTCTGAGAGTACTGCCCGGCAACCTGCGGACACCCATCGGCTTGGCTTACCTGCTGGCCAGAGCCGCCGACACCATCTCCGACACCCGGCTTCTACCTCCTGATGAACGTCTCAGCCATCTGTTAGGTTTTCGTACCCAGGTTCAAGGCCCGGCGGACGCTGAATCGCTAGCCCGCATCGGGTTGCTCCTCACCGACAAACAGGCCCTGCCCAAAGAACGGGTGCTGCTGTCGTCGCTGCCCCAGATAATCTCGTTGTTGGAGACGGTTGGCGAAGAAGACCGCGCCCTCATCCGAGCGGTGGTGGGTACCCTGTCCCTAGGGATGGAAGCCGACCTGACGACGTTTCCAACCGAGGACTCCGAGAATATAGCCGCTCTTCCCGACTCCGCAGCGTTGGACCGTTACACCTATCTTGTGGCGGGATGCGTCGGGGAGTTCTGGACGGCCATCTCCATTGCGCACACCCGCGGTCTTTCTCGTTGGGACGCTGCAGGCATGGGCGAGATGGGAATCAGGTTCGGGAAAGCCCTCCAGATGACCAATGTCCTCCGCGACGTACCCAAGGACCTGCGGCTGGGCCGCTGCTATTTCCCGCAGGACCAACTTGAGGCGCATGGACTAACGCCTGACGCGTTGCTAGACCCGTCCACCTCAAGCCAAGCCCGTCCGATGTTGGTGGACGGCATCCGCATCGCCTTGGTCCATTTCCAGGCTGCGGAAGAATATGTGCTTGCCATTCCACGGCGGTACCGGCGCCTGCGGCTGGCAACCCTGTGGCCGGTGCTCATCGGTCTGGCTACCCTGGCGGAACTAGCCGGCAACGGGGATTGGCTGAATCCCAACCATCCGTCCAAAATAACCCGCTTGTGGGTCTACGGGATGATGGTCCGGTCACTGCTTGCCGCCTCCTCAAACAGTATGCTGCGGTCATGGATCGGTGGGTTGAGGCATCGGGTCGAACAAGCCCTTTGATCCCGCCGGCCTCCCGGATTTCTTGACGCTCATCTAGAATCATGTACCATTAGCACCGGCGCCCAGGCCTTGAGCCTAGGCTGACCGTTGATAGCTGAATGCTGACCGCCGGAGAAGAAACCATGCCAAGCTATGTTAGGGTCTACACCGGAGACGACGGGAAGTCTCACATCGAAGATTTTCTGCCCCCTTTCGAGCCTTTCGTGGACACTGAAGGGGCTCACGGGGACGGCACGCCGATGGAGAATGCTTCTGGATTCACTATCCGCCGCAGCGCTCCTGACTATTTCCTCGACTACCACACTGCGCCCCGGCGTCAGTACACGGTTACCCTGTCCGGAAACATCGAAATCTCCACGGGAGACGGCACGGTTCGCCGGTGCGGTCCCGGAGACGTTCTGCTGGCAGAAGATCTCACGGGGCAGGGTCACACAACCCGCGTTGTGGGTGGGGAACCTAGAGTCTATCTAGTGATTCCCTTAGCGGATTGAACTCTCGTTCTTCCCGATAATCTGGATCCAAACCATATAGGAGACATAATCACCCATGCCAGTCTTGCAGGGAGAATACAATCCGGCGGTTCCATCCAGGGTTATCTTTGGCCGAGGGAAAGTCGACGAACTCAAGGAAGAGGTCGGGAATCTGGGAGGCAAGCGGGTGATGCTGCTTTCCGGCAAAACCGTGGCGGAAAAAACCGACGCCGTCCGCCGCACGGCTGCGGGCCTGGGCGACACCCTGGTTGGGACATTTTCCGGCCTGACCCAAAGAGCGCCCATGGAGGCGGCGGTGGAAGTCACCAGGATGGCCTTAGACTCCGGGGTTGATACTCTGGTGGGCGTGGGCGGTAGCACCATCTCTGACGCCTCTAGGATGATTGGCGTCATGATGGCTCTGGAGATTAACACCGTTGAGCGGTTGCTTGAGGTGACGCGGGAGTACAACGGTGTCCTCACTCCGGACCTGACTGGGGTGCAGTTGCCGTTGCAGGTCTCCATCCCCACAACCCTGTCTGCTGGGGAGTTCAACATGGGCAGCGGGTGCGTGCTGGACGGCCAAGCTGGACACAAGATAAGGGTACGGCACCCGGATCTATACGCCAATCTCATCGTATTGGACCCGGAGATGACTGTCAGCACGCCGGACTGGCTGTGGCTTTCCACCGGCATGAAAGCCTTGGACCACTGCATCGAACGGCTTTACACCACAGGTAACCAACCCGCCATCGACGCTCCTATCTTGTCCGCCGCTGAGATGCTATTTAGCGGCCTGCCCAGGTCTCGCGAGTCTAACCACGATCTGGACGCCCGGCTTGGGTGTCTGATGGGAGCATGGATGTCGATGATGGGAGCGCCCAATTTCGCGACCGGACTCAGCCATGCCATCGGTCATGTCATCGGCGTCCGGTACGCAGTGGGCCATGGGTACACATCGTGCGTCACCCAACCCTACGTCATGGAATACAACCGGCCGGTTTCCGCCGATAAGCAGGCGCTCTTAGCTCGGTCGGCCGGGATCGATACCCGGGGCATGAGCGACGAGGCGGCCGCCGAAGCCGCCGCCAGGGCGGTGGATGATTTGATTCTGGGAATGGGGATGCCCCATCGCCTTCGGGAGCTTGAGATTCCCAGGGAAGACCTGCCAATCATCGCCGAAGAAGTCTTGCATGATCGTCCGGCACAGACCAACGCCATCCCGATGACCAAGCCGGAGCAAGTGATGGAAGTGCTAGAGATGGCGTTCTGAGCAACGGATTGTGACAGAACCTAGCCACGGTCAACCGGAACCCCTGGACGCTCTGGAGCGTCAAGCCAGAAGTCACTATGCAGCCGGTCGTTACCAGGCAGCCATCGAGCTATTTGATGAGGTTCTGACTCGCCTGGACGTTGACTTGGATCCGGTCCACCCAAGGGTTCTGGCCATCCGCAACGACCTCGCTCGGGCGTGCCGGTACGCCGGTAGGTTCGATCGGGCATTGTCCCTGTACCGGCAGATTCTTAACCTGCTGTTAGTCCGATCAGGCCCGGATCACCCCGACTCCCTGCGGTTCCGCAGCCGCATCGCCAACACCTACTACGCCGCCGGACGGTACCCGGAAGCGATATGGTTGTTTCAAGATATTTTAACGAAGCGGGCAGCGGCGCTGGGATTGGACCATCCGGATACGCTACGGAGCCGGAGCAGCCTGGCTAACAGCTACTGCGCCGTCGGCTCGTACCAACGGGCCATCGACCTGCATGAAGAAACCTTGGCGGCGCGGAATCGGGTGTTGGGACCGTCCCACGAGAGAACTGTCGCCAGCCAAACCAGGCTCGCCGAGGCGCGGCAGGCGGCCATGGCCGGGGAGGCTGGCCAGACCGGATAGGGTGGATTGGATGTTACTGTTCGCGGCCCACGACCCAGGAAATAAAAACAAAATCAGACCGGTATACGAACACGCCTTGAGTCTTGGACATGAGGCCCAGTTCCTCGACCTGGCCATCAACCGTGGACCGATGGAATTCGCAAATGCCCGAAAGCTGATCGAAGGCAAGGAGACTACAGCGGCTATTCTGGGTTCCAGCAGTAACCAGGGCGAGTGGCCTCTGATACGAGCCTTTAAAGAGATTGGGGTACCCACCGGGATGGTGGTGGACATCGGAACGCTAAGCAAGATTGACTCCATGACCCCGGAAGATTTTCCGTGCCGGTTCATGGTCTCCAACAAAGGCTGCTACGAAGAAGTGATTCGATTGGGCGCGGACCCGGCCAGCGTAGGCGTGACCGGTGATTGCCATCTGGAGGTCTTGTCCAATCTCGTGGAACCGGACGAGAGTGAAACGGTGCGCGAGCACTATGGATTGGCCGGGGATGCTTCGGTCATATCCTTCTTCGGCTCACCCATCACCCAAGACACCGTCGACGCCGTTGTTTCCCTAGCTGAATCGTTGTCCAAGATTGACCTAGACCTTCCGTNGGTCATCGTGCGGCCCCATCCTCGAACACGCCATATGGAAGTTCTGGAGTTAACCTGCNAGCCTTTACCCTTCATCCATTTCGATGGGGACAGCACAATCTCTAACCGGGCATTGTTGGCGGCATCATTATTCTCTCTATCCATGGCATCAACGGTTACGCTAGAGAGNTTAGTGCTGGGTACCCCCTCCGCCTTCTTCCAGGTCGGCTGGGATTTCAATGACCTGAACCAACTCTACCTCAACCTGGTTGATGTTCAGCGCATCCGAACTGATGAGCAAATGCATGAGTTTGTGGCTTCAGTGGCTAGAAAAGATGGTTCTNCTCTAACCGGAAACGTGGAGAACCACCGGGGAGCGTTGGCCCGGACCTGGAAGGTGGTTGAGGAGTTGATGGCTGGATAGGTCGTGATGTACCCATCTGATCGCGTCACTCAAGCCCCCGTCATTCCNGCGAAGGCCGGGGTCCAGGGAAGCTTTATTTCCAAATGGTACACTCTGTCCACCCAACTTACTGGATTCCCGTCTCCACGGGAATGACGAGAGAGTCATGGCGGTACTCCGTTACTTCGGCGAAGGCCGGAATCCATGGAGAGTCTGCGTCACTAATCTGCATGGACACGGCACTCCGCTGGTGTGACGGTTGTGGTGGGTAATATGATGGTCACGGAAACACGCCGATCTTCAGAACAACCGGAGGAATCGCTCTTATGAAATACGGATTTACCCTGCCCGGACGGGGACCCATGGCCACTCCGGAGAACCTGGGAATCATCGCCCGGCATGGCGAAGAACTGGGATATTACTGCCTGATGGCCAGCGACCACATCGTTGTTCCAAACGAGATATCGTCAACCTATCCATATACCGAGGGCGGAGAGTTTCCGGGGTCGGTCACCGGCGAGTCCATGGAGCAGTTGACGGTGTTGGCCTTCCTGGCCGGTCAGACCAAGACGATTCGCTTGGGTACCAGCGTCATGATTGTCCCGCACCGCAACCCGGTGGTGACGGCCAAGGCATTGGCGACGCTGGACGTCCTCTCCCAAGGCCGGGTCATCGTGGGAGTAGGCGTGGGTTGGATGCAAGAGGAGTTTGAGGCTTTGGGGCTGCCGCCCTTCCAAGAGCGGGGAGCGGTCACCAATGAGTACATCCGGGCTTTCAAAGAACTGTGGACCAGCGACAATCCGTCCTTCCAGGGCGAATATTGCAGTTTTTCCAACATATCCTTCTTGCCCAAGCCGGTGCAGAAGCCCCATCCTCCCATCTGGGTCGGTGGCGAAAGCCGCCCCGCCATCCGGCGTGCCGCCCAACTGGGTAACGGTTGGTATCCCATCGGCTCCAACCCCCAGTTCCCAATGGGAGAGCCTGAGGCACTGGCCGCCGGGATGCGGCGTCTTTCCAGACAAGCCGAGCAGGCCGGGCGGAGCATGTCGGATATCGACATCATCTACCGTACCCATCAATATGAGCTGGTTCCTGAAGGTGGCGCACCTTCCTTCTCGCCGTCCGAGGAACGGAAGCTCTTCACCGGCCACGCTGAAGAGATTGCCGGTGACATAAGGCGGTACGAAGAGATGGGAGTCAGCCATATGACGGTGGACTTTATACGCCTCAGCAAAAGTATCGACGACATACGCCGCCAGATGGAATCCCTGGCCACCAAGGTTTGGCCGCTGGTGTAAAGGACCCGCTTATCCGCCGAATACTGGCTTNGGATGGGAGCCTGACCCAATCACAGATGGAGGAATAAGACCAATGGCCGCTACGGACATCACCGGACAGTTGGCCCGATTCATGGTGCAAGCTAGAGACACNGGTTTGCCACCTGAGATTGCCCAAGCCGGGAAGCACCGCATCCTGGATACCTTGGCCGCCATGGTCTCCGGCGCTCGCCTGGTTCCAGGAGAGATGGCTACCAAGTACGCACGNCGTCTGGGCGGCGTGCCTGAATCGTCCGTACTGGCGACCGACGTAAGAACCTCCGCCGTGAACGCAGCGCTGGCCAACGGGATGTTCGGCCATGCCGATGAAACGGACGATTTCGAGCCGTTCACCAAGGCCCATCCGGGATGCTCAGTGGTACCCGCCGCGCTGGCCATGGCGGAGCGTGAGGGTAGTTCGGGAGAGGAGTTGCTCCGTGCCGTTGTGCTGGGGTATGACGTGTGCTGCCGCTTCCTCATCGCTCTGGGACCGGACCTGGTTCGGGGAGGCCATCGCAGCGCGGAGGGCACTAGTTCCACCATGGGCGCAGCGGCGTCGGCGGCGTCCATCGCCAAGTTGGACGAGGCAGGCATGCGCTACGTTTTGTCCTACGCTGCTCAACAGGTTTCGGGGCTTTGGAGCTGGGTACGGGACAGCGAGCACGTGGAAAAGGCTTTCGACTTCTCCGGAATGGGTGCTCGCAACGGAGTCACTGCCGCCGCCATGGTGTATGAAGGGTTCACCGGAGTTTGGGACATTCTGGAAGGTGAACATAACGTATTGGACGCCCTGTCGCCTTCACCGTCGCCCGAAGAGATGATTAAGGACCTGGGCAGTCACTTCTGGGTAACTGAAACGGCCATCAAGCCTTACCCGGTTGGATATCCCATCCAGGCTGCTCTGGGCGCATTCTTTGCGCTGCATCGTGAGCACGGATTGACGGTGGATAATGTGGCGAGTGTCACCGTCAACCTTCCGGAGGACGGAGCTCGCATCGTNAACGGACGGTCCATGCNCGACGTAAATTGTCAGCACATGGTTGCACTGGCTCTGATNGACGGTTCGGTAACTTTCGAGTCCACCCACGCTTATGAGCGTATGTCGGACCCTGAACTCTTAGCGGTGAAAGAGCGGGTGAGCCTGGTGCCTTCAGCAGCTCTTATGGACCGGGATGCTCCCCGCAGCGCCAAGGTGGAGGTGGTCTTGAATGATGGCAGGACGGTGGAGCATTTTACCCCCCACGCCTATGGCACTCGCCAGAACCCGATGGACACCGAGAACGTAAATAAGAAAGCCCGTGACCTGTTGGAGCCGGTTCTAGGTTCAACCCGTACCGAGGAGATTATCCGCCGGGTGAACGAATTGGAGAAGGTGGCCGACGTGAATGAGTTGATGCCGTCGCTGGCCCTGACTCCGGAGGAAATGGCTAGTGTTAGGTATGGGCACTAATCTGCGATCCGATCGAATGCGCAGCTACAACCCTTTTACTTAGCGGTAGCAGAGCCTAGCCTTGTACAATCAGGGCTAGGCCACTCAAAACAAGTAGGGTTTCGACGAACGCTAGAAACCACCGCTCGGACACCTTGCCGGATATCCGCTTCCCCACTATTGAGCCTACAAAGGCCATCACTCCCATGACGGCGGCTAGATATAGGACTTCAATACCCAGCAATGCGTTGCTAGCAAACACGGGAATCTTGGGTAGCTGCGTGATCAGTGCGCTAGCGGCGACAGTACCCACAAACCCAACTCCGGTGAGCCCATAGGCAAGGTAAAACGGTGCGACGAGCGGCCCAGGCGTTCCCAGGAAACCGGACACTAGACCGTTCGCACCTCCGACCAAGACAAAGCTTCGCAACTTTATACTCCTGCCTTTGCCCCAACTGGTGTGCCGTTGGGCTACCAGCACAAGNAACAGTAATCCCAGGAGTCTAGTAAATACCGGCGCTGGCGTGACGACGAACAAGTAACTCGCAAGAGCCGAGATTGGTATTGAACTCAGCGCCGACCATTTCAACACAGGCCAAGATATTTCCTTCCAGTTCAGTCCCACTCGAGAAACNGCCCCGACTACCTGTACCAGGGTAATGATTGGAATAGCCTCTCTCGGCCCGAGCATCCACACCAGCACCGGCATAAGAATCAATCCCCCACCGAAACCGGCGACGCTNGCGATCGTAAAAGCCAGCAGAGTAACGCCAGCCAAGATTGTCATTGACACCGGGTCGGGCATCGTCTACTCCTTGGGTCGGATCGGAATCAAAAGCGGTCCTTTCTCCCGTGCGTGTTGCGCACGGGAGAAAGGACGAAAACGTACTCATTGAAGTCGTGGAGCGGCTATTNGCTTCCTGCGTAGTTCAGGGCCGGGAGCGCGTCATTCTGGGATGTCCCACGGCTCAGGCANGGAACTGGGTCCGGCAACCGGCCGGCTGCTTCAGGTCATCGGAGAGTTCATAGAGAAGCAGTGAGCTAGGAGATGGTGGGGCTAGCAGAGCTTGCCGGGGAGTTTGCGTTCACCGAGGCGTAGTACTCTTCCCATTGCGCTAGCATCTGCGATTCGGTAACGNCGCCGACGTACCCAGGGGAGATAACTGGCAGGGCACGGGTAACCGTCATCATCACGAAACCGCGGATCTGGGCGTTAACTCCGGCCTGCCGATCGGCGAACAGCGTCATCACCTTGTCGAAGTCGGGGCCCGACCCGATAACTTCAGCCGTGCCCTTGAAGCGGTAACCCTTGCGAAGGAACGGGTCCACAATGTTAATCTCGATGGCCGGGTTCTGCTTCAGGTTCGCTATAGTCCCCGGTGAAGCCAGATNGGCGAACACCAAGTGGTCGTCGTCCCACACCTTCATCGTGGCCTTGGGAGACAGATTGGGGGTACCATCGGGGCAGACGGTGGCGATGTACCCTAGCCGCTGCTCCCGGACCACCCTTTTCATATCTTCAGTCAAAACACTCATTGCCCTGCCTCTCGTTCAAGTTGCTCGGTTACAACTCTCGAAGTTCAATCACTCCCGCGCTGCCGGTCGCGTCGTCCGAATCGTCATCGGGACCGGTGGGTCCGCCGCGCCGGGCCTTGGCGTTCCACTCTTCGATGGTGACTTCAACCAAAGCGGTCGCGCCCAAGTCTGCCGCCGGGGGCGGTTTGTAGTCGGTCTCCAACGTCCGGTCCGTGAAGTAGCGCTTGACCATCTGGTCGAACAGGTCGAACTTTTCNTGTCTGCTGGTGATAGCCCTGGCCTTGCCCAGCAATACCACGCTGCGATAATTCATGGAGTGGTTCATGGCCTTGCGTGAGTAGACTAGGCCGTCCAACAGAGTAACCGTTACGCAGATCGGCGCGCCATTGGCTAGATGATCCATGGCCCGGCTTTTGACACCTCCGTGGAGGTACAACAGGCTGGGATTGTAAGGGTCATAGTGATAGGAAAGGGGAATAACCAGCGGTTGGCCATCNTCCACGAAACCAACGTGGGCAATCATCCCCGCCGACAATATTTCCACAGCTTCTTCGGGTACGGCTCGTTCCGGATGGATTCTGATCGTGGTTCGTTCGGTGACTTTCATCGATACTCCATTAGCGGACTCGTGGTGGTTCAGCATCNATGNTAACATGGCGCCTGAATCGAGGCTTGGGCAGCCGATATCCGNACTTAGTTTATTCCTCACCANAGTCTTGTGGTGGGTGAATCAGTTTAGTGGCAGGGGATAAAGATGCATGCAAAAGACCCGGTCTCCGGTCCTCTGGCTGGTATTAAGGTAGTGGACTTGACACGTGGTATGNCTGGAGCCATCGCCACNATGCTNTTGGCGGATTACGGCGCTGACGTGCTCAAATTGCAAAACCCCTCAGGGAACTTGTTGGAGAGTTCTGCGGNATTCCGTGTCTGGAACCGGAGTAAGAAAAGCGTTGCGCTCGACCTNAGCCAGCCAGAAGACCTCCGCGCATCTCTGGAATTAGCTAGGGATGCTGACGTTTTTCTGGAGTNCTTCCGGNCCGGTGTAGCCGAGCGATTGGGGGTCGGCTANTCAGCGATCAANGATGCCAACCCTGGCATCATCTATTGCGCCATATCCGCCTTTGGTAGCAGTGGCNCATGGGCGCATCGGCANGGTTATGAAGGTCTCGTGTCAGCTGCCTCCGGAACTATGACCGATCAGGTCGGAGTGCGAGACGGTCCGATGTTCTGCTCGATACCGATGGCTAGTATCGGAGCATCTATGTTGGCTCTTCATGGGATCCTAGCGTCACTGCACGTAAGGAACATATGCGGTATCGGTCAAAAAGTTGAAACCAGCATGTATCAGGGCGCGATGGCTATCAGATCGCCTATNTTGCCGGAGGCCGACGAGATATCGAAAAAACCCCTGATTACAGTAATCTGCGGTAAGTAGGCGTACAGATCCTGTTTTCAGAGACTCCTTCTGCTGACCGACTGCCGGCAGCCAATCTGGGCCAGCACAGCGTAGAGATTCTTCAAGAGCTAGGGTTCAGNGAACTGGAGATTTCAGACATGCGTGACGCCAGATGCATCNGTGTTCCTNGACCTGTCCTGACGACCCGTGCTGCACCTAGCTGAAAGTCAATAAATCAGGGTCTTCCACAATGGTTTCTCCACCGGTACCATAAGCCCAATGTNTGAACGGTCTGTGCTTATAGAATCCGTTCCCGCCTGTGCGGCGTAAATATTGCAGGATTTCCTAGATTGGCAAGAATCTATCTTAGGGTCTTCGGACCACCAAATCGAGGAGTTGAANATGAAGGACCTCCTTTCCGATGATGGAAGCCTCTCCACTGAAGAATAACTTANAGGCAAAGNGTCCCGGAGGGGATTCTTGCGTCTTGCCGCTGTCGCAGCGGGTGGTTCCGTGGCTGCGCTAGCCTGCGGTGTTGAGCCTATTCTCGTCCCGGCTACCGCTGTACCACCTACAACTGCGCCCACGGCTGTGCCTCCAGCGGAACCCGCCTCTGGGGTCAGGGTTGGCGAGGACGACCCCCGTATTTAGGCGGGGCCGATCGACTTCCAAGGCAACGGTGCGAGCCTGAAAGGATACCTTGCCCGTCCCACCGGACC
>PANP01000075.1 GCA_002708395.1 Dehalococcoidia bacterium
TGGGGAGGAGACACGAGTAGCCGAGGAGGAAGATAATCTTGTTGGGTGAGGGAGTTTGCCCCTTCCCCCTTTATGGGGGAAGGTTGGGATGCGAGTGGCTCGTCTCACCGGATGCCTAGTCACTATTTGGAGCGAATCGATTGTGCTGTTAAAATCCCGTTTAACTCCGGTGGCACGAAAAGCAGTTGAACCCCGATGGAGGTCTAAGGCGATATGACTACCGTAGGCTCCGGCGACTATACCTATACCCTCATCGAAAATTGGGCCAAGTTGCCTCCTGGTGAAACTTGGGGGAACACCAGCTCTGTGGCGACGGACTCCCAGGACCGGGTGTACGTCTTCCAGCGCAAGGACCCACCGGTGATGATTTTCGATCGGGCTGGGAATTACCTGAACTCCTGGGGCATCAGCGCCATAACCGACCCCCACGGCATCTTCATTGAAGACGATATCATGTACGTCACTGACCGGGCTGACTCGGTGGCGTTGAAATTCACTCTGGACGGTAAGCCACTACAGGTTATTGGCCGCCGGGGTGTTCATTCCGACACCGGCGGCGAAATTCCCGGAGAAGTGGTGCCCCAATCGTCGGGGCCTTTCAATTATCCAACGCAGTTGGTGCCTGCGCCTTCGGGTGATCTGTACGTGTCCGATGGCTATCGCAACGCTCGGGTGCACAGATTCTCGCCGGATGGGCGGTTGCTGGCGTCCTGGGGAGAGCCGGGGAAGGAGGGGCCGAGCCAGTTTCACTTGCCCCACAGCGTCTTGGTGGACGAAGACGGTCTGGTTTACGTTTGCGACCGGGAAAACAATCGTATCCAGGTGTTTACCGGAGAAGGTAGGTTCATCACGATGTGGACCGACCTGCGCCGTCCCCTGGATATATCGTCGGACGCTGACGGCATCCTGCACGTCAGCGAGGGCGGCGTGGACGGTCTGTCACCCAGAGTGAGTTTGCTGACTAAGCAGGGACAGGTGGTGGCCCGGTGGGACTCCATGTCGGCTCACGGTAGTTGGGTTGATGGCCACGGCGATATCTACATGGCCCTTGGCGCGGCCATGCGGGTGGACAAGTACGTTAAGCAGAAGTAACGTCCTTCCGGTGCAACTCCGTTCGTGGTGAGCCTGTCGAACCACATAACGCTTCAGCGGTCCTTCGACGGGCTCAGGACGAACGGTTCATTGTCACTGCCGAGCCCTTAGCCGGCAATTCCTTCATCGATCATCGCCTTGATCGCTCCGTCAAACGCTCCCAGGGCAGTGTCGATGTCATTTTCAGTATGAACCCCGGATAGGACGCCGCTGGTGCGGGACATCAGGTCCACTCCGCGTACTTGGAGGGCTTGGCGGAAGGCGGTCTGGATGCCTGGAGGGGCGTTCTTCAGGGTGTTGGCGTCCATGCCCTCGATTGACCTGTTGCCGAAGTAGACGTGGAAGGTGGAGGCGTCGCCGTAGACGCAGGCTGCCACCTCAGACTTATCCAGAATCTCTTGTAGCCCGACCCGTAGCCGCTCGGCCATGCGGTCGGCGGTGTCCTGCATCTCCCCGGTTGCCACAATCTCCAAGGCGGCGTTGCCGGTGGCGGCGCAGTAGGGGTTGGCGTTGAAGGTGCCACCGTGGAGGACCCGCTCGTGGCGGTCGTGTTGACGGTCGCCGGTCTGGATCATGACTTGCATGATGTCGTCCCGCCCTGCCACCGCTCCACCGGGTAGTCCGCCGGTAAGAATCTTGGCCAGGGTGCAGAGATCGGGGTCTATGCCGATGCGCTGCTGTAGTCCGCCGGGGCTCCACCGGAAGCCGGTGATAACCTCGTCCAGAATCATCAGCACGTTGTATTGCCGGGTCAGGCGGCGCACACCTTCCAGAAATCCGGGGCTCAGCGGGACCGTCCCGTATGACGCTCCGGAACCTTCGGTGATAACTCCGGCGATGTTACTGTCGGCCGCTAGGGTGCGCTCCAGAGAGTCCAGATCCGGCGGTAGAACAATCACCGAGTCAACCGCTCCTTGAGGTATTCCAATGGAAGCCGGTGCATCGAATGGGGGCAGGTTGCCGGGCATGGCGTAGTCGTGCCAACCGTGGTAGTGGGACTCCCACCGGATGATTTTCTCCTTGCCGGTGTAGGCACGGGCGATGCGCATGGACAGCATGGTGGATTCAGCGCCGGACGCCACGAAGCGGACTTTGTCGGCGCAGGGAATCAGGTTGTGGACTCGCTCGCCCCACTCCAGCATGGACTCCACCGGCCCGCCGAAGTGGGAACCCAGGGGCGCAGCCTTGGTTAATGCGTCGACCACCGCCGGATGGGCGTGGCCCAGCAGGAGCGAGGCCGACCCCAGTCCGAAATCGATGTACTCGTTGCCGTCCACGTCCCACTTTCGCGGGCCCTGGCCCCGGGCGATGCTGATAGGGAAAGGAGAGGCGACATAGCCGTCATGTCCGGCCCCGCCGGAGGGGAAGAGTTCCTGGAACTTGGGGTACAGTTCTGCCGACTTGGGGTTCATGCGGACGTAGGCTTCCCTGATCGTTTCAGGCATGGTTTCCTCCTCTTTTGGCCGGTGTTGCGGCTGCGGGATCTGGGGTGGGTTCTGTTGCCGCTAAATGTACAGGAAAACAGTCGAGTGCGCTACCGGGGGTGGGGAAATCCCTCCAGCCTCCCTTTACGAAAGGGAGGCTTTTCTCTGGTGATAAGTGTTGACTGTATGGTAGGCGAATGCTAATCTGGCGCGTCTATCCTTCGGGGGTGGTGATTGGTTCGGATCAGCCAGAATTGGGTGATATTGGGTGCCGGGTTCGTCGTGATGTTTTTCAGCGGCGGATCTAGGTTCGCATTGGGGTTGATGCTGAAGCCGATGACTGAAGAGATGGGCTGGACGCGGTCGTCATTGTCGGCGATGGTCACTGTGTTCATGATTGTGTCTGCCTTGGTTCTTCCGCTGACGGGCCGCCTTGCCGACCGGTTCAGCTTGCGCTTCGTGATGGTCGCCGGAGGAGTGTTGATTGCGATTGGGGTTAGCCTGATGGGTCATGCAACAAGTCTCTGGCACGTCTTCGTAGCGTACGGATTGATTTTCGCCATCGGTCACGCCGGGACTTCCCAACCGGTGGTGGGAGTGATGATTAGCCGGTGGTTCATCCGCCGTCGTGGCATCGCGACCAGCGCGGCAATATCCGGCAACGCAATCGGTCAGTTGGTCATCATTGGCTTGTTGGCGGCTTTTCTGACCCAGATAGGGTGGAGGAACTCCTACACCATCCTCGGCGCGGCAGCGTTGCTAATCCCCGTTCCTTTGGTGTTGTTTGTCGTCAGGTCAAGACCGGCGGCATTAACTTCTGGCGAAGCGAGCCAAGTTGACACCTCTAAGGAGCGGTTGGTGGGGGAATCGACTGGGCCGGATTCCATCAGAACGTCACGCCGGTTTTGGATTTTAGTGGGGGTCTATGCCGCTTGCGGCTTCCAGGACTTCTTCGTGGTCACCCACGTGGTGGCGTTCGCCTTGGACTTGGGGGTAAAGCCTTTGCTGGCGGGGAACATGCTGGCTTGGATGGGGCTGGTTGGGTTGGTGGGTGTGCTGACCTCGGGATTGATGGCCGACGCCTATGGCCCGGCCCGTCCGGCTTTCATCAGCTTTGTGATGCGGGCCGTTATATTTGCGTTCATCATCTATTTCCAGAGCACGACTGCCATCGTCGCGTTCGCCTTGATGTACGGGTTGACCTTCTTGGTAACTTCGCCATTGACGCCGTTATTCGCCGGCGATCTGTTCGGGCGAGCTAGATTAGGGACGGTAAGCGGTCTGCTTTCCATGGTTCACCAGGTGTCGGCGGGCGGGGGTGCCTTGGTGGGCGCGCTAATCTTCGACCATTGGGGCAGTTATGACCGGGCGTTCATGCTGATGTTCGTCCTGGCATTCGTTGCCATGGGACTGATGATGCTGGGCTGGCGGAGGCCATACGCTTTGGTTCGTCAGACGAGTTGACGCAACATACGGTTCGCTGAGGCTATTAGCTAGGCCACTCGATGCGCAACCGGTCCTCTTCCAGAGCAACTATTGTGGCATCGGAGAATTTGCTTTGAAGTGCATCTATGTTCAGTTCTCCGCTCCCGAGGTCCGGGGTGAACTGGACACCGGCTTGTCTGGATACCAGGCTGGTATCGGTGATGTTGCCGCTGCCGGCTACCTGGTCCAATACTTCCCAGACGGATTCCAAGCGGCCCTGGCTCAGTGACGAAGGGGACATCAGATAGATGCGCCCGGTGTAGTTGGCCGCCGCCGGGGAACCCGGGGGCCTGGGCTGGAGCCCGCGGATGGGCCTCAGGTGGCTCAGCACTAACTGGGGCAGGTTGAGGCTCGGGCGGTTGTTGGGCAGCGGGCGGTTCTGGCGCCTGCGGGGGCAGAGCCTGTTGGGGGGTGGCAGCCGCCATCTCTTGGCGCAACAACTCAGCTGCGGTGGGTTGTTGACGCGGTTCAGGCATCTCGATGATTCGCGGGCTCGGGTTTACCGCCTCGGCGGGCACGGGAGGAGGCACCGGTTCCGGTGGTGGCGACGCAGCGACCTCCATATCCCAGCGCAACTGCTCGGCCGCGTTGGGCTGTGGAGATGACGGCATCTCAATGACCATGCTCTGGGGTTCCGGTGGTGGGGCCGGCGCTTCGGGGACCGGTGGCTGCGCCGCCTCGATCACGATTGGCTCCGGGGGCTCTCCACCCCCGGGAGAACCCCCAAGCCCCCCATGCCCATGGCCGCTTCCAATAGTTGGGCATGGGAGATCGCCTGAACCGGCGGTGCAGTAGGAGGTGGGGCCGCCGGTGGAGTCTGCGGNACGGAAGTTTCATCTGCTTGCGGTGGCTCNTCTNCGTTGAACCATGCAGAANGTGGAGCGGGTTCGGGTATCTCAGTCGGCAATCGAGGAGTAGTGCTCGGCGCAACGTTTGTTGGGGCCTGGGTGAACCAATCGGAAGGCGGAGCAGCCTGGGTTGCTTCGAATGTTGGTTGGGGAATGGTAGGAGGTTCGGGTGGCGCAGGGGCAGCCGGAGGTTCCGAAACTTCAAAACCGCCGCCCATTCTCGACTTTACTTCTTCAGGAATCTCATGATTGGGTGTTTCCGGAGCCGGCTCCGGCGCTGCCGCTGGTTCGGCGTCCCTGGACGATTCCCAGGCTACAGATCCAGGACCGGAGATTGCGTCGGACATACTTGGGGCAGCTTGACTGGGTTCTACGACCGGAGTAGGCGGTGGGACCCTTTGGGGTTCGGGGACCACCGGAGGGGCTGAGCTAAGCAGACCGGCGTCGGCCAAGAATCCGGCCGCAAAGTCTTGAGGGCCGGATATCGTGAACTCCTGAGGACCGGGCTGGTGGACGTAAGGGGGTGCGTCCAATTCGTTCAGAGCTTCTTTTCCTAATAGCAGTAGCTCGCTGCGGATGGCTTGAGCGCAACGTAGCTCTTCTTGAGCCGACTGGATCAGGGCATCTGCGACGGCAGGAAGATTGGCCGCCTCTTTTAATTCTCGCTGGGCTTGAGCCATGGCCGTATTGAACACGGCCATGGCCTTTAAGGGTTCAGTTGTTGCCCGTTGCCTGGTTCTGTCGGCTTCCTGCCACGATTCGCTGTGGGTCGCCCTTTGGAGAGCGGTGTGGGTGCGCATAGCCTCGTCGATCTCCCGCACCGTGGTCCATCGGTTGGGCAACCCCTTGGCGCTGACGGCAAAACCCCGGTCGAAGGCACGCCAGGCGCTCTCGCTGATTCTCGNAGCGTCGGCGCGGATGGACTCGCCTTCATCTNATCGCTTCTGAGCCCGCCCTCTCAGAATCGCAGCCTCTTCCCGGGTAGCGAGAATCGCTTGAAGCTCGTTCTGGGCCCGCTTAACTCGCTCTTCCAGTTCAACCCAGGTTTCATAAAGCCCAGGGATAGTGGAACTCTCATCCAGGGCAAAGGGTAAGATTTGAGCCGTTTCCGTGGCGATTGGTTCTGTTCTTGGGGAAAAGCCGGAGCTATGGGAGAATCGGCCTCCGGTGTATGGCCGTCCGGCTCCTCTATCTCTGACAGAATCTCTTCCGCGCCAACTTGGTACGCTATCCGTGCCAGGTCGGCGGCGTCTTCTGATTCAAGCGTGGGAAAATCGTCGGCGAACAGATCCTCTGGGGTATCGGCTATCTCTACCGGAGGCTGCTTCTTCGATTTAGAAAATAGCTTTCGAGTTCCCGAAACCAGGAGGCCGATGGTGGGGAAGCTTTCAGACAATCAATGACGGCATGTTTCATAACCCTTATGCCCTTCGATCCTTTGGCAAACCAGCTTGCATCGGGCACCAAATATTTTAGCATGGGCCCAATATCGGCCAATCGTAAAATAGGAACAAAAGAAGACGAAATCCGCCGAATCACTCTTGACACCAATATGACGTTGTGATACTTTTCACTAGGTTTCTAATCAGCCTCAATCTTGCGTATAAAAAGTCACCGAACAGCGGATCGCAGCACTATGTTTCCAGACCCTGTAGCACTACAAACTGAGAATTGGCGGGACATCTCTGTCTGGCTAACTTTCTTTTGGATCTACGTTCCTGTAGTTTTCACTTTCGCGGTCACTATACTGACTGCCCATGCAGTCATCCCCTCCTTGATCCGCACGGGGCACATTCCCGAAGGGGCCAATAAAGCGCGTATCCCAATGACCGCGTTCGCTGCGCTTCTGTTTGGTGTCGGGGTGTACTTGATGATTAATATAGTGATTGCCGCCCAGGCTGTTGAAAAATTCTATGACCGGTACTTCTTCTAAACCAGAGGCTACGGCCCGAGTCCCAGTAGGCTCGCCTAATCACTAGACCGGATCCGAACCGGGACCAACCATGAAACGGAGCGGCTTTATAATCGATGCTTCCTAGCGCCAAAATGCTAACACTAGGCCTGGTGGGTCTAACTGTTACCGTTGTCATGGGGTTTCTGATAGCGGTCCTATTGATATCATGGTTTTCCAATCCGCCCTTTGGATTGGGCAACGCTCCTCCCCAACCGGTCGCGTTCCCGCACACGGTTCATGCGGGGTCCGCGGCGGAAGGCGGGATGGGCATCCAATGTGAGTTTTGCCATCGCAACGTAACCCGGGGCGCAGCCGCCACGGTACCGGCGGTGGAACAATGCCTCTTCTGCCATAAGACGATCGAAGGCCAAAAACCATCAGCCCAAGCCGAGATTGCCAAAGTAAGGCAGAGCTTTGAAGACAACGACCCCATCAACTGGGAGCGGGTGCACCGGTTGCCGGACCACGTTAGGTTCATCCACGAGGCCCACATCCGGTTCTTCACCGACCCAGACCAACCGACGCGGACCGGAATCGATGGTGAGGTTCTTAGTGAACCACTATCTGTGCCTCAGACTTGTTCCGTCTGCCATGGAGACGTGGCCAGAATGACTGAGGTTCAACCTAAGCAGGGACAGTCTTTGAAGATGGGTACCTGTTTGGACTGTCACCGGAATAACAACGTGGCGACGGATTGTACGGTTTGCCACAAGTGATTAACGGGAAGGACATTCTCGCACTATGAATTTGACGCGGCGCAACTTTCTAGCCTGGGCCGGCCTTTCTGCAGTTGGCGCAGTGGCCTGCGAAGGGTTTGGGATCCGAGAGGGTGAGTTCAGCCTCCAGAGCCCGGTAAGTCTTCCTGAAGACTTGGTCCGGGGCAAGGATAACTGGTACGCCACTCTGTGCCGCACCTGTCCATCCTCCGAAGGGATAGTCGTTCGGGTGATGGAAGGCCGCGCCAAGAAGATTCAGGGCAATCCCCTGTATCCCACCAATCAAGGTAAACAAAGCGCCCGCTGCGAAGGCGGACTGCAGGCGATGTATCACCCTGAACGGTTGGCCGGGCCCATGCGCCGGTCGGGCGGACGGGGTTCAGGTCAGTTTGAACCCTTGGACTGGCCGGCTGCCTTGAATATATTCAAGGGCCAACTCCAGCAGAACGGCGACAATATGTTGATGGTCACCGAGCCGCTTCGGGGCCATATGGCCAAGTTGGTGGACCGCTTCGCCAAGGCGATGGGCGGAAAGCATCTGGCCTTTGATGGCATGGACAATATAGCCTACCGGGCCGCGGTGAAGAACGTTTTCCAGCAGGATTCCCTGCCAGACTTCGATATTGCTAACACCAACTTCCTGCTTTCATTCGGCGCCGACTTCCTATCGACTTGGGTTTCCCCCACCCGCTGGGCCGTCGGCTATGGGGAGTTCCGCCAGGGAGAGGGAAGGGAGCGGGGTACCTTCTATCAAGTAGATTCCAGGTTCTCCACTACTGCGGCCAGCGCCGATCAGTGGGTTCCAATCAAACCGGGTTGGGAAGGTTACCTGGCCCTTAGCCTTGCATACGTAATCATTTCCGAGGGCTTGCAGGCTCCGGGAGTGGATGTCTCCGCCCTGACCGATGGCCGGGGCGTAGGGGCTTTAGACGCGTTCCGGCCTGAAGTTGCCGGGGCGAGGATCGGACTACCGGACCATCTGCGGGGCGAAACCCCAACGGAGTTNATTCAGAACCTGGCTCGCGAATTCGCCGGACACCGGCCCAGCTTGGCTATAGGCGGCGGTTCGGCGGGCGCNCATACCAATGGACTCTTCAATCTGGAAGCGATCTACGCATTGAACTACCTGGTAGGCAGTGTCGGGGCCGAAGGCGGCGTCAGGTTCAACCCTGCTCCTCCCATCGATGACCTTCCTGCCAGCGCCGACGTGGCTTCTCTATCCGACTGGTTCTCGGCGGCGGAAGACCTGAATGGCGGCCGGACGAAACTCGTCGTCGTGCATCAAGCAGATCCGGCGCACGGTCTTCCCGGTGCATTGAACTTCCGTGACGCCCTAAACCGGGACGATTTGTTCATCGTTAGCTTGTCTCCGTTCATCGACGACACCAGCGCCCTGGCAGACCTGATTCTTCCCGACCGTGTGGCCTTGGAAGATTGGGGCAGCGACATTCCCGAACCGGGCCCCGGATACCAAACGTTGGGAGTGCAGCAACCGGTTGTTAATCCGTTGAGTGATTTGGATCCCCGTAGCTCCGCCGATGTGCTTCTGGCCATGGCTGGCGAACTGGGAAAGCAGAGTGATTTGCCCTGGAACCGGTTCGAAGACATGCTACGGGAAACCTCGAAGCAGTTGTTCGATCTCAACCGGGGCTCCATCAAGGCCGGGTCGGCCGACGAATTCTGGACCACCATGTTGCAACAAGGCGGCTGGTGGGACGAAAACGCCAAGGCTGCCGTGCCTCTCGATACGCCGGCAGGGCTATTCAACAAGATTGCCGCCAAAGCGGCAGAGCCGCGGTATCCGGGATTGGCCCCCGGAAGGGACACTTTCCATCTGGTTCCCTTCTCTCATATATCGCTACTGGACGGACAGAACGCCCACCTACCGTGGCTCCAGGCTGTGCCCGACCCAATCACCACAGTAGCTTGGCAGACCTGGCTGGAGATAAACGATGGCGATGCCGAGAGGCTGGGTTTGAGGGAAGGCGACGTGGTTATGGTCAGCTCCACGGCTAGTTCCTCGATCAGGGTTCCGGTATACCCGCATCCGGGAGTTCCTCCCAAGGTCGTCTCCATCCCACTGGGACAGGGGCGCAGGGACGGGCCGGAAACCGCTACGGACCGGCCGGCCGCCGAGAGTTCTAACGTTATGGACATACTAGAGCCCAGTCAGGTGGAAGGCACTGGCGCGTTTGCGTGGGCCAACACCACAGTGACTATCACTCCTACGGGCACCAGCATTAAGGTATCCAAGTTCGAAGGAATCGTTCGGGCTGTCGAGGTTGGCAATACCGAGGCCGAGCGAATCATCATCACTGAAATCCCAGGGGAACACTAAAAAACGGCTGTTCGCCGGTAGCTGAAGGCTGAAATGGTATCACCTCGGATCGATCATAAATGGGGCATGGTAATAGACCTCGACCGGTGCACCGGTTGTCAGGCCTGTGTTGTCGCTTGTCAGGCGGAAAATAACCTGCCTGTTAATACCAAGGATCTGTTCCTGCAGCGGCGGGCCTACGAGTGGATCCGAATCGAGCGGTATTGGGAAGGCGAATTCCCTGACGTCAAAGCCCGGTTCATTCCCATCATGTGTCAGCACTGTGAAAACGCTCCGTGCGAGCCGGTTTGTCCGGTGTATGCGACCTACCACAACGATGAAGGTATGAACGTTCAGATATACAACCGTTGTGTGGGTACCCGTTATTGTGCCAACAACTGCCCGTACCAGGTCCGGTTCTTCAATTACTGGGAGCCGGTCTGGCCCGAACGGTTGCGGAACCAATTGAATCCCGACGTAACGGTCCGCAGCCGGGGCATAATGGAAAAATGCTCCTTCTGCGTCCAACGGATCCGCCGGGCCGAGATTACGATCGAACGGCGGGAGCGTGCTACCCTGGATCACGCAGCGATGAAGAAGCGTAATTTCCTCCCTGCTTGCGTCTCGGCTTGTCCGACCAACGCATTGAATTTCGGAGACCAATTGGATGCCACGGGTCCGGTGAAAGAGATTTTCGACGATGTGAACGACCATCCGATGCACGAGGCCCACGACCGGAAAACCCGCGGGTATCGCCTGCTGGAAGAGATTGGCACCAAGCCTAATCTCCTGTATCTGAAGAAAGTCGACCAATTCCCGTTGAAAAAGAACGAGGCTCATGTCAGCTAACAGCCACGCTGAAAGTCACTATGGGGCGGAGATGTGGGTCTTTCCGGATAAGACCCAGGTCACGCGTGAAGTTTCTGAACGAACATCGGCCATGCCGACGGCTGTCACTGCTGGACTGGCTGTAACCGGACTCCTGTTTATTCTGGGAGTCGTTGGATTCATCATGCGGGCGACCGGCGACGGTTTTGGTGCACACGGCCCTTGGGGCTACTACGCAGCTATATTCTCCTTCGTGTTCATGGTTACCGGATCAGCGCCTCTGGCTGCGGCTATATTCCGGGTAATCAAGAGCCATTGGCGGCGGCCGTTAACACGGGTGTCGGAACTGTTCGCCATCGTAGGAATCTTCAATATCATATTGTTCATTCCTCTGATGTTCGTGTTGCCGGACTTCCGGAACCCGGAGTTGACGCCCTTGGCAACGAACCAACTGGATCTCCGCCGTACTATCTGGTTCGAGGTTCCCATCGCAGCCGCTGCTCCGCATTGGTTGAACATGCTGGGGATAATGGGCATGACGCTGTGCGCCTTGCTGCTCCTGTGGTTGTCGGCGGTTCCGGACATGGCTCAGGCGCGATTGCAGGCGACCGGGTTCCGTCGTAGCCTCTACGGTATGCTGGCCGGGCACTGGCACGGCAGCAAGAGCCAATGGATCAACCAGAAGGCCGGACTGGCATTTCTGGGAGCCTTCTACTTCATGTTGCTAGTCTTCATGCAGTTCACCATCAGTTCGGACTACGCACAGAGTCTTATCCCCGGTTGGAAAGACTCCATCTTCCCGGTCATATTTACCCTCACCGGCTTCCAGTCCTCTTTGGGCCTGATGCTGGTCATCCTGTTCGTTCTGCGCCGCTGGGGCGGGTACCAGGGTTACATCGGAATCTCGTTGTTCTGGTCGGCCAGCAAGATACTGCTGGGCTTGTCGCTATTGTGGATCTACCACATGTTCTCCTTCGGGATAACTTTCTGGTATGGCCGCATGGAAGTGGAGCAGAACATCCTGAAGTACTTGTTGTTCCAGTCATATGGATGGCTATTCTTGGCCAACATTATTTTCAGCTTCTTCTTGCCGTTCTTGACCTTGTTGTGGAATCCGGTGCGCCGGAGCGACTGGGGCCCCGCGTTGGCTGGGGTGTGGGTTCTGATCGGAGCGTTCCTGTACTGTTGGCGGATATTCGTCGGATCGTTTAACGCTGGAGACGTTTACAACATCGGATTGGAACACGTGCCCTCGTTCGTAGGGCCGGATGTTTGGGACATCTTGATTGTCCTTGGCGGCTTGGGCGGAGCGGCGTTCATCTATCTTCTGGGCTCTCGGTTGATTCCATTCATGTGTGTATGGGAAATCAAAGAGGGCGCTATGTATCAATACATGGGAACATTCATGCGGGGCCGGTACCTTGTGCTGGCGAAACCCGAGTGATGGATCATGAAATCATCGGGTCAGACAAGGGGAAGAGCTTAGATGCAGGAAGGTAGAGTCCTCCCGGCGAAAGAGATTAACCGGGATTTACTCCGGTCGATTATGACCACGCCCAATTGGTATTGGGTGACGGTTGTCCTCATGGCGCTTATCGTGATTGGAGCGATGAGCGCCGCCGGATTGATGATTAACAAGGGCATGGGATTGACGGGATTGAACCGGCCGGTCATGTGGGGTTTCTTCATCGTCAACTTCGTTTTCTGGATCGGCATCAGCCACGCCGGTGTGATGCTGTCGGCCATCTTGAGGTTGTCGAAAGCAGAATGGCGCCGTCCGGCGACAAGGGCTGCGGAGGTACTCACCGTCTTCTCGCTCATGACAGCGGTCACGATGCCGTTGATTCATACGGGACGACCCTGGCGTCTGGTTTACTGGGTTTACACACTGCCCTTCGTGCCTTACGACTTTGCGCGGGGAATATGGCCCAACGTNCGGTCACCACTGGTGTGGGACCCAAGCGCTATATTCACCTACCTTACTTCCAGCATCCTGTTTGTAATGATTGCACTGATTCCCGACATAGCGGTGCTTCGGGACCGCACCACGGGTATCAGGCACCAGGCCTACGCTATGATGGCGATGGGTTGGCAGGGAACTCCCAGGCAGTGGAAGCTGCAGATCATAGCAGGCATCCTGCTCTCCGCGCTTATCTTGCCGGTATTCGTGTCGGTACATAGCATAGTTTCGTGGGATTTCGGTATGGCGGTGTCGGTTAAGTCTTGGCACTCGACCATCTTCGCCCCCTACTTCGTTGTTGGGGCGGTTCACTCCGGCGTTTCGGCAGTTGTCTTCGTGATGATTCTGCTGCGGTGGATATACGGTTGGGAAAACTACATCCGCCACGAGCACATCGACGCCTTGGGAAGGCTGCTGATAGTCGTGGCTACAGGTTGGTTCTACTTCTTCGTGATGGAAGTCATCTTTGGCTTCTACGGGCGGGAGGCCGACGAGATAGCCGTTAGGAACTTCCAATTTATGCAGGCGCCATGGAACCTATGGTTCATAGCGTTTACGGGCCTGACGTATTTCTTGCCGGTGGCATTGTGGCTGTTCAAGTGGACCAGGCGAAACCTGTGGATAATGTCCATCGCATGTATCTCGGTGAACATCGGCATGTGGTTGGAGCGGTTCCTGATTATCGTGCCTGGACTGGCTCAGAAGCAGATGTTTACCTTTGACTGGTACACCTATGCTCCCAGCGCAGTGGAAATCACCATAATCGGCGGGACCTTCGCCTTGGTGACGCTCCTGATGCTGCTGTTCAGCAAGGTGTTGCCGCTGATACCCCTCTACGACATCAAAGAGGGAGATATCCTGAAGACTGAGATTAAGATTGGCCGGGCAACAGTGCCGGCCGTGTTCCGGGAAGACTAGATCTAAAGAACTTCTTATTGTGTAGGTAATCACCCCCATCGGGATGATGGGGGTGGCGAGGGACAGGAGGCAAAGGAAATGGCGAAACGTCCGATACTGGGACTGTTTGAGGACGCCAATTACGCCGCCGAAGCGGGGGATGCCCTGCAGCAAGCGGATGTTTCACAGGACGACTACGATTTTCTCACCGACGCTCCGTATCCTGAGGGAGCTTTCGGGGAAAGAGAAGAACGGCACCACCTCTACTGGTTCCCCTTCGTCGGGGCATTGGTGGGGTTGACGGCTGGTATCCTGATGACGTCCATGACTCAGCTGGCTTATCCCNTGGTTCAGGGCGGCAAGCCTATCCTGTCTCTTCCTCCCATGGCGGTGATAACTTACGAGAGCACCATGCTTTCGGCAATCATATTCACCATCATCGGGATCGTCTTCGAATCTAGGCTGCCAAAGCCCAAGATGGGTTTGTATGACACCCGCATCACCGAAGGGTATATAGGTGTCTTGGTGAACGTCGACGAGGCCCAGTTGCCTCAGATCTCGACGATTCTGACCCAAGCCGGCGCAGTGGACGTGGTTCAGGAAAGCGCGGCATGATGAACCGTCTGGCGTTACCCTCAGTACTGACGTCCTGCTTCAGCAGAGGCCTGAAGCCATACTTGATGGGCTTTGGTCTGATTGTTGCCTTGTTGGTTGTCGGTTGCGGGCAGGGTACCTATCCGCTGGACATCTTCTATGAGATGCATTACCAGCAGACATTCAAGTCCCACGAGCCGCCTAGGCTGTCGGGTCCGGAGAGCGCGGTGCCGGTGGATTGGGTCGTTGCGCCCAAATCTACATCGTTCAATACGGGCGAGCATCTGTTCAACGTCAACTGTTCTATGTGCCATGGGGCCACGGCAAAGGGGGACGGACCCGTCCTGCAGAAGATGATTGCCGACTACGGCTACACTGTTGCGGTAGATCCTGACTTGACCTCCACCGGTGTCGTTGCGATGGGGCCGGGAGGCATGAAGGGATTCATGTTTAGCGGCGTAGTTGTGATGCCCAGCTTTAAGAAGCTCTTGACCATTGAGGAAATGGACCTCATATCTGAGTACATCGTCTCCCTCCAGTAGTCTCAGAGACTGATTCCTCCACTCATCGGATATAAAGGCTGGTACAATAACGTTACCTGAATATTCGCCGGGCCCAGCGGCCCGGTTGCGCCCCGACTGGGGCAGGTTTATGTAAGTGCCAGTTCCCTGCAATCGCCACTGGTCCCGCGCTATTCTCTCAATTGTTCTGGCTCTATCGGTCTTTGTTCTGTGGGCGGGGCTCGCTCAGGCACAGAGTCCAGATTTCGGGCCGAAACCTCCGCAGATTCCCNCCTATCTTGAGAAAGAGGCCCAGAGCATTGATGGGATGCTGATGTGTCCNGTCTGTCCCGCTGAGACGATCGGTCAAGCCCAAGTAGAGATTGCCCGTCAGATGAGGCGGTTGGTGCGGGAGAAGCTGTCTCAAGGAGATGACCGGCAGGAGATTTTGGATTTCTTTGCCGACCGCTACGGTAATGACATACTGGCCGCACCGCCCAAGTCAGGAGCTAATCTAATAGCTTGGTTGGTGCCGGTATTCGGTGTCCTGGGAGCTTTGGCCGCCTGTCTTATGGTGATTCGCTCCATGACGCGTCAAGGCGCCAGGGAGGGTGTCGAAGAAGGAGCCATCGACGATGGTCTAGCTCCATATCTGGACATCATTGATCGAAACTTGGGGTTCGAGGGATCCGGTTTGCCAGGACAAACTGAAAACCGGGAACTGCCTGACACCGTAAGTGGTACTGGACCCGATGCTAGTAATGAGCCCGAGTCCGCTTCCGGTGATGCGGAATCTCCTATGCAGGACGTTAAATAAACGATGGCTGACCTTGGCGCTATAACTTTATGGATCGCGTTGGCTCTGTCTTCCTACTCCGCCCTAGGCTCATTCGTTGGGCAGACTCGAGGATCGGTAGAACTTGTCATAAGCTCCCGGCGGGCAGCTTATCTGGCCATGCTGGTACTGTTTGTGTCCACATTGAGCCTGGTAACGCTGTTCATCAACCGGGACTTCGAGGTGGCTTACGTAGCCCACCACAGCGACCTGGCGATGCCGGACCGGTTCACCTGGGTGGCTTTCTACGCAGGTAACGAAGGGTCACTACTGTTTATAGGGTTCGCATTGGCGGCCATGGCGTCGCTGGCCATCTGGCGGGCCCCGTCCAATATGCTGGACACCCTGCCATACACCACCGGTGTTTTGATGNTGGTGTTGGCTTTCTTCCTGGCGGTAACGGGGTTCATGGCCAACCCCTTCGAGAAGCTACCCTTCGTTCCCCCCGATGGCGATGGTATCAATCCGCTATTGACCCACTTCGGTATGTTCATACACCCGCCGATGTTGATGGCGGGGCTGATTTGCTCCACGGTGCCCTTTGCCTTTGCAATGGGGTCTTTGCTCGCTGGGAAGACCGGTGACGAGTGGGTGGACGCCGGGAGGNTGTGGGGCATCATTGCCTGGGCTTTGCTGGCCNGTGGGCTGCTGTTGGGGTCTTGGTGGGCTTACACGATACTCGGATGGGGCGGGTTCTGGTTCTGGGACCCGGTGGAGAACGCAGCCCTGATGCCCTGGCTGGGGCTNACGGCCTTCATCCATTCCATCATGGTGCAGAAACGGCGGGGCATGTTCCGGATGTGGAATATCGTCCTAATCAACGTGTCCTTCGGGCTGGCTTTGTACGGAATGTTCATGAACCGTGGGGGGCCAGTGCCGTCGGTTCACTCCTTTGGCGCTTCCAATTTGGGTTGGGTGTTCTTGCTGTTCCTGGCGGTGGGCGTGTTGATTCCCTTCGCTGTCTTCTTCTGGCGCTTCCCCATCCTAAAGAGCGCGCAGACCTTGGACTCCATGCTTTCCCGGGAGGCGGCCTTCCTGGTGAACAACCTGTTGTTGCTTGGCATCGCCTTTGTCACGCTCTGGGGGAGNGTTTACCCCTTGATCTCACGGTTGACCGGCGAGGACGAGATAACCATCGCCAGACCGTTCTACGACCAAGTGAACGGGCCTTTGTTCTTGGCGCTGTTGCTTCTGATGGGTATCGGTCCTTTGCTGCCTTGGCGCCGGGCCACGGGGGCTAGCCTGAAGCGGGCCTTGCTGGCTCCGGGAACGGTTGCCCTGGTAACGTCTGCCGCTTTGTTTGTCTTGGGGGTCCATAAGCCTTATGCCTTGATCGGATTCGCTTTGGGGGCATTTGTGACCACCGGGATCTTCATCGAATGGGGCCGGGGCACGCTATCACGGCACCGCTCCACCGGTGACATTTATCCCATCGCGTTCTTGCGCTTNTTGGGGGCCAACCGGCCCCGCTACGGTGGCTACATCGTCCATCTGGCGGTGGTGATGGTTGCTCTGGGGGTTGTGGGGACGTCTTTTTTCAATGAACAGATGGACGTGGTCCTAGGCCCCGGTGAAAGCGTGCGGATCAAAGATTACGAGATTCGGTACGTGGGCACTATTGAGGACCCCAAGTCGAACCGGACTGAGTTTAGGTCTACCGTGGAGGTGTACCGGAACGGCCGGTTGAGCTACACCCTTGAGCCGCAGCGGGCTTTCTATCCTGATTTCAACATGGCGGCGACAAGGGCCGCTATCCGTTCCACACCGGTGGAGGACCTGTTCGTAGTGCCCAGCGAGAATCTTCCTGACGGAAGCGTCGGTTTTCGCATCTTGATAAATCCCCTGATCTGGTGGATGTGGGTAGCAGGTCCCGTCCTTATCTTGGGAACTTTGGTATCCTTGTGGCCTCAACAGGTCAGGACAACTGTCCCCGCTCCATCCAGGGCAGGTAGGACGCTGACAACGCCGGGAACTCGTGGCCCCGCAACTGTCTGAATCCAACGAAGCATTGAAGGCTGTCTGAGTTTATGGCCTTTCTACTTGCCGCCGTGCTGATTGCCCTCAGCGTCGGCGTGGTCATTTACCCTTTTCTAAAGCGCCGGGATTCCGTGACCGGCGACGGTCCTGAGGATGTTGCTGCGACAACTGATAGGGACATGGAAGCTATCGTCGAAGATATGCGCATCCTTCGTCTGGACCACCAGGCAGGGAACATCCCCGACGATTTATACCAAGAGCAAATACGGGCCTACCGGTTGCAGGCGGCGTCCCACTTGCGCCAGCAGACCGAGGGACAGTTAGAGGGCGCTGATTGGGAACTGGAGCAAGAGGTGTTGATGGCACGCCTCTCCTTGCAGGCCCAGGATCAAGATAAGTCCGCTGAACCCGTGGAGCCATCGACTGACATCCCGGAAGACACGGAGCAATGATGGTCCGCGTCTTGGGTGTTGTTTTCGTCGTCGCGGCGCTGATCGCAGGCGGCTTGGGGGCTGAGGTAAGCTCAGCCCAAGAGCTGGTGAGTGTCAACGTCCGGGTGGTGAACGGCACGGCCGGCGCCGAGCCACCGGCGGCTTTGCCGATATTGCTCTTGGCGACGGGACTGGATGGCAGAGTGGCGGCCACGGCCCAAGGCCAGACCGACGACACCGGTGCGTTCGAGTTCGGTGACCTGCCCTTATTGAGCGGAGGCCAGTACGTCTTCAGCGTCGACTATGCCGGAGTGCTCTATACCGAGGTTCTGTTACCGGAAGAGCTATCCGAAGGTGTGCAGATAGATGTATATGACACGACCCGGGATGTCACGGTTGTCCAGTTCAGGCGGCAGGTCATGGTTATAGCCGGAGTTGACGCCTCAGAGCGGGAAATTTCCGCCATCGAGTTCGTCTTAATAGCCAACGAGTCCGACCGGACTTTGCTTCCAGATGTGTCCAACCCAGCCATGATGAGCTTTCTCCGCTTTTCCTTACCTCCGGGGACTCATGACCTGGATGTCCAATCCAACTTGCCGAGCCGGGAAATCATATCCGTCGGTTCGGGTTTCGCGGTTACGTCTCCGGTGATCCCAGGCGGACACAGCGTGGAGTTCTCCTATATATTCCCCTATGAGGGAAAGGCTCTGTCCTACCGCCAGCCGTTGCTCCAAGGCGCCGAGGTTTATCAGGTGCTGGTGCCGGACCGGTTGGCTCCCGTACGCGTCGGAGGACTGGATAAGGTGGAGCCGGTGCACATCCAGGACACCCGGTATCAGGCTTGGGAGGGCCGGGGTATCAGTCCAGGCCAGGGAGTGGAGCTGGAGTTGATGGAACTCCCCGAGCCAAGCCTGCCTGACCGTATCGAGAAGGCAGTGACCAGCGCCTCTCTGTGGTACGCGATCCTTCCAGGGTCGCTGGCGGCCTTTCTAGCGGTTCTGCTGCTGTTTGGCGCATTGCGGGGCCGAATTGGCCTGCGGACGGTCCCAGCGGCCTCTGGTGAGTCAGGAGAGGATGTTTTCCCAGACCGGGAATCGATGATTCAGGAGATTGCCGATCTGGACGATCGGTTCGAAAGGGGAGAGTTGATAAACTTGGAGTACCGGGAGCGGCGGCAAGCTTTGAAGAGCCGCGTCTTGGAAGCAACCGAGCAAACTCCAGAACAATCCCCGGACCGGTACTAGGGAGTTGGTAGTTTGAGCAGACGTGGTTGGATCCTGCTTGCCTCGGGTCTCCCGGTATTGGCCCTTTTTGCTTTGCTGGCGTGGGCATCGATGAAGTCGGGGGGGAACCCAGGCGGATTCGGGGTCAACGCCGAGTTTGGCCAGGTTGAGGTCTCTGCGGACCAAGCGGACGACTTTTCATTGAAGTTGATGGCGGGTGGCACTCTGACCCTGTCCGAGCTGCGGGGAAAGGCGGTTATGGTGGACTTCTGGTCTTCTTGGTGCCCCCCTTGCCGGCGGGAGGCCCCGGTGTTAGCCGAGGTATATCTGGAGTATGAAGGATTGCCGGTGGAGTTCGTCGGCGTGGACATATGGGATGTGCCTTCGGCGGCTCAAGAGCACATCGACCGTTATAACGTGCCTTACCCCAACGGCATCGATGCCGACGGAATCATAGTAATCAATTACGGCGTTACCGGGTTGCCGGAGAAATTCTTCATCAGCCCGGAAGGTACGATAGTTAAGAAGTTCGTTGGGCCGATGAGTCCATCGAAACTTCGGGGCATCTTGAACGACATGTTAGACCCCAGTTCTCCCCTCCCCGGTCAATAGACCGGTTCCTTCCCGTTCCTCATCTACGCACCCTACCTCCGAATCCCATAGCGGCTTGGATTAGCGAACACCGGGTTTTACGATGAAATTCCGGGCAAGCCCGGCGGTATGTTCGAGACACCCTGATCCAAGTTTCCATGGGAGCGAAGAATCCATGCGGCAACTTATCCCCTCTCCGGTAAGGGCGCAGTCGCGCAGAACCAGTAACAACATATTGGGGCTAATGATGGGACTGATGCTATTGACGTCTGCTTGTGAAGAGGCTCAGGCGCTTAACTCGTTAGCCGATGGTGGCGAGAATGTCATCGGCGTCGCCTCGTCCCCTGAAGCCTAACTGCTACAGCGGTCGCTTCAGTTGACCGATGCGTTGCAGAGCTTTCGGGCGCACGTAGACATGGATATGAAGATGCAAGGGCAAGATCTACCCTTGTCCTTCGAAATGGCGAAGGCGGCGAACGGGCGGATGCGTCTGGTGATGGAGATGGATTCGCTAGCCGCGGGCATGCGGATGGAAATGATTATCGCCGGTGATGAGATGTTCGCCAATCTACTCGGCGCAGGCTGGATGCGATTGGATGCCTCCTCCTTGTCAGGGATCTTGGGACAGGCGGGTCCGGGTATCGACGACCCCTTCGGGACGTTCGATAGCCTGGTTCCAAGCGGAGACTTGCCGCTTGACCTATATAACGTCCAGTCTCTTGGCAAAGATGAAGTTGATGGCGTGCCCACTGAACACTTGGTCATACTGATGGACTTTTCAAAAATCTTGGGGGCGATGGGACAAGGAAACGATGCCCATTTCTCCCAGTTGATGGCTCTTTCCGGTGAACCGGTCCCCGATGGGCTGGAAGATCTGGCCATCAACGAGATAGAGGTTTGAATCGACGAAGAGGGTTACATGCGGCGAATCGTCATGGGGATCGCGATGAGCAGCGCCGACACAGTAAACTTTGACATGACGATGTTTGCTTTCAACGACGACATCACCGTCGATCTACCGACGAGCTTTAACGACATATCTCTTGGTAATTGATGTGAATCCGCGCCGGACCCTAACTGCTATGATGGATGCCGGTTAGTCCTGAGTAGGGGAAGGTTAGATGACACAGGCTTCAGAAGTAGCAGTGGCGATGGATTGGGGCGGGACCTGGATCCGGGTGGGGATTCTGGACCGGGACGGGCACGTCCTACGGCAAGATAGGGTTGGCCATGCTCGGGGAACCGGCAAGGACGAACTCTTGGGTTTGGCCGAAGGATTACTGAGACAAGCCATCGATTGGTGCGGTCCCAGAACAATTGCGGGCATCGGCGTCGCCATCGCTGGGCCGGTGGAACCCGAAACCGGCACCATGTACCAACCGCCAAACCTCTATGTCCTGGATGGTGTTTCCTTGAAACCGCTGTGGGAAGCGAACCTGGGATACCCGGTGTGGGTGGGGAATGACGCTAACCTGGCTGCCCTGGGTGAGTTTCACCTAGGGGCCGGACGGGCGATGGCGAAAGAGGGTACGCCGCCCAAGACTCTGGTCTATTTAACCATCAGCACGGGAATCGGCGGGGGCGTGATAGAGCATGGCAAGATGCTTCTGGGGGCCAACGGTCTGGCAGCCGAGATTGGCCACATGTGCGTCGACTCCCGTGAAGATGCGATCGAATGTCAGTGTGGCGTTCGGGGTTGCTTGGAGGCTCTAGCTTCGGGCACTGCCATCGCCAATATCGTCAGGGATCGGATAACCCAAGGAGATTTCCCTGCTTCATCGTTGGCCGGGGAGTCAGACTCCCTGACCTCGGCCACGGTTCTTCTGGCGGCGGGCCAAGGTGACCCACTGGCAGTGAGCATCGTCGATGGAGTGGTGTTCGCGCTCTCGGTCGGTTTGGCTAACGTCCTGCACCTGTACAATCCCGACTTGATTGTGCTTGGGGGCGGCGTGACGTTGGGTTTGGTGGGGCTTGATTTGTTGCCCCGGATCCAAGAGCGGGTCAAGGCCCGGGCCATGAGCGAGCTACATAAAAAGTTCCGGTTGGTGGCCAGCCCCTTGGGAGACGATCCGGGGATGGTGGGGGCTGCCACGCTGGTCTGGCAGAACGCTTAGGGCGGGGCACGGGCTCGGCTCTGGCGAGGGGTGGTTCGACAGGCTCACCACGAACGGTCGCATCCCAATTCCCGTTCACCCTGAGCTTGTCGAAGGGTCCTCCCGCGGAACNCGTGGTTCGACAGGCTCACCACGAACGTAGAAGGCAGACTCCTCCGTTCTTGGTAAAAGTTACCTAGACTATGTACTTGCCGCCCACGACGTTCAACCGGTCGCCGGTGATGTAGCCTGACTCGTCCGAGGCGAAGAACAGCACGGCGTTGGCGATGTCCTCTACCGTTCCCTGTCGGCGCATGGGAATCTCCTTAAAGCGATCTTCCGCGCTATTAGACTCATCACCGTGTTCCGGGTACCATTCCGGTGACCGCCGCTCGGTGTCGGTGGAGCCGGGATTGACGATGTTGGCCCGAACGTTGTGCTCGGCCGTCTCGGCGGCGATGGCCCGTATTAGTCCCAGCAAACCGGTCTTGGCCGAGGTGACAGTCGCGGTTCCGGGACGTCCGGTGATGGCTGCCTGTCCGCCCAGGGCGACGATGCTGCCTGACCGCCGCTCTATCATTCCAGGCAACACTGCCTTACAAAGGTAGAAAGCCGAATCTAGATTCACGCTCATCACTTGATGCCACTCTTCATCGGTGACTTCAAGGATGGGTCGGTGGGGCCGGATGGCTACGTTGCTGACCAGGATGTCTATCTGGCCCAGGGCTTCGATTCCTTCCTTAACCATGGCAGAGACCCGGGGAGAGTCTGAAACGTCTCCCAGAACGGTGTGGGTCCTGACTCCCAACTCCCGGCACTGGGCGGCAACAGCCTCCAATTCCTGTTCGTTGGTGCGTGTGTTTAAGATTACGTCGGCGCCCTCCCTGGCAAAGGTCAAAGCAATCTCTTTTCCAATGTTGCGGCTGGCTCCTGTGATGAGCGCAGTTTTATTTTCCAGTCTCACTAGTCTTCCTCCAGATGAATGGGTTATGCCTAGCAGAGGCTAGCACAGACGAGGGGTTCGGGCAAACAACGATATCTGCTCAATGCGAGACACATGCTGCTTGTATGCATCAGCTCGTAAGATTTTTCCGGTAGACCATTTGGGTGACTCGAAATCATTAATTTGGACGATGCATCGTCACATCGGTTCCCCTAGAATCTCAAAGTATGCTGGTCAATCAGGCTACATTCGGCGCCGGCCAGTCAGCATTTGGAGCCGATATGCAATCATTATCGAACGAAAGCTCACAGGCACAGCATGAACTGGACCTGGCGCAATGTGAATTTATGCTAAGCACATGCGCCTGTCTAAACCCGCGCAAAGCCTCCCGGGCGGTCACCCAGATATTTGATCAAGCCCTACTGGCGTCGGGACTGCGGTCAACGCAACTTCCGGTTCTCGTGACCTTCGCATCGTCGGGGACCACGACGATTGCACAGTTGGCTGAAGAGTTAATCATGGACCGCACTTCTTTAGCGAAACTGCTTCGGCCGCTCGCCAGCGCTGGACTCATAAAGATAGAGCCAGGTGAGGACCGGCGGACTAGGGACGTGTCTCTCATGGCTGATGGCCGGGAAGCTGTCTTAGGGTCGATACCCCTATGGGAGAAGGCACAGGCAATGGTTCTGGGACGGATGGGGCAAAGACGGTGGGATGAGATGCGGGGGAATCTGTCGGTGGCCATGAGTTTATCCCAGTAGAAGGCAATTGCCGAAAAGGTGTGTACACACTTAATTCTGCCCAATATCGGGTCACCCGTAGAACAGGAGGTCATTCTAAGTTCCAACTTCTACATGGAAACGCGGAGGCTGCCGGTCCAGCCGGTAACCATCGCTGTGCACAAGGAGATTAGCATGGAAGCTAATGAGGAAAGTACCCGGGAGCGGCTGTCGAAGATGTCAGATCTTGTAGCGGAGTGCGAGAATATCTTATTCGACGAAGCTCCGGTTATGGTTTATTCGATCGACGAAAGTTGTAGCTTGCTGAAGGTGAATCNCCGGTGGTTGGCGGANATGGGCTATCAAGCCGAAGAANTTTTAGGTCATGAATGCAGCGAGTTCCTCACTGAGGAATGGAGTATTCAGGTCCGTGCTGAGGTACTTCCTCTTCTATGGGAAGTGGGGCGGGCTCATAGCATTGGATTTAGCCTACTGCGAAGTAACGGCAGGGTTCTTGATGTCTCGCTGGATGCGGTGGTCGAACCTCAACCGCTGGGTCAGCGCCATGTTTTAGGAGCNTTCCATGATAGGGACGACTTGGTCCAGTGGCGGCAGGCAGCCTTAACCATCAAGGCCCTCAAGGGACTCCATCTTGCCCACAATGGGCTTGACCGTCTCCTTGTGGATGTTGGGGTTTCTGGCATATCGGCGCCTGATCAGAAAGACGATGCCCTAGACGAAGAGGAAAACGACGGAGCGCCGTTGCTACCCTGGGAACTCGTAGCGGTCACCCAAGACATCGTTTCAAGTGTATGAGCATTGGCGGACCTGGAAGAACTGCAACTGCACAAAATCCAGTACGACAGTCGAAAGCTGGCGGTTCTGGCGGAAACGATAGAGGCGACCCTGTCGGAACTGACCTCCAGAATGGAATCGCCACAACTTTAATCCTAATGGCCGTGACGCCGGGAATACGAGTCTTGGTTACGCTGCGAGAGCGGACTGAAAGGCTTCCGACAGGGTTACCAGGGAATGGGGCTGGCTATTGGGATCGGCAGTGTCGTCCGCTGCCAAATCGGCCAGTACCTTCAAGCTATCGGCGATGTCTTGAATGATGGCCAATAGCTTCCACGGCAACTCCTCAGCAGGTTGGGGCGGGTCAGAAAGGCCTTGTGGGTTAACCGAGGGATGAAGCTCGGCTTGATCTGCAGGGAAAGGCCATTCGTTCGCCAAGAAGATTCTCGCGATTCCGTGTTGCGCCAGCACCAGGCTTTGGAGGGCCTTGATGGCATTTTTCGCCCATTGCCATTGAACCAAGTCGTCCGCTTTGCGAAACACACCCAGGGCGNGCCGGCCGCCCACCGCTTCCGGAGTAACAACCGCATCCATGGCCACGTACAACACCCGGCCATTCTTACGCGAAAGCCGGTGAACTGATGGCCTCCTACCTCTTCTGTTTGGTGGCCCATGGCTGACAGCCACTTGGGGTTCACTTTGAGGAATATCCCGTCTTCGTCGATGCTGTGCATCATTACCGGCACGGCGTCGAAGATAACATCGGCACATTCGTTGACCAGGATGAACATCTTTTCGGTGCGGGTTGACCCGCTCTGGATATTTGGGTCCATCAACTAACCCCATGTGTTCAGGATAATAGGCCGACGGTGCATGGCCGACGGCCTGCCGCCACAGTCCCATCGCCGAGGTATATGAGACGTGTGTGGAGCAGGACGCCGGATCCCTTCAACATCACGTGACCTTTGTCGCCAAAGATCCNGCCCNTCCCATGCCGCCCCAACTATTCCATTCAGACTGAGACATTCNCAGTGCCCCGGAGACCGTATTGCATGGCCCAGTTGGACCGCTGACATGGCCCGGCCAGACCGTGCGTAAGCGACAGCTGAGAAAATCCTGGTGGCCACGAGTGTTGGTTTCCTGTCCGGAAGCTTGACCGGTGGGGCCTAGGGTGTGAGAATTGTGACAACTGACGTATTCAAACCAAAGGTTGAGGAGCTTCGATCATGAAATGGTGTAGATTCAGCTCTGGAAATGGAATCTCCTACGGAATCATTGAAGGCGACAACGTGGTTGAAGTTGATGGCAATCCCTTCGACGGTTATACCAAGACGTCTAAGAGCCAGCCTCTGGCGTCGGTCAAGCTGGAAGTGCCGGTCATCCCGCCGACCTTCTACGCCGCTGGTATCAACTATCCGGAGCACGTGACTTGGGCCGCCAAGATGCGCGGCGAAGAGCCCGTGCTTCCGGAAAAAGCGGATATCGGCTACCGTGCTATAAACGCTCTGGTTCCTAATGAGCATCCCATCATCGTCCCCAGTGATGCCACCGAACTGCTCCAATACGAGGGCGAGTTGGTAGTAGTCATCGGCAAAGAGTGCAAGAACGTCACCCAGGACCAGGCGCTGGACTACGTCTTGGGTTACACCATTGGCAACGACGTTAGCGAGCGCACCTGGCAGCGCGGCGACCGGACCATGTGGCGGGCCAAGAACACGGATACCTTCAAGCCCATGGGCCCCTGGATCGTCACCGACTTGGAGCCCGACGACCTGCATGTAACCATCACCCTCAGCGATCGCGTGGTGGGCGAGTACGACATAAAGACGGCAATCTTCGGNGTGCGGGAGTACATCAGCGATATGAGCAAGTATCTTACGTTGGTGCCCGGAGATATCATCTGGATGGGAACCGACGGCGCTACTGAGAACATGGTGGATGGCGATGTGGTCGAGATTGAGATTAGCGACATCGGCGTGCTGCGGAATAAGGTGGTCTGGAAGAAGTAGCCTGGAGCCGTCAAAGTTCAGTTGGATAGACTGATGGAATCAATACGTAGAGGCGGCTGTAAGCCGCCTCTACGCTGTTTATAGACACCTGCCGGTCAGGATGAAGACCGGGAGAGATGCGGTCTAGGCTTCCCCTGGATCCTTGAAGCCGGTTTCCGCCGCCCATGCTTGGAGTCCACGGCGGAAGGCCAGGGCTCCCATGGGGGCGATGACCGCCTGCAGGGCCTCCAGTATCTCGCGGGGCGTGGCCCCTACTTCCAGCGCTACCTTTACATGCGCTTGGATCTGCTCAACGTCGGCTCTTAGGGCTGCCTCTACGACGATCTGGAGCAGTTCTTTGGTCTTGCGGTCCAGCAGCCGCTGGCCGGTGTATGTGGCCTCGATAAAATCGTTGTATTTCGTGGCCCATTCCCGGTCGGTTTCGGCCATGATTCGGTGCATCTCCAGGGTGTATCCTCGAGTCTGCTCGGCGTTTGCAAGAAAGGCTTGGTTGTCATCGTTGGACATTGTTGGTTCTCCTGATTTAGAACGTTTAGCTTTTAGCTGTCAGCCGTCAGCGGTGGGGCCGAAATCCNGCTGCGGCGAATTAGGGCGAGTTAGGGCGAGTTAGATTGTAGACCAGGGCTGGATACGCGTAAACAAGGGGATGGTTGCCTGCGTGATACAATCTAGCAAACCTGGGTGGGGGTCTAAATACGCAGCCCGGGACCTGGATCTCCGAGAGGTGCGACACGTCGATTCCCTATCCTGAACAATCTTTCCAGCGAGAGGACGATAGCGACGACCGGTTGTTTTACACCAATCCCAGGTTGGTCGTGCATATCGACGAAGAGGCCATCGCCACGGTGAGCCGGATCTTTCAGTCTTTCGTTCCGGCGGGCTCCACTGTGCTGGATCTGATGAGCAGTTGGCGGTCCCACTGGCCCCAGGGACATCCCAAGGAAAGACTGGTGGGCCTGGGTATGAACGCCCAGGAGATGGCCGACAATCCGGACCTGGACGAGTACGTGGTCCGCGACGTGAACCTCGACCCGACGCTTCCCTTTGAGGACGAGAGTTTCGACGCCGTGGTGATCACGGTGTCGGCCCAATACTTGACCAGTCCGGTGGAGATTTTTCGGGAGGTCAACCGGACTCTCAGACCCGGCGGCGTATTCATCGTGACCTTCTCCAACCGGATGTTTCCCACCAAAGCCGTCCGCATCTGGCGTTTGGCCAGCGACCAAGGCCGGATGGACATCGTCTCTTCTTATATGGAGTCTGCGGGCAACTTCGACAACATCCGTGGCGGGCTGGCCAACTCGGAGGAGAGTCCCCCATCCGACCCGCTTTTCGCGGTAGTCAGCAACAAGACTGGCGGCGCAGAATGATTTCCCTTACTGGTTTAAGGATGCCCGTCCAAGGACTATCGCGGAAATCATGACACGCATCTTCCGGTTATCCATGGCCCAGATGAACCCCACTGTAGGGGACATAAAGGGCAATACCGCCAAGATTATCCAGTACCTGGAACAAGCACGGGAACTGGAAGCGGACATGGTTGCCTTTCCGGAGTTGGCAATCACAGGATACCCCCCGGAAGACCTCCTGTTCAAGACCTCCTTTTTGAAGGACAATGTGGCCGCCATGGAGCATGTCGTGGCTGCGTCGAAGGGTATCGCTGTCGTGGTGGGCTACGTCAAGATGGGAACTGACATCTCCAACGCCGCCGCTCTGGGCTATGACGGCAAGCTGATCGATGTTTACGAGAAGATGTACCTGCCCAACTATGGAGTGTTTGACGAGGACCGGTATTTCCGTTCTGGAACCGTTTGCCCGGTGTATGTCGTGAACGGTGTTTCGGTAGGACTGGGAATCTGTGAGGATATCTGGGCGCCGGTGGGACCCATCACTGTCCAGAAGAAAGCGGGCGCTGAATTGATTGTCAATATCAACGCTTCGCCCTTCCATGCAGGCAAGGGGGCGGAACGAGCGGAGTTAATCTCCACCCGGGCTGCGGATAACGGGTTGATTGTCGCTTACCTGAACTGTATCGGCGGACAAGACGAGTTGGTTTTTGACGGCGACAGCATGGTGTCCGACGCTGGCGGGAAGATGGTGGCGCGGGGACCGGCCTTCGAAGAGTCGCTGATGACCGTGGATCTGGACATTGATGAACTGCTTCGGTCTCGTTCGGGTGAGCCCAACCCCGTGGTGGAAACGCCAACTAACCTCCAAGAGATCGGGGAGTCCAAAACGGTTCACGTTTCCGATTATCTTCCGCAAGACCGCAAGCCTCTTGAACATGTCCGTTCGGATGGGAGCTTGGACCCGGTGGAGGAAGTGTATCGGGCGCTTGTTATGGGCACCAGAGATTATCTGGTCAAAACAGGTTTCTCCAAGGCTTTGATCGGGCTGTCAGGGGGGATCGATTCGGCCCTGACANCAACCGTCGCCGTGGATGCCCTGGGTCCGGAGAACGTGGTGGGTGTGGCGATGCCCTCGCGGTTTTCATCGGAGGGCAGCATCAGCGATTCCCAGGAGTTGGCTGATAATCTTGGTATGGAACTGTGGGAAGTTCCCATAGAACCGGCCCACACGGCTTTCGCCGACATGCTGGAGTCCCACTTCCAGGGCACCCAGCCCAATGTCGCGGAAGAAAACGTTCAGGCCAGGATACGGGGCAACATCCTGATGACCATCTCCAACAAGTTCGGTTGGATGGTCTTGACCACCGGCAACAAGAGCGAGATGGCCATGGGCTACGCCACGCTCTATGGGGACATGGCAGGGGGCTTCGCCGTCATCAAAGACGTGCCCAAGACCCTGGTCTACCAACTCTGCGAATGGCGCAATCAGCACGGCGAACCGTCATCGGTCATACCTCAGGCCGTCATTAACAAGCCACCCAGCGCCGAGTTGAGAGAGGACCAGTTGGACCAGGACACGCTGCCGGCCTACGAAGTTCTGGATCCGGTGATTAAAGCCTACGTGGAGGACGACTATAGCTACCAGGACATGGTGGCGATGGGGTTCGATTCCGCAGTCGTGAGCCAGGTCATCGCCTTCGTGGACCGCAACGAATACAAACGGCGCCAGGCCCCACCCGGGGTAAAGATTACCCACAGAGCATTCGGCAAGGACCGACGGCTGCCGATAGTGAACCGCTACAAGCAGCAGGAATGATAGCTGTCGGCGTTCAGCTATCAGCTATCAGGGGTTATCCGGTCCGATCTCCCACCTAGCCCATCTCCGCAACAATCTTGCCCATGTCTTCGGTGTGGTAGCCGCCCATGGATTCAACTTCCTGCTGAAACTCGGGGTTGTGGAGCAGGGATAGCAGGGGTTGTAGCAGGCGACTGTCGTAATGGATGCGGGGGATGACTAATTCGTAGCGTTCCTCCATCAACGGCACAAAGTCTAGGTCTAGGGCACGGGCTGCGCTTAGGATGCCCAGTCCGGTGTCGGCCGAACCAGCCTTCACCGCCGCTGCCACCGCAAGATGGCTGTATTCCTCACGTTGGTAACCCGACACCTGTTCCGGGTTGATGTTTAGTCCCTTGAGTTTGTAATCCAGCAGCACTCTGGTCCCTGAGCCTCTTTGCCGGTTGACGAAGGTGATGCAGGGGCGGGCTAGGTCTTCCAGCTTGTGGACGGCTTTGGGGTTTCCCGGCGGGACCATGAGGCCTTGTACCCGGCCTACCAGATTGATTAGCACCACCGACACTCCGGGCAGGTGTTGGCGTATATAGGAGAGGTTGTATTCGCCGGTTTCCTCGTCCAGCAAGTGGGAACCGGCCAGGTGGGCCTCGCCCCGCTGTAGGGCGATGAGTCCGCCCAAGCTGCCGATGTGGGAGGAGGCCAAGCGCAGGCCGGGGTTTGCCTTCCCCAGGTGGCTTGCCAGGAGGTCCAGAGTGAGGTCGTGGCTGCCGATTGCCACGATGGTGTTCTCCACTTTTTCCAGGGGTTGCAGAAGCTGTACCTGCACGTTGGAGCCGGCGTCCAACCCCTCCGAGAACCGGGGGATGACCACCATGCCGTCGGCACGGACCAGGGACATGATTATCCCGGCGCCCCGCTGCAACGGAGTCGCCACCATCTTTTCGCCAACCCGTCCCAATTTCACCCGCAGGTACTCATCCTCCCCTGATGGAGACAGGACCTTCCGGGTGATGCTGGCTTCGATAGTTGGACGCACTTGCGGGGCCTGTCCTAGCCATCGTTCCAACAATGGTTTGACGAACAACTCGGCGGTCAGGACGGCCGACACCGGGTAGCCAGGCAAACCGATGACCGGTTTGTCTTGGACCAGTCCCAATACCACGGGATGCCCCGGCCTAACCGCGACACCGTGGACCAGTAGCTGTCCCAATTCCTCCACCACGGCGGCGGTATAGTCTTCCGACCCGGCGGATGACCCGGCGTTGACTAATACCAGGTCATGGCCTTCCAGAGCTTCTAGGACCGTAGCCCGGATGGTTGGTAAGTCGTCAGGGACCGGGGGGAACCTTTGGGCATCGCCGCCCCAGTCCTGTATCAACCCGGCCAGCATTAGGGAGTTGAACTCCACGATGTCGCCGGGTTTGAGAGGGGTTGTGCCCGGAGAAACGAGTTCGTTGCCGGTGGGGATGATGGCTACTTTTGGACGCCGTCTGACCGGAATCTCAGTGACCCCGGCGGCGGCGCAGGCACCCAGGTCTATCGGAGAAAGTCGGTGGTTCTCGGGCAGCACCAGTTCAGTGGCGACCAGGTCTTCTCCCAGGGTTCGAACGTGCTGCCATGGGGCCACCGGGGCCATGATTTGCACGGTTCCTTCGTCGATGCGGTGGACATGCTCTACCATGACGACGGCGTTGTAACCCGATGGCATCGGGTCGCCCGTGTCGAGCCATACGGCTTGCGACCTCACTGTCAGGTCGACGGGAGAAGTCTCGGTGGCCCCGTTGGTCTCTTCCGCTCGGACAGCTATCCCGTCCATGGCGGCGGCGTCGTAATGGGGAGAGGACTCGGAGGCCCAGACGGGGCTGGCAGTGACTCGGCCCTGGGCCCGGTCCAAGGTGACTATCTCTTCCGGCATGACCGGCAAGCAACCGGCTTGTTCCATAGCGTCGTGAAAGCGCTGGCGAGCTCCATCCAATGGGATGTCGCTGAGGAAGTACCTCCGTTGGCCCTTCCCGGATGCCGGAGTGTTGCCGCTTGAGTTGGGTGTGCTCAATACAGCCTGACCAGAACGTCTTCCCCTGCGTACAGCCCGCCCCGGTCCAATGGAACGCGGATCAGGCCGTCGGAACGTATCAGGGTGTAGATGAGATTGGATTTTCCGAACACTGGTTGGGCGGTGCGATGCCCATCCTCTCCTTTCAAGCGGACGGGAACGAAGTCTTCCCTGCCCGACGTGGAGGCGATGTCTTGGGACAAGGTGGCGGCGACGGTGGTCGGCTGGGGAGGATTGGCGCAGCCGGAAAGATGGTAAAGGGTGGGGCGCACCACTAGGTCGAAAACGACCATGGCGGAAACCGGGTTGCCCGGCAATCCGAAGGCCGGTTTGCCGTTAACCAGTCCGATGACGGTGGGCTTGCCGGGCCTTATCGCCAGACCGTGGATTAGGACGCCGGGTTGACCCAGGTTGCCGATTATCTGGGCGGTCATGTCCCGGGAACTGACGGAGCTTCCGGCGGAAAAGACCAATGCGTCAGCCATCTCCAGTCCCCGGATGGCGGCGGCGGTTTGTTCTTCAATATCGTCCCGCACTATTCCCAAAGGCAACGGGATGCCGCCGGCCTGCTCTACCAGGGCGGCGATGGTGTAGGTGTTTATGTCCCGGATCTGGCCTTCGGCGGGGGCGGTGTCGGGGGACACAACCTCATCGCCTAGAGACAATATGGCAACTCTTGGCTTGGCGGCCACTGAGAGATCTGTGATGCCCATGGCCGTCAAGCCGCCAAGGTCCTGGGGCCGGAGATAATGGCCTNCTGGCAGAATGACCTCGCCTCGCTTGATGTCCTCGCCAGGTTGGACAACGTTCTCGCCAACGGCCACCGGGCGGACCACCTCGATGGTTTTGGCGTCGACCCGCTGGGTGTTTTCCACCATGATTACAGCGTCGGCTCCGTCGGCCAGCATACCTCCGGTATAGGCGTCGGCGGCGTCGCCTGTGCTGACGGAAACTTCGGCCTGTCGGCCCATGGGAACCTCGCCTACTATATTGAAGTAGGCGGGCAATCCCTCGGACGCGCCGAAGGTGTCAACGGCCCGTAGGGAATAGCCGTCCATGGCTGANCGGGGGAAGGAAGGGAGGTCTTCGGGGGCATGGGTTTCTTGGGCGGTGACGCGGCCTAATGCCTCATCGATGGGGACTTCCGTAGCCGGAAGGGCAGGCCGGGTCTCCAACCGGTCCAATAGGACTTGTAGCGCCTCTGCAGGGGGGAGGACGTTAAAAAACTCGGGCATAATAAAGTGGGCCTACTGGTTAAATCAACAGCGCTCGGATAGAGGGGCATAAATTCGCTAGGTTTGCCAGGGCGAGTTACATTATAACCGGTTGGATCCGGCGTGATATCGCTGGAGCCGGTATGCGGCGTGTCAGATTCCACAACTAGAGCAAGACCACGTTCGATGCGTAACACAGGAGTTCTCTGGCATTGGGGAGCGCCGAGTGNGCGAAGCTTCCGGTATCGCCGGAATGANGATAGGTTTGCTGATGAATTTGGGGGTTGGTGGGTATTGAGGATGAAAAGTATGTATAACGAATATATGATTGAGAACCGGTTGACAATATTATGTCATCAACGGAGAATTACCTCTGGACTCTCGGGGCTAGCCAACCCCGTTTCTTTCCGGTAATGAAGAGTTTGATTCACCGTGAATCCCATTTAGAAGTTGGCGGAATAGTATTGGTCGATAACTCACTTTCTCCCCACGGTGGGGTCTTGGTAGATCGGGTTGCTTCTCCAGAGGAAGCTGCGCGGATGATTAAAGGCCTGCCCCGGTTGGCGGTGAGGGAACAGATCGCCAGAGAGTGCGTGAACATCGCCTACGGATTTTTCTCTCCGCTGGAAGGATTCATGGGGCAAGCTGATGTGGATTCAGTGGTTCGGAACATGACCCTGGCGAGTGGCTACGTTTGGAGTATTCCCATCGTTATGGATGTCTTAAACGACGAGTTGACCTCCCTTGGTGTAGGGGTTGGCGACTCGGTGTTGCTCACCAATCAGGACCAGCCNCTGGCGGTTTTAGAGGTAGATGAGATTTTCTCCTACGATAAANAATTGATGGCCGGTCATGTCTACGGAACCAACGACCTGGCGCATCCAGGGGTTATGAGGACCAATTCCTTGGAAGACACTTTCGTCTCCGGACCTATAACCCTGGTCAATCCTCCAGTGATTAATCCACCGTTCGACGAATTCTGGAAGACTCCCCGCCAGATGAGGGAACTCTTTGCCGATCGGGGTTGGACCAAGGTCGTAGCCCACCAGAGCCGTAACGTTCCCCATTCCGGCCACGAGTGGCTGATGAAGGGCGCGTACTTGGCGGCGGAGGCCGACGGGATACTGGTCAGCGCCGTNGTAGGGGAGAAGAAGCCGGGGGACTACATCGACGAAGCGATAGTTCTAGGGCATAACCGTTTGCGGGAAGGCGGGTTCTTCCGAGNGGACGTGCACCAGACTTCCACGCTGATGTGGGACATGCGCTACGCCGGACCGCGGGAGGCTGTGTTCCATGCCTTGGTTCGGAAGAACCTGGGCTGCACCCACCATATGTTCGGCCGGGACCATGCCGGCGTTGGCGATTACTACGATACCTACGCCGCCCACAACATCTTNAGCGAATTACCTGACTTGGGTATCAAGTCGGTTTTGACGCTGGAGTGGTGGTACTGTCCGGTATGCGCCGGAGTTGCCTACGAGGGTCTCTGCGGTCACCGGGACCAGAAGCAGGACCTTTCAGGTACCTTCATCCGCAGCATCATCCAAGGCGGGACGGAACCTGAGCCTCTGACCTTAAGAGCGGAAGTTCTGGAGGTAACCGGCCAGTGCGCGGAAAAGTATGGNTTCGGGTCTCCATTCGTTACCGAAGAATACCTGGAAAACCGTACACCGGTCATGTCCCTGGCAGCCATGGACTGTACTTGTTCCTGTGAAACTTGATATGTGATGTCGCCAAGGCCCCCGTACGAACAATGCGGGGGCTTTTTATTTAATCGGGTTACTTGTACCTGGCCATCCAAAATCGAACGGTAAATAGCGGGAGGANAAATGCCTACATTCGTGGAACCCAATGCCTGCAACGCGTGCGAAGGCGAGCACCTGGGACCCCTTTGCGTGTACATCTGTCCCAACGACCTAATGGTGCTGGACCCCGGCATGAACAAAGGCGCCAACCAAGAGCCGGAGCTGTGCTCAGAATGTTATGCCTGCGTCAAGCTCTGCCCTCAGGAGGCGATATTTGTCCGGGGGTATTCGGACTTCGTGCCATTGGGGGCNTCGGTCCAACCGAAGCGAGTAGAAGGGGGTTTCACCTGGACGGTGAAATTCAGGGACGGCAGAGAGTTGCAGTTCACCTATCCTTCNAGGAGCACTCCTGTAGGGTCGTCCGATCCATATAAAGATTTCACTGAAGACAAGGTCAATGACCTGGAAGGCCANGGGTTGGCGGGAGAATCCAAATGGCTTGGCGTGGACAGATTGCCCACGTTACAAGCTGGTAGTTAGGAGGAATTTCGATGGCTTTACCTACTGTTGAGACGGTTGAATGCGACATTCTAGTCGTTGGTGGAGGAATGTCCGGATGTGGTGCCGCATTCGAATCAAAATATTGGGGCGAAGATCTCAAAGTTGTGATTGTTGAGAAAGCAGTCATAGAACGTAGCGGGGCAACCGGTGAGGGACTCTCTGCCATCAACTGCTACATGGGGCAGCGGTACGGATGGAACACTCCAGAAGACTTCGTTAAGTATGTCGTCAATGACATGATGGGCTTGGCCCGGGAAGACCTGGTTTACGATGTAGGCCGTCATGTCGACTCGTCAGTCCATCTGCTGGAAGAGTGGGGCCTGCCAATTTGGAAGAAGGAAAACGGAGAATATGAGCGGATCGGACGCTGGCAGATCCCCATACACGGCGAGTCGATCAAGCCGGTAACTGCGGAGCCGGCTAGGAAAGCAGTAGGAACTGAAAATATCTACGAGCGGATAGCCATCACGCATCTTTTGACCGATGCTAACGATCCGAATCGTATCGCCGGCGCTATNGGGTTTGGGGTTCGAGAGAACAAGATTTGGGTGTTTAAAGCCAACGCCGTAATCATCACCAGNGGCGGCGCTTCAAACGTTTTCCGGCCAAGGTCGGTGAACGAGGGCATGGGGCGGACTTGGNATTCAGTGTTCGCTACCGGTTCGGCCTACGGATTGATGATTCCCATCGGTACGGAAATGACTCAGATGGAACACCGTTTCGTGCCCACCCGGTTNAAGGACGGATACGGCCCGGTCGGCATGTGGTTCCAATATTTCCACGCCCACGTAGAGAATTCGTTGGGCGAAGACTATACGGTTACCCGGGAAAGCGAGCTTAGGAAATNCGAGCCGTATGGGTCGGCGATACCAACGCCGACTCCTCTTCGAAACCACCAGATGTTCTTGGACATCAAGGAAGGCAAAGGTCCGATGTACATGCGGACCGATCTGGCGATGCAGGAACTTGCCGCTGGTGATCCGGCGAAAATGGATAAGGTGAGGGAAGAAGCCTGGGAAGATTTCTTGGATATGACTATCGCACAGGCGTTGACGTGGGCATCNCAGAATATCGCTCCTGAGGATACGCCTTCGGAAGTTGTTTTGGCCGAACCTTACATAATGGGTTCCCACTCCGGGGAAGCCGGAGCTTGGGTCAGTGGACCTGAGGATCTAGCTCCCCCTGAGTACTACTGGGGTTATAACAAGATGACCACGGTTCTTGGACTGTTTGCGGCTGGTGACGGAGTTGGCGCTGCGCCGCATAAATTCTCTTCGGGTTCCTTTACTGAGGGTAGGTTAGCTGCTAAATCAGCCGTTAAGTTCGTTAGAGACAACCCTGGAGCGACCACAGTGAGCGACGCACAAGTTAAAAAATTGTCCGAAGAGATCTGGGCTCCTATGGAGACTTTTGAAAAGCATAAAGGCGCCTCCACTGCTGAGGAAATCAATCCCAACTACATCACTCCTAAACAGGCCTTGGTTCGACTGCAGAAGATAATGGATGAATATGGCGGNGGCACTTCTACTTGGTACACGGTCAACGAGGCCACCTTGCTGAGAGGTATCACCCTCATCGAGATGTTACGGGAAGACCTAGCGCAACAAGCGGCTCGTAACCGGCATGAGTTGATGCGATCTTGGGAAGTGGTGCATCGGACGTGGACCGGCGAAGCCCACTTACGTCATCTGCTTCACCGCAAGGAGACTAGGTGGCCGGGTTATTACTACCGGTCCGATTATCCGGACCTGGATGATCAGAACTGGAGAGTCTTTGTAAACTCGCGCTACGACGCAGTGAACAATCAATGGAGCCTGACCACCAAGCCATACGTTAATATCATCAAGTAAATCGGTTGTCGGCCCGAGGCAAGCATTGCCCCGGGCCGACGGCCAAAAGTTCGGATTCAGCTTGCTCAAGTCCCACGGTTTGTTGCTTCGGCATCTACAATGTCTAGTCCCGGCTTCTCTTCGTTACTTCCCAGTATTTTCCTTTGCTGCGATTTATACCGGTTGAGCGTCTTTGGGTACAGCAGTACAATTGAGGCGGATATCCCCTGATAGAANACCTCTACAGATCTTACCCAATCAGACTAGGAGGCAATGATGCCCAGCGGCAGTAAAGAGGAATGGACCAGGGAAACGCTGGGTCCGGCCATCGACCGATTTCCCGAACGCCAGCCCAAGTTCGTAACCGATAGCGGGCTGGATATCGAGCCGTTGTATGTCCCTGAAGACCTAGCGGGAGACGGACGGGAATACAGCANGGATGTCGGNTATCCTGGCGAATATCCGTACACCCGNGGAGTCCAGCCCAACAGCTATCGGGGCCGGATGTGGACCATGCGGCAATACTCCGGATACTCCACCGCCGAGGAAACGAACCAGCGCTTTAGATATCTTCTGGACCAGGGACAGACCGGGCTTTCAGTAGCGTTTGATCTGCCTACCCAGATCGGTTACGACTCGGACCACCCGCGGGCCTTGGGTGAGACGGGCAAGGTTGGAGTGCCCATATGTAGCCTTGAAGATATGGAAGTCCTGATGCAAGGCCTTCCCATGGACCGGGTTAGTACTTCCATGACAATCAACGCCACCGCCTCCATATTGCTGTGTCTTTATATCGCGGCGGCCAAGAAGCAGGGAGTCNCCCAGGACAAGATAAGCGGAACGATTCAGAACGATATATTGAAGGAATACATCGCTCGGGGGACGTATGCCTATCCGCCGAGGCCGTCCATGNGGCTGGTGGTCGATGTGTTCAAGTATTGCGCCGAAAGCGTCCCNCGCTGGAACACCATCAGCGTCAGCGGATACCACATGCGAGAGGCCGGAGCCACGGCGGTGCAGGAGTTGGCCTTCACCTTTGCCAACGCCATCGCTTATGTGGAGGCGGCGATAGGAGCCGGGTTGCCGGTGGATGAATTCGCCCCCAGGGTTTCATTCTTTTTCGTCGCTCAAAACAACCTCTTTGAAGAGGTAGCCAAGTTCCGGGCGGCCCGGCGCATGTGGGCAAAAATTATGAAGGAGCAGTTTGGAGCAAAGGATCCACGGTCGATGATGCTCCGGTTCCACACCCAGACGGCCGGCGTGTCCCTCACAGCCCAGCAACCGGACAACAACCTGATCCGGTGCACCGTTCAGGCCCTGGCGGCGGTCTTGGGTGGCTCCCAGTCGCTGCACGTCAACTCCNGGGATGAAGCCCTGGCGCTGCCCACCGAGGAGTCGGCCCAGCTCTCATTGCGCACCCAACAGATATTGGCTTTCGAGAGCGGCGCCGCCGACGTGGTAGACCCGTTGGGCGGCTCCTACTACGTGGAGAGTTTGACCAACCAGTTGGAAGAAGGCGCCTTCAATTACCTGGACCGCATCAAAGAATTTGGAGGCACGGTAGACGCCATCGAGCAGGGCTTCCAGATGCGGGAGATTGGGGAGTCGGCCTATCAGCACCGCCGGGAAGTGGAGACCGGGGACCGGACCATAGTCGGCGTAAATAAATACGTGACCGACGAGCCGCCGCTGGAAGGACTGTTGCGGATCTACCCGGAAGCGGCCCGGCAGCAGATACAGCGGGTGCAGCGGCTCCGCAAAGAGCGGGACGATTCGCAAGTTCAGGCCGCCCTGAAACGTCTGACAGTTGTGGCTCAGGGCACTGACAATACTGTTCCGGCAATCCTAGAATGCGTGGAAAGCTACTGTACTCTTGGCGAGATTAGCCAGGTCTTTCGGGATGTGTTCGGCGAGCAAGATCAGATGGCGAGTTTCTGAAGANTAACCTTTCGACAGATCCGAGGCATGAACAAGACCTTAGGAGAATGTGATGCCAGACCTGATACTNAATGAAGAAGAGCAGATGCTTCAAACCCTGGTCCGNGATTTCGCGGACCGGGAGTTGATTCCCAGGGCCAAAGAGGCGGATGAAAAGCAGGAGTTCTCCTGGGAGAATTGGCGTGGGATGGCCGGCCTTGGACTGACGGGCGTGGGCATCGACACGGAGTATGGCGGNAGCGGCCCGGCCGGATATCGGAAGGTATCCATCGTTGCTGAAGAGGTGGCCAGGGGCGACGCCGGGGCAAGCGTTAGCGTGCTGGCCCATCTGTCGCTCGGNACTACCACCATATACCGGTTTGGCAACGAAGAGCAGAAAAAACGGTTGGTGCCTTCGCTGGCATCCGGAAAGGGCATCGCAGCATGGGCGCTAACGGAGCCGGGCGGCGGTTCCGACGCAGCGGCCCTACAGACCACCGCCACCGAACGGGATGGGATGTACTTCCTGAACGGCAGCAAGATGTTCATCACCAANGCTTCGGTGGCCGAGTCCATCGTGGTGTTTGCCACCCATGACCGGTCCTTGGGGTACAAAGGAATCAGTGCGTTTGTGGTTCACCGNGACTCGCCGGGGCTAACCGTCAACCCGCTCCACGGAAAGATGGGTATGCGTAGCTCCACCACCGACGAGGTCGTCTTCCAAGACACTCCGGTGCCCATGGAGAACCGCTTGGGTGAAGAAGGCCGGGGCTTCAATTACGCCATGGACATACTGGACTCCAGCCGGATAATCATCGCCGCCCAGTGTGTGGGCATCGGGCAGTCGGCTTTGGAAGCGGCGGTCCGATACGCACAGCAACGGGAGACTTTCGGCAAGCCCATCGCCCAGCATCAAGCCATTCAGTTCATGCTGGCGGAGATGGCNACCGCAGTACATGGAGCCAGGATAGCCACCATGAATGCTGCGACATTGAAGGACGAAGGATTGCCATTCGTCAACGAGGCCTCCATGGCCAAGTTGATTGCTTCGGAGATGTGCGTAGACGTTTCCTCCAAGGCGATGCAGGTCCACGGCGGCATCGGATATTTCCAAGACGCCGGAGTAGAAAGAATCTTCCGGGACGCCAGAGTTACGACCATCTACGAAGGAACGTCGGAAGTGCAGAAGCTAATCATTGCACGGCAGATTCTTGCCCAGTATCCTTTGTAGATGTCTGGTATCTGGGGATCGATCTAAGAGGCTAGCGTTGGGAAGTACCATAAAATCTTGGTTCCTGGGAGGGGCTTAACCGGTGGCTACTGAATCCGTTTGCAGCGTTAGTTACATCGACCATGTGGGCGTGGCGGTTAAAGACATAAACGCTGCCCTGAAGTTTTTCCAAGAGGTGTTCGGGGCTCCGCCGGCAGAGATAGAGTCCCTGCCTGATCAAGGGGTTCGAGCGACTCTTATNCAAGTTGGGCAGACCAGGCTTGAACTACTTGAGCCGTTGTCGGATGATTCTCCGGTCGGTCGTTTCGTTGAGCGGCGGGGAGAAGGTCTGCACCATCTGGCGCTGAATGTGCCGGGACTGGCCGCAACCCTGATCAAGTTGGAAGAGCATGGTGTGGACTTAGTGGACCGGGAGCCACGGGAAGGCTTGTCGGGTATGATTGCTTTCCTGCACCCGCGATCGACGTTCGGGATTCTAACCGAGTTGGTGGAGAACTGACGCGGGTCATGAGCCAAGTCAATGGGTATGCGAGTTGATTATTTATGACGCAATCTAGCCATCCTATCCGCGTACTCGTCGCCAAACCGGGCCTGGACGGGCATGATCGAGGCGCCAAGGTGATTGCCCGGGCTCTTCGTGATTCCGGGATGGAAGTTATCTACACCGGCATCCGGCAGACACCGCAGATGATTGTCCAAGCGGCGATCCAAGAGGACGTTGACGTCCTGGGCATGAGCATCTTGTCAGGAGCGCACCTGGAGATATTGCCGGGGATAATGGACCTTCTAAAGGAAGAAGGGCTGGGCGACGTATTAGTGATTGTAGGCGGCATAATCCCAGAGTCGGACCGCCAGCCCCTGTTGGACTTGGGCATCAGCGGCGTTTTTGGCCCAGGAACATCCACGGGAGCTATATCGGAATTTATAGAAGCCAAGATAGAAGAGAGGGGCGTTCGCTAGCATGGGGAATCGATGTGGAGGTCCTTACTCCCAGGTTGAAAACCGGGAGTCTCGCCGAGCCTATCCCCTTGACATCCGNGCAGGCAGGNCGATTATAATTGCCACCGGCTCTAAAAGGCAGGTTCTTTAAGTTTTATGCAATACAATGTTGCACAGTTGCTAAAGGGACCGATCGGCGAGTCAAGTTACCACAATATCGAAGAGANTTTTACTGAGGAAGAACGAATCANCGACAGGGTTAGCGGGCCGGTACAAATGGTTCGGACCCATCAAGGTGTGTTGGTCAATGCTGAATTAGACATCCAAACCACACTNATNTGTGGCCGATGTCTCGGGGAATTTTCCTGGCCTTCTACCCTCTATATAGAAGAGGAATTTTTCCCGATTCTGGACCTTCATACCGGGTGGCANNTGCCACCNCCCTCCGATGATGAAGACAACCAAAGAATTGATACTGATAATGTGTTAGACTTGANCGAAATCATGCGGCAATACGTGATTGCCGATACGCCAATGAAGCCATTATGCCAGGCGAATTGCCTTGGTCTTTGCCTGGTATGTGGGAACAACTTGAACCTGGGGGAATGTAATTGCAGCGATGCTGAGGTGGACCCGAGATGGGGCGCCTTGGCCGATTTGCTGAAATCACAGAAGGGGTAGTAATGGGTGGTGGAAGAAGAAGACGTATTCCCCTCACGCGCGAGCGGCCGTCGGAAAANGCCATATCCCAGTCTACTTGAGGGTTGATACTTGGATCGCGGACCAATCGCCAGGCCGGTCCGATGATTGGAGATTAACGGGAAAGTAGAGAAGAGAAAGGAATGACCGGTTGTCGGCGACCGAATGACCGGTTTTAGTAGTGATAATCAATGGGTGCAGTACCAAACAAGAAAATAACTAGGGCGCAGCGGGGGCGGCGCTTCACTTCACAAAAGTTGAAGCCCCTTAATCCCTCCGTGTGCACCAGGTGCCGAAGCGCCAAAATGCCTCATACCGTTTGCCCCCAATGCGGTTTCTATAAAGGGAGGCAAATGGTAGGAACCGAAGGATAACCGGAGCAGGCCTGAAGATGTGTGTGCAGAATACACCGCAACGATGGCACCACGAGTTTCGGTTACTAGAAGGTTTCGGGCTATCCTCTACCTTTCCCGGTCGCGCGTTTCTCAGGCCCGGCGTCATATAACCTGATTAAGACGTTGAGATTGGGGCTAAACGCATGCAGATAACTGCCGACAATCAGAACGGAATAAAAAGGGCTTTTGTTTTCCCTGGCCAGGGTTCTCAGAGCGTTGGCATGGGGCAAGAGCTTTTCGATTCTTCCCGGGCGGCGCGTGCGGTCTTTCAAGAGGCNGACGATACGCTGGGGATCAAACTTTCAAAGCTGATATTCCAAGGTCCTTCCCGCAAACTTCAGGACACGATCAACTCTCAACCGGCTATCATGACGGTGAGCATCGCTGCCTTGAAGGCGTGGGAAGAGTTCACTGGCTCCGAGTTGGAGACGCCAGCCGCTCTCGCCGGGCACAGCCTGGGAGAATACACTTCGATGGTAGCGGCCGGGGTCGTGAGCTTTGCGGACGGCGTGAGCCTGGTGCGGCAACGAGGCCGATTGATGCAACAAGCGGCTAAAGGGCGGCCGGGGGGCATGGCGGCAATCTTGGGACTTGATGAGTTAGCAACAGCTCAGATCTGCGCGGAAACCGGCGTCGAATTGGCTAATATCAACGCCGACGACCAGATCGTGATTAGCGGAGATAAAGTAGCGGTGGCCCAAGCCATGGACTTGGCTTCGGCTCGCGGCGCTAGGAAGACCATCCCGCTAACCGTTAGCGGCGCTTTCCATTCTTCGCTGATGCAAGAGGCTAAAGAAGGCCTTGCGGAAGCGATGGTGGCGATGGAGTTCAAAGACCCCCAAAGCCCAATCATCGCAAACTCCGATTGCGCTGAGTTGAGAACCGGTGAACAGGTCCGTGAGGAGTTGGTCCGGGGGCTCTGCCAGTGCGTGCAGTGGCGAAATACAGTCCGATGCATGGTTGATTCTGGGATTTCCCAGTTCGTAGAATTGGGGCCGGCCAGCGTACTGGCCAGTTTGATTAGACGGATCGACCGGGGTGTTGAGGCTGTGGCATTATTCAATCCGGATTCTATTAGAAAATTGGCCGGCGCGACCGCTTAAACCGGTTCTCGCCAGCGTGATGGTGTTCCATGCCCAGGGAGAGATTTACAGACCTGAGAAGAAAGGGAAGGGTGGCGGCCCTCCAGAGCCTCTACGCAGCCGACGTTCGCGGTAACTTTGCGGAGTCTTCCCTTGAATGGTTGGCAGAAGACGAACAACTGCCGGAACGAGCGATGTCTTTCGCTCAAGAATTGGTCGAGGGAGTATTGGCCAGAAGCCAGGCTCTCGATCAAGTGATTCAGCAATTCGCACCAGCGTGGCCTGTAGCTCAGCTAGCGCCGGTGGACCGGAATATCTTACGGATAGCACTGCTGGAGTTGTTACATAATCCTGATACGCCGGACAAGACGGCGATTAACGAGGCCGTTGAGTTGGCCAAAGTATTTGGCAGTGATAATTCCAGCAAATTTGTGAATGGTGTTCTGGGATCGGTGATTGGTAACCGGGAGGTTGCCTACATGGCTACGGTTGGATCCCAAATCTAGGGAGATGACCTATTGGCGACCGTTTATGATCGCGTAAAAACCATAGTGGTTGATAAGTTAGGGGTGGACGAGGCAGAGGTGGAAGAAGGGTCATCCTTCGTGGATAACCTCAATGCGGACTCCCTGGACCTAGTTGAATTAATCATGGCCTTCGAAGAAGAGTTCTCCACTGGCGATGAGCAGTTGGAGATTTCCGACGACGAGGCTGGGGCGCTTGGCACCATCAAGGATGCCGTCGACTACCTGAAAAGCCACGGGATNCAAGACGCCTAGTATCGCGCTGACTCGGGCAAACNGGCCTGTTTCAGCGAGTGGATTCCGGTGCCGCTTCTCTCTTGGACGCCGCCCGGTGGGGTGTCCTACGGTAGGAATTCGGTCTGTGCCGAGAGAGCTGTTTCCGTGGCGATAATCAGCTCGGGAAATCCCGTTGCCGGTACTTCGCCTTCCCCTCTGATTAAGTCAATTATAGATTCGGTTAGGGTTGGTGTTTGGAATTTTTTAGCGGCGTGACCAAGGGGCTATAGCCGTTACATTATGGTAAGTACACTATTGCATTTATACTGTAATAACGGCTGATTCGTATCTAGCTTGCGGGTTGAACCCTTATGAATAGCTTGGATGAAATCGCTCGACTGGTTAGACAATGCTCGGATTGTGAACTTGGCCGAACCCGGAAAAATGCCGTTCCCGGTGAGGGTTCTCCCACCGCCGAACTGATGATAATCGGCGAAGGACCGGGTTCTCAAGAAGACCTTACTGGCCGTCCATTTGTGGGCCGGGCCGGACAGTTTCTGGATGAGTTATTGGGTTACATCGGACTGAAGCGTGGAGATGTATTCATCGCCAACATGGTTAAGTGCCGGCCTCCGGGAAACCGGGACCCACTGCCCGCCGAAGTCTTGGCATGCGACAAGTATCTGGAGCGNCAGATAGAGTTGCTCAACCCGGCGTTGATAGTTACTTTGGGGAGAGTTTCTCTGGCCCGGTTCTTCCCTGGAGAAAGTATGACCCAGGCCCGGGGTAAGGTCCGGAACAAGGACGGCCGGCACATATATCCGGTGATGCATCCAGCCGCCGCTTTGTATCGTCAGGAAGTTAGACCGGGAATCATTGAAGACTTCAAAGCCATCCCTGGGGTTTTGACTGGTATCCGGAATGCCGAGGCGGCTCCAACGTCAGTNGCGGTAGCACCGTCACCAGCGGACGAACCGTCNGGTGAACAGCAGNTAGGTCTGGACGGAATCAGCAACACCGTTCCCGGACCAATCACCGAATCANCGGTTCCGGGTTTGACGNCNGAACCGCCGGAAGAAAAACAACAACAACTTAGTCTATTTGAATAAACATCTTGAGTAATGTAACTACACCTTTGCGAATCATTCCCCTGGGTGGACTGGGGGAGATCGGTAAGAACATGATGGCCGTGGAGTACGGCGACGACATCGTCGTCGTTGACTGCGGGGTCCAATTTCCGGAAGGGGATATGCCGGGTGTTGATCTAATCGTCCCCGATGTTTCTTACTTGGTGGAACGGGCCGACAAGGTCAGGGCGATCTTAATCACCCACGGGCATGAGGACCACATCGGCGCCCTTCCATTCGTTTTGCCCCAGGTGAATGCCCCGGTGTATGCGCCGAGATTGGCTCATGGCCTTATATCAGTGAAGTTGAACGAGCGCCGTCCCACCAGGGGCGCGGTTTTGGAAGCTATCGAACCGGGCATCGGTTACCAATTCGGCGACAACTTGCGAGCCACTTGGTTCCGGGTATGCCATAGCATTCCCGATGCCATGGGTATCGCCATCGAGACCCCCCGGGGTTTGGTGGTTCACACCGGAGACTTCAAGATTGATCACACCCCGGTTGACGGCCGAACCATGGATCTTGCGACACTAGCTCGGTATGGATCAGGGGGCGTTCTGCTGCTGTGCTCCGATTCCACCTATGCCGAAATGCCCGGTTACACCACATCGGAGCGGGTAGTTGGCGAGGCCTTGGATCGCGCCATCGCTGACGCTCCAGGGCGGGTTATGATAGCCACTTTCGCTTCCCTTATCGCTAGGATGCAGCAGGTTGTGGACGCAGCGGAGCATTCCGGCCGCAAGGTTGGTTTAGTGGGCCGTAGCATGGAAGCCAATGTAGCCGTGTCGATGGAGATGGGGTATCTGAAGATGCCGCCGGGAATGCTCCAACCTCTAAGCGAACTCCGTCAATTGCCTCCCAATGAAGTGGTGCTTTTAACCACCGGGAGCCAGGGCGAGCCAACCTCTGCGCTGGTGCGGATCGCCAACAAAGACCACCGGGACATCAGCGTTATAGAAGGCGACACGGTGATAATCTCCGCAACCCCGATCCCGGGCAACGAATTGGGGGTCGGCCGGACTATAGACAACCTGATGCGACAGGGAGCCACCGTGCTCTACGATCGCATCTCCACGGTCCACGTACACGGACATGCTAGCCAGGAAGAACTCAAGTTGGTGCTTAACCTGGTCCGGCCCCGGTACTTCGTTCCGGTGCACGGCGAGTACCGGCACCTGATGGCCCATGCCCAACTGGCTTGGGACGTGGGGGTGGCGGAGTCCGGGATATTCGTGTTGGAAGACGGGGATGTACTGGAGCTATCCGATGATGGGGCGCGGGTGGAGGAGAAGGTTTCCGCACGGCGAATCTTCATCGACGGATTGAACCGGCGCGATCATCGCAGCCAGGTATTCCGCCAACGTCGATCGCTGTCCAAGGACGGCGTTGTCGTCGTGGTGGTCTCCACCGACAAAGAGTCCGGCCGGCTGGTGGGAGACCCCAAGGCCGTTGCCAGCGGGTTCATGGAAGATTCGGAGACGGAAGAACTGTTCCAGGATCTGTCCCTTGCGTTGGGCCGGACCCTGGAGGGAGAGTCCGGTTTGGCTGAACAACCGGACCGCCTGAAGTCAAAACTGCGCGAAACTGCCCGCGCGTTCCTATCTAACGAAACCAACAGACGTCCTATCATTATTCCGGTGGTGTTGGAAGTCTGACCGTTTTCCTGACCACCTATTTTCGTTAGTGGTCAGTAATGGGAGGACTCGATGGCACGATCCGCTGCCAAAGGCAGACGAACGCCCCCGCCATCTGTTGGAGACATCATACGGACTAGGCCCACTGCCGCCATCGACGTCTTGGTTGTGCTGGTAGGTGGCCTAGCTGCCGGATTGGTTTTCTGGTTCAATGAAGATCTCCGCAACGGAACTCTACGAACCCTTGGCTACGGCTTGGTCCCGGCCGGTCTGTGGTTCGGGGCTGCCCTCATCACTCTGAGATACCGTCACCGGTCGCTAGCCAGATTTTGGCGGCGATGGGTTTCCGCAGCTGCTCTGGTGGTCATTTCTATCGGAGCCCTTTCCCTGTTCGATCCCGGCGATGGAGTTTTGTCCGGGTTCGGTCTCAGCGGAAGTTGGGGCGACGCCGTGGGCGGAGTTCCCATCGGCCTGGCCTTGATGAAATTGGGCGCTATCGCCATATTCGTCCCTCTGTTGCTCTACCCCTGGCGGATAGGCGGGATCTATCTGACGGGGCTTAAGAAGTCCGGCATGGGTCTGCAATACGGGATATCTTACCTGTACATGGGCTTCTCTTGTGTCTCCGGTTTCTTGGGCCGTTGGCTGGGTGCGGCGGTATACGCGGTCCGGTCGACTGGATTGCTGAGCCGGTTCAGTGCCCTTCTACAGAGTTCAAAGTCCGCACCGCCCGAAACCCGCGCTGAAGTTATCAGCTTTGACGAATCGCCGGACGATTTTGACGAACTCCTCGATGACTCCGAATCATTCCCGGACGAACACCCCGGCGCCGTTCCTAAATGGGCGTCTGATGAGAGGCCTAAGTCCGACCGTTCCCGGGTTGAAGTGTCTGGCGTAAAAAAGGCGGGGTCCAAGTGGTCCATACCATCGATGGATTGTCTTACCCCTGCCACGCCGCGGGAACAGTCAGAGGGGCCATTGCAGGAAATGGCCCGTCAGGTAGAGGTCGCTCTTGCCGAGCACGGCGTGATGGTGGAGGTCAAAGACATAAAAGCCGGACCTAGGATAGTACGGTTCGGGTTGGTCCCCGGCTGGACGAATAGAAGAGGTGATGGGGGCAAAGAATACGGGAGCCAAGGCAAGATGGAAAGCCGGGTGAAGGTGCAGAGCATCTTGACCCGCGAGAAGGACCTAGCGTTGGCTTTAAAGACGCCATATCTACGCATCGAAGCTCCGGTGCCCGGCGAGGCTTTGGTGGGTCTGGAAGTGCCCGCCCCGACCCCCAACAAGGTCCACTTGCGAGAGGTTATGGAGTCGCCTGATTTCCGAAAGATATCGGGGAAGGGAGGACTCCCCGTTGCTTTGGGACAGGACACCGGCGGTACCTCAGTGGTTACCGATCTGGCCGGTTTGCCCCATCTATTGATAGCCGGGGCCACTGGCAGCGGCAAAAGTGTTTGTCTCAATTCGGTGGTCGCCTCCCTGATTCTGACCAAGCCGCCGGACCAGTTGCGCATGGTCATGGTTGACCCCAAGCGGGTGGAGTTGACCCCATTCAACGGCATCCCCCATCTGGCCATACCGGTCATCGTGGATGTCGACGAGGTAAACTCCGCTCTCCGGGGCATGATGCGGGAGATGTTCCGCCGCTACAAGCTGATGGAAGAGATCGGGGTTCGCAACATCGCTGGATACAATGAAAAATCCAAGGAACGCATGCCCTTCTTGGTTCTGATTGTCGACGAGTTGGCCGACCTGATGATTACCGGCGGGTTCGAGGTGGAACAGAATCTGGTGCGCTTGGCCCAGCTGGGACGGGCCACCGGGATACACCTGGTGTTGGCGACCCAAAGACCGTCGGTGAACGTTGTCACCGGTCTACTCAAGGCCAACATTCCGGGCCGGATCGCCTTCGCCGTGGCATCTCAGGTGGATTCCAGAGTCATCTTGGACGTCGTCGGCGCAGAACGTTTGTTGGGCAAGGGCGACATGCTGATTCTCAATTCAGATTCTCCCAAACCCCGACGCGTTCAGGGGACCCTGGTTTACGACAATGAGATTGAGGAAATGGTGAAGTTCTGGTCCAACCAGAAGGGCGGCCCGTTGCCGGATATCATGTTGGACGATGAGATAGATGAAGACGATGAGAACGAAGAAGCCAACGAAAGAATGCTGGCCCAGGCCAGGGAGTTGGCTCTCCGCAGTCCTCGTATGTCCACATCGTTCTTGGAGCGGCGATTCAAAGTCGGTCAGCAAAAGGCCGAACAGATAATGGAGCACTTGGAGGAAGAAGGTCTGGTCATACCAAGGTAGGCCGCCCGGTAGATTGCTCAGGTACCCGCCAAGCCTTCAGCAACAAGGTTCTTGATTCGTGGAACGCCTCGGCCCAGACGGTTCGCCGCCGGGCCTTTCCATTTCCATCTGGCCAGCTACTTTGCTATGATAGTTCAGCCATGATGACTGGGCCACTCACGAAACTTAGCCCCAGCAGCGCGTAAAACGACATCTGTGTTAATCGACCTCCACACCCACAGCTACCCTAAGTCCGACGATAGTTTTGCCGCTGTCGACGACCTCATAGATAAAGCCAAAGCGGCACACCTGGATGGCATCTGCCTCACCGACCATGATTTCTTCTGGTCGAGTGATGAAGTCCGCGACCTGGCACGAAAGCACGACTTCCTGGTGCTGCCCGGATGCGAGATTAACACGGACACCGGACATGTATTAGTGTTCGGATTGGACCGATATGTCTTCGGGATGCACAAACCGGACTTTCTGGTGAACGCAGTACGGCAGCGGGAGGGCGTCATGATAGCAGCTCATCCCTACCGGCGCCGGTTTCTAGAAGATCCGGGACACTTGCCCGAGGCTCGGCAAGAGATGTTGGACAGGGCTATCGGCGACGAATTCTTCGGGTCGTGTGACGGCATCGAAGGAATCAATGGCCGGGGCAAAGATGTGCAGAACCTATTCTCCCAGGATCTAGCGGAGCGATTAGGAATCAAAATGACCGGCGGCAGCGATGCCCACCGGGTGGAACAGATTGGGACGGCGGCAACCGCTTTCGAACGGAAAATCACCGGTCTGGATGACTTGATTCAGGAGATTAAGGCGGGCAGATTTCGGGCTGAGACTCTTATCAATTCGCAAGAAGCGAGCCGTACGGCCTGAGCGCCCCACATTATTGGAGAGATTGTGATACCGGCAAAAACATTCAAAAACTCCCACGATCGTCCGATGACGAGCGTGGCGCGCTTGAGGAATTTCCATGGCTGAAGCCATGCGGGTTGAGGACCTTCACGTTAGGTTCAGAACGCCAGCTGGTGAAGTTAAGGCCTTGAACGGCGTCAATTTTGTGCTGGAAGAGGGCGAGATTTATTGTCTCGTCGGAGAGAGCGGCGCAGGCAAAAGCACATTGGCGTTGGCAATCATGGGGTTGCTTCCCGTTTCGGCCAGCGTACCGTCCGGCCGGGTCATCTTTAACGATCTGGATCTGCTAAAAATACGCCAAGAGCAACTGAGGACCATTCGGGGCAATCAAGTCTCGATGATTTTCCAGGACGCTCAATCGGCCCTGAACCCGGTACAGTTGGTGGGGCCCCAGTTGGAAGAAGTTATCCTGGCCCATACCGATGTCGGATCCAGGGTCGCCAACAGCATGGCTCAGGAAGTTCTGCGGGAGATGGGATTGCCCGACCCCAAGCGAATCATGGGGCAATATCCTTTCAGCCTAAGCGGAGGTATGGCCCAGAGGGTCATGCTGGCCATCGCGCTGGTGCTGCGGCCCCGGGTGCTCATCGCCGACGAGCCAACGTCGGGTCTGGATGTAACGTTGCAAGCGGAGATTCTGGAACGATTGAAAGCCCTTTCCCATGAGCAGGGCTCCTCGATCTTGCTGATTACCCATGACATGGGAATCGTCGCGAGCACGGCCCAAAAAGTAGGCGTTATCTATGCCGGGACCGTGGTGGAGACATCGAAGGTCATCCCGCTATTCAGAGAGCCGCAGCATCCCTACACTTGGGCCTTGCTGAAGACCTTGCCCCGGTTGGATGACATCACCCGGAGACTGGAACCCCTAAGGGGCAATCCGCCGGACATGGTTGACCTGCCCGATGAATGTCCCTTCCTTCCCCGGTGCAACAAAGCACTTTCCCGTTGCCGGGTGGAGCACCGCCCGCCTTTGGTAGAGATAGCCTCTGAGCATATGGTGGCCTGCTACAACCCGGTCGTCGCGGAGACTGAGCCCGAATAAAGGGTCGTTTGGCGGGTTCATCAAGAAGGGAATCCCCGTATCCACAAGGTTGTTTGACGCCCGGAGACTTCCCCTATCCCGGTACTCCCACGGGCGGTAAATGGAACCCGCGTACCCGCTAAGAAAGAGGAATGGTGGGCGGGTTGTCTTCGTCGTCGGCGCTCTGCGATCCCACTGGGATCCGGTCTCCCAATCCGGGCCGCACGAGAAACTCATAGACGGCCGCGCCAATGGGCCCACCCACGAGAGGGCCGACGATGTAGGCCCAGAACCCACCGGACGGTCCTGGTATCGCGATGCTCCCCCAACCGGCAAAGTAAGCAACCAGCCGCGGTCCGAAATCCCGAGCCGGGTTCCATCCCGCTTGGGTTAAGGGCGAGAATAGGCTGATTAAAACAGCCACGGTGAAACCGATGAAGAAGGGGCTGAGATATTTGTTGGGAAGGCTGGCGTTTCTACGGTCAACCAGCGCGAATATCACCAGCAGCATGATGGCAGTGCCGAAGGCTTCGACGATGGCGGCGCCAAAGGGGCTTATAAGACTCTGAGCATCGGGGCCGGTGCCGAAAAGGCCGGGGTTGGGGAAGTATTCGCCGAACACCATGGCCGATCGTTGACTGCCGGCCGCCCCACGAACCAAGCCATTTTCGGCTTCGAATCTGGTGATGAAAGGTCCGTACAACCACAACACGGTCAAACCTGCCAGCACCGCGCCGGTGAGCTGGGACGTCCAATAGGGCAGCAACCGGGTGTAGGGAAACTCGCGGTGGCGGAAGATGGCGAAGGTCAGGCTAACCGCCGGATTCAGGTGCGCACCGGAGACCGCCGCCGTGACGTAGATGGCGATGGTGATGCCAAACCCCCACACCACCGCCACCTGCCATAATCCAGATTGGGCCCCAGTGAGTACCGCAGCGGCTACTGCTCCGATCCCGAAGATAACCAGCAGATAAGTCCCAACAACCTCAGCGGCGCAAGCGCGAATCAATGGCAATAGAGTGGACCGTTTAAGCATAGACAATCTTATATCTTTAGGCGGCATACAGACCGGTTCAGTAGCTGCCGATAGTTCAAAATTTTGCTGGGATAAGGGGCGCTAACTCCGGCCCATGTTCGCTTGGTCCGCAGCCAATAACTCCATCGCTAGGTGCGGCTCCAACCGGCCCCGTTTGATAGCTAGATCCGCTTCCAGCAGGCGCTGGTACCGCCACATGATGTCGGCCCATGAGTGTCGCCGGGCCTGCTCCAGGGTCTTCCTCACCACGAATTGGGAGTTGGTCCCGAGTCTACTGCCCACTTCCCTTGGGGGTATGCCTTGGTCTATGCAATCTCTGGCTAAGGCCAAAAGGCGCAGTTGCCTTTCCACCATGGATATGATGAAGGGAGCTTCTTTCCCGTCCTCGCGAAGTTGGTACAGTAAGCTCAAGGCCAACGACTGCTTCCCGTCAATCATGGCGTCCACTGCGGCGAATATATTGCCCTCCCGGGCTTGGTTGACCAGTTGGTTAACGTGGGATTCCTCGATGCGCTCACCAGCGGCGTATAAGGAAAGCTTCTCCAACTCGTTGTCCAGCGACCACAGGTCACCGCCCACCATGTCGGTCATGGAACCGATAGCCGATGGGCTGATGCTGGAGCCTTTCTGCTCCACGGCGGCCTTTATCCAGCGGGCTAGATTCTCTCCCGTCGGGGTGGGCAGTGCATGAATCTCGGCAGCCTTGCCCAGCAGCCGGAGCATGGGATTGCTGTCCGGCAGCGTCGCATCAAGGAAGATGAGCAGGGTGGTGTCCGGCATGGCGGCGATGGCTTCGTCAAGCCCTTCCCAGCCGCGCAAGGTTCCGGCGCCTGCTTCGCCGCTGGTGGTTCGCCGTCTGCCTCGCCCGGCGCGCCGCTCGAATGTTGCCAGCAATCCGTCTACTACCACAACACGAAAGGAATCCATGAAGGGCAGGGCGTTGCAGATGCTGAGCAGTTCGTTGAGGTTGGTCTGGCTACCCGTGAGGCGATGCTGGTTGGACTCCAGAACGTCCCCGGCTCCGGCGTCCGATTCCACCCGGGATAGTTCCCGCTGCACCAAGTAGGTATCGCCATGCAGGACGTGAGCAGGCAAGGTCCACAACTCAAGAATCGGAGTTAAAGAGGGGCAGAACCAGGGCACGAATGCCGTCTAAGATGGAGCTGGATCCGCCGCTCACGAATTATACCATTCGATCCGAGTGGTTCTACCGTTAAGGGTCATCACTCCATGCGATTGGTATGCGGCAGGGTTATATGGAATAATAGGCCGGGTTTTGGCTTTGATGAGACCAAGGGCCAAAGCCGATGGGAGGACCGAGAATGAAGTTCGGGCTTTTTACCCACGTTCCCTGGCCCGAAGGGAGCGAGCCGCAGCAGGTATTTCGCAATACCGTCGAAGAGATTCAGTATGCTGAAGAAGTAGGCTTTACCGGAGCATGGCTGGCAGAGCACCACTTCTCTCGGTATGGAATGGGCTCTTCGTGCTTGGTGTTCGCCGGTCACTTGGCCGCTCGTAC
>PANP01000076.1 GCA_002708395.1 Dehalococcoidia bacterium
GGGGCAATTGCACGTGGTGGAGAACTATTGGGAAGCCGTCGGCATCATGGCGGCGATGAAAGCAGGAATCGCCCCCAAACTCCGTCCGGCGCCCCATCAAACTGGTTCCCGTCGAAAAATCTGGAAGCAAACTGGCGGCAGACCTATCATCCTCCACGAATGGTGTTTCCGGACTAGGAATAGCTAGCCATCAAACCAGAACCTAACCAGATCAAGGCCGCCACTTTCGCCACACCGCATCGAAGCCGATACCTAGCCATTTCCGAACGCCACATGACTTCGAACCAACGAGCCCCCCTTTGCGAAAGGGGAGTTGGGGGAATTTCGGTATGTTAGAATACCCACCAACTAACCCCCGGCCCTCGAGCAAAGACTCTCCCTAAGCCCCGCAGCGTATATGGTTGCTTAATGAGTACCAAACAAGCTAGCACCAGCTCAACTCACGCCTCACTGCTGGACAACGTCGGAACCTTTCCCGACGGCCTAAACCGCATCTCCACTCCAGCCTTCGTTTACGATGAGGCGGTCCTGAATCATCTCCTCACCTACGCGGACCAACTGCGACAAGAGGATCGCTGCCGGGTATTGTTTGCCATAAAGTCTTTCTCTTTCGCCGATGCTTTGAAGTTAATGTCACCCCGATTGGACGGCTTCTCCGTCAGTTCCCTGTTCGAAGCCAAACTGGCCCAAGAAGCCAACACCAATGGCGGGTCAATCCACATCACCACACCCGGCCTGCGAAGCGGAGAACTGGACGAGATTGCCTCTCTTTGCGACTACGTGTCCTTCAACTCTTTGAGCCAATGGGATATGCACCGTGACCGCATCAAGGACGATGCAAATTGCGGACTGCGGATTAACCCCCAGTTATCGTTTCTGGACGACGAACGTTACGACCCTTGCCGGCCTGCCTCGAAGCTGGGCGTGCCTCTGGAAAACCTCGTGTCCACCTTCCAACATGATCCCGCACGCCTAGCCGGTGTCCGCGGCATATTGTTCCATTCCAACTGTGACTCTCCCGACTTCAGCGAGTTGCTCGCCACGGTGCAACACCTCTACTCCAGCGCCGGCACCTTCGTGGAAACGCTTGAGTGGATCAATCTGGGTGGCGGTTATCTGTTCGAGGATGGTCAGAACATGGATGGACTGCACCAAGCCGTGGAGTTCATCAAATCCCGCTTGGACGTGGACGTTTTTTTCGAGCCCGGTGCCGCATTGATTCGCTCCGCCGGATACATCGTTTCCACGGTTCTAGACGTATTCCCTAGCGATGGATCCATCGTCGCGGTGTTGGACACGAGCGTAAATCACATGCCGGAGGTGTTTGAATACGACTACGAACCGGATGTTGTCGGCCACGACAACAACGCTCCCCACGAGTACGTCTTGGCCGGATGCACGTGCCTTGCCGGAGATATTTTCGGCGAGTACCGGTTTCCGGATCCGCTGAAGGTGGGAGATCAAGTTGTTTTCAACAACGCCGGGTCGTATACGCTGACAAAGGCCCACGTGTTCAACGGCATCGGCTTGCCCTCCGTGTATGCCCTAACCGGCCAGGGAGAGTTCGTCCTGAAAAGCCGCTTCACTTTCGATCAGTACGCAGCCCGATGGGGCACGGGGCCCCAGGCCGCTTCCTAAGATTTCACTGGGCCATCGATCAGCGTCCCGCTGATCGACAAATCTGGACCACGGTCAGTATCAGGACATCCAGGATTGCCACGCCATTGCAAAACACCACCAATAAAATACTTCAACTCTGGGATTCGGTGTCCAACCGGAGATGCACTCTGCGCATGGACCCCGCTGACGCCTCTTTGCCACTGGGCGCATTGCTGGAGAGATACCTGGAGCAGGCCCCCATCGACCGGTTTCTCCAAGAATCCCGCATCACCCAACCCTCCGCCGACGCGCTGTACGCCCTGCAAGACCTGGTCTACGTGAGCACCGACGCCGGTGAGTTGAAGAGCATGTTCACCGGCATGTCTTTCAGGGAGGGGGAGCAAGTCATTACTCTAGACCAAATCCCCACCAACCATACCGTCCAGGTCGACGGCCAAGAAACCTTGATCGTGGACATCACAATAGACCGCATCAACCTTCAATACGATCGTAATTGGACCGGCTTCCACCGCCGCAAGTGGCTCCGCAACGAACCTAGGTACTCAGCCTTCATGCAAGATTCGTTGGTCAAACGGTTTGGTCCTCACGAGACCGAAGCTATCCTCCAACTGAAAACCACCGGCCAGAAGCTGCAATTGTTGAAGTCACTGGCTAAGACCATATGGGAGGGCCAGTTCGAGAACTATTCCCGTTTCATAGGGAAAAAGCTNGTATATAAATCGGGCGATGAAACGATAGACAACATACTGGAAGGGGCCGGAGCCATCTGCTCGGAGAAGGTGCAAGCCTTAAAGTTCCTCACCGACCACTACGGGCTTGAGTCTGAGTACATCATCGCGGGAGAGAACGCCACCGGCCCCGTACCCGTAGACAAGTTGCGAGAACTACTAACAACCTTCGATTTTCGTTATTCCAAGCGATATATGCGATTCTGGCAGCACACTGCATTGTTGTATGATATCGATGGAACACCGGTTTTGGTGGACGCGACCAACGGCAACATACCTTTCCTGTTCCTACAGGGGGATGAGGCCGAGGGCGTCCTCGGTTATCAAGATAAAGTCCCGGTGACTGTGAAGATGGTTGAGGCGAATGAGGATTTCTACTACCACCGCGTGCCCCAGGACATCCCCCAAGACCTTTTCTTCGCGCTGGAAGGCTGGNTGGCTTTCTCCGACCTGATGCAGGTGTTCGACAACGAGTTGGGATTGTATCTATCTAGGGATTTCTACGTGATGCCGTTGGACTTTACAACCGAAAAAGAGTTCAACCGGGACCGCCAGGAGTATCTGAACGTATCCCAGCGGGCCGGGCTGAAATGTTCTATTACCCACGACTGGAGCCTGGATTCGCCCTTGGGTGAGGAATTCAGCAAAGCTGAACCGGTTGTCGCCGAACGCGTGTTNAAGGCTGGCCAACACCTCTTGCATCGACTAGACGAATGTGACGGNCCAGGCCATCAAGCGGGCCTGGTCATCATGAAGTTGGGAAACCAAACTCCTGCCCCTCTGGAAAGTTAAGCCGAAGGCGAATGCCTCTGCATGTTTTACTCGATAAAAAGGCTGATACACCGGATCCGGCGGAGGAGAACCCTCGGCCTCCTCACCATGATGGCGGTATTGATTTCCAGCATCATCGGGAACGCCCTGACGTTTTTCTACTTTGAAAGCCCGGTTCAACCGGAACTGACCGTTGGGGACAGCTTTTGGTATAGCATCATCTCAATCACGACTATCGGATACGGCGATTATTCAGCGTCGACGCTCGGCTCCCGCATCGGAACCGTGATTTTTATCGTCCTGGTCGGTTTGGTGGCCTTTACCACCACCGCCGGGATGCTGGTTGACTGGATATTCGACCTGCGCATGAGGGAGCAAACCGGAATGGCTACCGTGCAATCCAAAGATCACTTGCTCATAATCAACTTTCCCGACGAAACCAGGGTCCGCCACATCGTGGAGGAATTCGTCTCCGACGAGAACCACAAGAAAGTAGACATAGTAGTGGTCACAGACACTATCCAAACCATGCCTTTCAATCATCCCAACGTTTCCTTCGTCCGTGGATCGCCNCTGGAAGAAGAAACTTACCAGCGAGCCCAGTTGAACCGCGCATCCAAAGCTATCATCTTGAGTACGAACTACAACGACCCCAACAGCGACAGCGTCGTGGCGTCGGTGGCCTCGGTGATACACAATCTGAGCCCACACGTAAGGGTTGTCGCCGAGTGCATGAGCATCAATCACAAACTCCTATTCGCCAACCTGGAAGACATCAACCTGGTCTACACGGTGCACATGGCCAACAATCTCTTGATCCAAGAGACTCAAGACCCGGGAGTTACCATCCTGACCCACGCCATGACCAGCAACATAATCGAAGGCACTCTGGCCAGCACCCAAGTTGATCCTCCTGTCCATGAGCCACTCACCTACGAACAGGTCGCCGTGAAGCTGTTGAACAAAGATATAAACCTGGTCGGNGTGATTCGAGAGAAAAAAGCTCACTTCAAGTTCGGAGACCTGTTCCTGTCGCCTGGCGACCTCTTGGTTTACATCAGTTCAACCCGGTATACCTGGCCGGGACTGCAGGAGGCGTTAGCCTAGGTGAATTCATTACTGGCACTTGGCGATTCTAACCGGGAACCGCCTACGGCTCCCCAGCAAAAACGCGCCTCGCGCCAGCAGAAACCACAGCAACCCCACGAAGTTCGCGCCATATTGAAAGCGATCCAGCGATATGACCTGACCAACTCCTCCGACATAGATCTCTCCGACACGATGACCCGCCTGAAAACCAACTGGTCCAGCCTTGCCACAGACGAGGCTCTACCGGAAGTCTTCGCCACCCTCAGCGAAGTCATCGGCCGCCGCCTGGGGATATGGCAAATCTTCGATCCAGAATTCGATCACACAACTCTTCCAGACCCCCTACAGGGCTGTTGGAGAGCGGGTGAGACAACCCCGCTGAACGAGGATCAGCAGACCATAGCCGACACTTTGCTCTCGGTGATTCAAGAATCCAAGGTTAGACGGCCATGGGATATTTCCCTGCCCGCCGAGTTTTACCAAGCCGTCCGGCGTGAGGACACGAATGGGATTCTAGCCTTTCAGGTAACCACCGAACAATTACTAGCCGGTCTTCACCTCTACCGGGGAAACATTGTTCAGATGAACGCCGGGGAGGGCAAAACCGTCGCCGGGATATTTCCGGCAGTATTGCATGCCTTGGCCGGGACTTCGGTTCACGTAATCACCGCCAATGACTACCTAGCCGCCAGGGACGCCGACCTACTCGCCCCGGTGTATCAATTCCTGGGCTTCACCGTTGGGGCCGTCCTTGGCTACATGGAAGACGATGAGCGTCGCTACAACTACCAACAGGCAATTGTGTACAGCACGATGCGAGAACTAGGATTCGATCACCTCCGAGACAACCTGAAGACTACGACAGCGTCCCGGGTTCAGCGCAATCTAGAAGCAGCAATCGTCGACGAAGCCGACCACGGGCTCATCGACGAAGCATCGACGCCCATGATTATCTCCGGCGTACCACTGGGCACCCGCAGTTCCATGACCAAAGTAAAAAAGGCAATCACCCAGTTAATCGACTTACAAAAACATGTTACCCAAGGCCTGGCGGATCAACTAAACCAACCGGGCACGAGCCTAACTCACGCATTTCAAGTGCTTTGCAAGCTACTCCTGGCCGAACCGGATAACCCTGCGTTGGAACAGCATTGGCGTGACAATCCTCGCCGATTCAGGGAGATAAAAGCCGCTGTTGAGCAAGACCACGCCGGCCTTACCTCGGATCTATACTACGTAATCGACACCGATAAACGGTTCGTTACACTGGCGGATAAGGGCCGGGATTACCTGACCCGAATATTGGGTCCCTTCTACGATGGCCGCTCGTTGGAAGACTCTCTGGAGGCCATCTGGAGCAACGACGAACTGCCCTTGGCCGAGCGCCGCAAGAAGGCGGCGAATATCTCCACGCGCCTAGCCCGGCAATACAACTTGGGGAATCAGGTTTATCAGATGCTCCGGGCCTACTTGCTACTCCAGCGGGACATAGACTATCTCGTCGCAGAAGATCAACTCCTGCTCATTGATAAAGCAACCGGCCGCCCCAAACCCGACTCCATCTACCAGCACGGCCTGCAACCAGCCTTAGAAGCCAAGGAAGGTCTACCACCAAATCCGGAGAGCGAAACCCTGGGGCATATCTCCGTTGAAGGATTCGTGAAGCAGTATCGCTCCATCTGTGGGATGACCGGCACCGCGATCGGGTCCGAGGACGAGTTCCAGCAGAAATACGGCCTACCGGTAACCGTGCTACCCCCGACTCATCCCCTACAGCGAGTGGATCTAGGCTACCGGGTTTATCTGAATAACGTCGATAAGGATGCAGCGATCGTCGAACAGGTTTCCTCTTCCCATAACTTGGGACAGCCGGTATTAGTAGGGACCCTCACGGTTGAACAGTCGCAAGAGATTAGCCATATGCTGACTGACAAGGGCATTCCGCACAACTTGCTCAATGCGGTTAATTCGGACACTGAAGCGCAAATAATCAAAAATGCCGGCTCCTTCGGCACAGTCACCGTCGCAACCAACATGGCTGGCAGGGGGACTGACATCCTGCTTGAGCCTAACCTAGACGACAAGATTAACGAGCGCCACCTCCAGCTGACCGAGGATTCACTCGAAAACGACGGCTCCGGGAACCAAGCGCTGGAACACTCCCTTGGATTGCGGGTCATAGGCACCGAACTCAACGATACTCCCCGCATAGACCTACAGCTTAGCGGACGTAGCGGTCGCCAGGGCAGCTTAGGAGTCTCACAAACACTCCTGTCCCTAGAGGACCGGTTACTTAGTCTTCACGTGGACGGCATTCTCAAGATGTCCAAGTGCCGCGATACCGATACTTCGGGCCGGACTTATTATTCAGGCGAAGAGATTGACCGCCACATCCATCAAGTGCAGGGAAACGTCGAAAGTGATGCTGAGGTTCAGCGGGCGCTGGCGCAGGATTACGCCTCGGTGTTGGACCATCAAACCGATATGTTCTATCGAAAACGCCGNGAGATAGTCGATGCCGGTGGGCTGAGTAGCGGCCCAGCTATATGGGACCAAATAGCGCAAGAACGTGCATTCAGTCTCGTGTCCGCCCATTTTCAGCAGGTTACTCTGGAGGATTACCAGACCCAATTCGACCAACTCGTCGAAGAAGTGGAGTTGGATTACGGAGTCGATTGTTCCCCACTTAGGGGATGCGACATGAACCTTCTTCCCAGAGAATTGGGGAACCTGCTCACCGCCAAAATGACGGCCATAGATTATAGATTGGGCGAAAAGGAATATGCCACCGCCGCCCGGACACTCTACCTGAAGACCTGCGACGACCTTTGGAAAACCCACATCGTGGCGTTGCAGGATTCAATCTCTAATCAACTGCTCGCAACATCCGAACATAGATCGGCTGTAGCTCTATACATCCGTAGCAGCTTTCAGACGTGGGACGGCTTCTGGGACAGAGTAAATGCCGAGTTCCTGCCCCGGTTGTTGAAATACAGCCAGGGCACTGGCAACCCATTACCTTTGATTCAAGTGAACGAGGAAGTCCAAACACTCATCGCGGACCGCTCCATGGCCACGGCAGCAGGTTCGACAGGGAGGAATTAGATGGCTGGGAAACGTTTCAGTAAGGGATCAGCTGTATTATTGGGGGGCATCGTAGCCGCCTCCCCTCTGATCGCTGCTTGCGGCTCCGGATCTTCCTACGAAAACTGGGCGGCCACCGACGGCGCCGCTGGCCTGATAAACCTGGACGACGTTCAGGCCGCCTTCAAGGACTCCAAGAGCGCCACCGACTTTGAGGACCGGGTCAACAAGATCTACGAAGGAGACGGCCTAGTCTTGATCCGGGCGAGCCAGAATGGTGAGAACCTAACGCTGGAAGGCTGGGAAGACTTGGATGGCGATAGTGAGATTGACGACGCTTCGGACGATCAACTGTTCTCCATCGTCCAAGACACCAACAAAGAATACGACATGCGAGGTTACCACGGTAACGGTTACTACCGAAGCCACTATGGCGCGGGAGACTTCTTATTCACCTACATGGTAATCTCGTCCCTCTCTCCCCGGGGTTATTACTACTCAACCCCTATCTCCCGCGGCTCCTCCATCAGGAATCAAAGATCAAGGTACCGCCAATCGTCGGCTTACAATCGGCAAGCCCAAAGAAATAGCAACTTCAACCGTAAGCAGTCCTCCTTTTCCGGGTCTCGCTATCAGCAGAGCCGTAGCAACGTCAGCAGCAACCGTCAGACCTATCAGCAAACTCAGAAGTCCAGTGGATCCTTCAAGAACAGTAACGCAGTTTCCCGGCCAAGAGCCGGGTCATCCTTCAGGTCTTCAAGCCGGTCCGGAGCGAGAGGCGCCGGCGGCGGGATGCGCGTCAGAACATCGCACCGTAACTGATGGATAAAGGCAGCGCCNATCCCGAGGGCAACGACCTGCCACCATCGGATGGCGCACTGCAACTCCAGGTGTCCCTGAGCGGAATGGATGCTGCGGACTCGTTCCGCCTTGACCTGCCGCACCCGGGAGACATTTCCTTGTCGGCATTTTTGGACCAAGTCTTCCCAGAAGACGAGGCCAGCCAACAACAGATATCCTCCATGCTGGATGTCCGCGCCAATCCCGACCTGCCAGAGATTTATGACGCCATCTTGCTTGTTTTTAATGAGTGGAGGGACGGTCGTTGTGAATTAGAGTTCTCTGGGGATGGGGAGCAGCCTCTGGATCTAAGGGAGACAGTTGCTAGGCAGGTTCTCCAGGGTGGCGAGGTTTTGGACGGGGAAAATCCCCCCAACCCCCCTTTACGTAAAGGGGGGCATCGCTTGGGCTTTGCACTTACGTATAAACCGAACTTACAGCACCCTAGANTACGCTGTGCAGCAGGGGTTCTGGGANTCTAAGCCTGAGTTGATTGNGTGGCTACAGTCGCACACCCTTCTTTACTTCATGGATAAGCACCAGTTCAGCCTCGAGTCTGCGCCTGACGTCGCAGCTGAGGAAGCATTAATGTCCGCAGCCGACTTCCTTCGAGGTAGCATCTTGATCCTTGCCTCTCAGGAAGCTCTCACGTTCACGATATCAGCAGAGGGACGACGAACCATCGGCAGGCTGTTAGCCGAAACCGAGTCTTACATCGACCTGTACGACCATTTCAAAGACACGGTTTTTGGTGAGGGCGTGGAAACGGTGGAATTCGACACGGGTCAAGGCGCAGATCTGCGAGTGCCCGTCTTTATCGCCGAAGGTCTGGATCCCATCAGGACTGTGTTCCTGCTCCGCATGTATGACGGGACCCTCGATGCCTTTGCTTCCACATGGCAAGAGAGTATCAATGACGAAAGCTTTTTCGACAGCATTCTTGAGCCTGTAGTGAACCGGCAAGGCGTCGACGAGGCGTTGATCGACCAAATCATCGGCGCCGGTTACGTCTACTTGGAGGAAAGGCACCAAGCAGCACGGGAATCGGCCGAGAGGGAAGAAATAATCCAGCGGGTACAGGCGGACTCTTAAGGACCGATCCTTGAGGTGGTCCGACAGGCTCACGCTTGACGGGGCGGTAGTCTGCNCCGCTTGAACTAAGCNTGTCGCAAGCTACTACGCACCGGCGCAACTAATCTATCCTCAGGAAAGTCGTAGGGCGTCAGATCGCCAGGAACAAGATTAACGCCGAGCTAATAACGACCCCGCTTTCAATGAGGGCAACACCCGTGTTACGTCCACTCGCAAGCGCCTGGGAGACCCGGATCGAGGGTAGTAGCAGCATATCAATAAGCAACCGCATCACATACAGCAGGACGAAACCCAATACGCCGAATATGACGAACGCGGCGATGCTCTCGCCCCACCCGGCAAAGTCACCGAACACGGCTTTTAAAGTCACCAGGCCGATGGCCACCAGGTTTCCGCCAAAGGCGACTCCAACAGCGGTGTTGTTGCCTTCGATCTCCGAGTGGATGTCGTAGGGCGTGGTGAATTGATAGAACAGGGCGAATATCACCAGCAAGGCCAATCCAAGCCCGAAGAAAGCCAAAGCAATCAGAGCGCCGTCTAACTCAGAGTTGGCTCCTCCTCCGGATACTGCNCCAGCAATCATCAGTCCGGTGGCCACGTACATACCGAACTCAGCGGCTCCGGCGCCAACATTCTGGCCTTTGACGACCTCTTCCTCAAGCTTGAACTTGAACAGAATCACCCGGTCCATCAACACACGTACTAAGTTCAACGCCACGATACCGGCCAAGGCGTACAGGAAAACCCGCAGCACTTCTTGTCCGTAGGCTCGGTCGAAGCCGAACCCTTCAGGTCCGACCAGCGCCGGCCCTTGATATAAGGCACCCAAGAAAACCAGAATNACTCCGGCAAGGTAGCCGGTCAGCCGCAAAGACACCGCCAGATTCTGTTTCTCGCCGACTTCCTCGTCGATGCGGTAAGACGTTACAAAGTCTCGAGCCAGTTTGGCCAGTAGCAGTACTACCAGCCCCAACCCCACGAACACCAACCCACGAGGGAATGCCTGTAGCGTGTCGATAATGCTGTCTATCATCAGTTCCTCCCCTTCCCTGCGTCCCCGCGGTCTCCCTTGTACAAAACGATTCTATCCGAAGATATCACTTCGCTAAAGGTAGCCTCAAAGGGCTTCCCTTCCCACTTTGTAATTGACAATACATGCTCGCCATCTTCTTGAACCAAGTCCCAGTTATAGAATCCCTCGCCCTGGCCCCGGTTGTCCTGGTAGAACAGCACCTCGGCGCTGTTCCGGTAATAGTACTTCTCCCCGTCGACCTCGATGTAATTGTCGATGGAGTGTTCCTCGTCCAGTTGAATCAGCTCTTCCTCAGTCGTACCGATACTGCCCAACCCCTTAGGGTCAGGATCGTCGGTGGCGGTTATAGCAAGTTCGTAACCGTCGCTCCAATCGAGCCAAACCTGGTTCTCACCTTCCACGCATAGCGCCTCGTACCAGGTCTCATTGTTAGTGGCGTACCGGTCTATCTTCTCGACAAAAAAGTATAGATCGTCGTACTCCAAGCGCAGTCCGGCTATCGAGACGACGTCCCCGACCTTCGCCGCCCTGATGCTGTCGTCATGGGCGGAACTACCGCTGTCTTTACCGCCCTTTTTCTTCCCTTTCCCGAATATTGACCTTAACAATCGAAACCACCTCTATGAATCGGCCTCTACGTATCCAACGTGGACGGATAGTAGATGTCCTCGGGCCGCATCGCCTTCAGTCCCAGGGGATAAGGATCTTCCCCGAAGATCGCAGCGTGGTCCTGTTCGTCATTCCCTTGGAAGTAGAGGTACGTGGAGCGTTGCCGCCGAGCGTCTTGATACGCCAATTCTTTCGATTCCTGGAACGCCTTAAAAAGCGCCATCGCCGCCCAAGGGTTGTCCTTGAGTATCCGGTTCTGGACAATCACATGGTGGTTGGCCATGAAGGCCCCGGTCTTGCGGTAAAATTCGGCGACAACCGCCCGTCCTCCGTCATCCAGCAATGGCCGGATGCGCGGATTGCCGGTCAGCGGGGTCCCACCGTATCGATCCATGGAAACAGTGTGCCCCGGCGCCAATCCGGTGCCAGGCGAGAACACCGCAGCGTCAAGCTCTCCCCGGTCCAACATCTGGTCTAAATATTGGTCCGCCTCAAGCCAATGGTGGGTCACTCCTGGCGGTCCATCCTCTCCCAGACCCAGCGGTCCACCGTGACTAAAGTCCGTGGTGCGGCCGTTGTACCAAACATTGTCACTGGCCTCGATGCCGTACAGGTCCTTCATCGCGCATCTCATCCATAGCGCGGCCGTCATGTGGTAATCCGGAACGCCGATCCTCTTGCCCTTCAGGTCGCCAAGATGCTCGATGCCAGACGTCGTATTAACCAGTACACCAAGGCAAAAATGGCCTCGGCTCAAGAACACCGGTAATGCCGACCAGTCCCAGCGGGAGCCGTCTCCCCGCTCCTTGGCCAATAATGTTTCGGAGATGGGCATCTCAGAGGCGTCGAACTCGTCGTATTGGAGGTTGGGGAAAAAGAGCATACCCTCTTCAACGGTGACCACTTCCAAGTCGATATTTTCGGGCTTTACCCTGCCATCTACCAGAGGTTGAACCCGTGGGTTTCCGGAGAAAGCAACCGTCATCTTCAAAGCCATCTAATCACCTCTTTGTTGACGGGCATTCTGGGAACGTATCTAGGGCTGGAACAGGTGCCTGGAATATCTGCGATTATACGGTTCCCACGTCTTCCGGGCAATCTGACGTGAGCATACACCCAACGCAGAATCGCGGGGAGCCTATAGTTGCCACCGGGTAAGAGAAGTATTAGCATGTGCCCACAGTTCAAACTTGCATGGAAAGGAGCCTTTTATATGGCAACGGGAGGATATCATGGCTAGGGATTACCGATTGATGTCCAGCGACGGTCACTTGGAAGTGCCACCGGAACGGTGGGTCCACCGCGTGCCTGAGAAATACCGGGACCGCGCTCCCCGCACCATTACACTCCCAAATGGCGGGGACGCTTTGCTGATTGAAGGACAACCCTTGCGCGAGGCCAATTTCCTGGACCTTCGCGCCGGACGGGCAACCGGCCAATGGCAGCCCTTCGGATTGAGAGTCGAGGGCGCAGCGGGTATAGGTTCGCCGGAGCAAAGGATAAGAGAGCAAGACGAGGACGGTCTTGACGGCGAGGTGCTGTTCCCCGCACAGGTGGCGGGGCCATCCCTGTGGCGTAACATCACCCACAACGATGTCTACAAATCCATGATTCGCGCCTATAACGACTGGCTGGGCGAGGAATATTGCCCCACAGACCCAGAACGCCTGATCGGCATGGGCATCATCCCATGGACCAACGTAGACGATGCCGTCGAAGAACTGGAGCACATAGCAAAGCTGGGTCTTAAGGGAGTTGTTCTCGGCGCTCACCCGAACGGAAAATCCTTTCCACTGCCCGAGGACGACAGATTCTGGGCAGCGGCAGTCGACATGAACATGCCGGTGACAGTACACGTAACATTCGACCGTTCAGGACCCCGCGAGCACGAGCCCACTTTCAGATATCCCAAGGAAGACCCGGAAATCATGCGGCTTATCCGCCGGCCTCTTCTGGACTGGGTATGCAACTTCGGTCTGAGACCCTCGATCGGCATAACCCAGTTGGTCTTCTCCGGCGTCTTCGACCGATTCCCCTCCCTTAAGGTGTTCTTTGCCGAGACTCGCCTTGGCTGGGTGCCGTTCTGGCTGGAGCACGCAGACCTTTGGTACGGGCGGCACATCGGATGGGCCGAGGAGCAGTTGGGCTTCAAGCCGCTAAACCGGCTGCCCAGCGAATACGTGAGGGAGCACATCCTGTTCAGCGTTCAATACGAAAAGGTGGCGGTGGAATTGCGCCACAACATCGGAGTAGACCACATCCTGTTCGCCACCGACTTCCCTCACATCGAGTGCGAGTGGCCTGACACCGTGCCCATAGTCGAGGAGATTTACGCTGACGTCCCCGAGGACGAAAAATACAAGATGTGGGCAGGAAATACGCTCAAGTTCTTCAACCTAGAGCACGCCGCCCGCAAAGACACCAAGGCAAAAATAACTGCGTAGCGTGGGGAATCCCCCAACCCCCTTTACAAAAGGGGGCTAGCTGCCGGGTGAGAATACATCGGGTCCTGAGCCCGTACGTAGCGATGCGGCAGGCAAATCGCCCTATCGGAGTGACCTATTTCGTCCGAAACGTAGGGTGAATCACCGTCGAATCCGGTCGCTCAACAACGCCGAACCTAGCCCCCCTTTCGTAAAGGGGGGTAGGGGGGATTTCCGCCCCCACCCCACAAAAAACCACAAAGAGAGACAAAGAATATGCGCGTGGACGTTCACACTCATGTCTGGCCGGACCGCATCGCGGAGACCGTCATGGACTCCATGACCAAAGATCTGGGTTTTGAAGCCATCTCCNCCAACACGGTGGACGGCATCAAGGCCCACATGCGCATCTCCGGTGTGGACAAGTCCATAGTGCTAGGCGTCGTGGACCGACCGGATCAGGTAAAACGGGCTAACGACTGGCTCATCTCCATCCAAGACGACATGCTTGTCCCCTTCGGCGCACTGCATCCCGGTCTNGAAGACAAAGCCGGTGAGGTGCGCCGCCTTCGCGAAAACGGGATAAAAGGCATCAAGCTTCACCCCATGATGAACAGCTTTTACCCTGACGACCCTCAGATGTTCCCTGTATACGAAGANCTGGGCGAGGACATGGTTCTGGAGATACACTCGGGCCGATACCCCNCGACCAAGCCNGGGGCCACCATATTCGCAGCCCCGGAGCGAATCATGAACGTCGTGCGCCAATTTCCCAAGATGAAGGTAATCGCTCTCCATCTCGGCGGTCTCTACATGCTGGACGAGGCGGAGCGGGAGGTCATCGGACAAGGGAACGTGCTCGTCGACACCACTTGGCCTCCGTCGCTACGGGAAATTGCGNCGGACACTTTAACCGCCATCATCAACAAACACGGCAGCCACAAGGTTTGCTTNGGCACCGATTTCCCCCTGGTCAGCCAGGTAGATGAGTCGGACTACATCGCCAGCCTCCCCCTGTCCGACAAGGACAAAGAAGGCATCTTAGGCGAGAACGCCAGGGCATTCATAGGCCTGTAATGCCAGCGATGAGAACGAAAGAGTTCCTTGAGCTTCTGCCGGACCTGCTNCGGCAACAGCTTCCGGAGGNCCTAGCCNACTTCCAGGTAGCGCACCGCATCACCAGCCTCACCAAGTTCTACTACAATCNGCCCTCTTTCCATTACGAGGTCTGGATACAGAAGCGCCGCAAGGAAGTTGAGCTGGGTCTGCACTTCGAAAGCGACCCTGACAGCAATCTTGAACAGTTGGACCTGCTAAGGGAGAAGGCGGACCAGATTCATGGATCCCTGGGCGACGAAGTGGAGCTTCATGAATGGGACCGGGGTTGGACGCGAGCCCACGAGACCCTGGAACTTGACCCCCTGGACGATGACTTCCTGGTGGAGATTTCCTTCCGGCTCTCAGCGATGATTCAGACCTTAGAGCCAATCTTGAGAGGCGAAAGTTAAGGACAGCCTCCCTGTTCCTCTTCCACTGGGCCTATTACTACCATCCCAGCACCCCTCTTGGTGAGATGCAAGTGTTTGGAGATCTAATGGCCACGCACAACTCCGTCGTAGAACCAACACCCAGTAGAGCCCCGCGATTCGGCCACTCCCAGCCTCGTGTCCTCATCCGAATAGCCGACACGAGGAGTCTCGACCCTCCCCATACAAGAAACCATCAAATCCTGTTTGATTCCCCTTCACAGCGCCTACGGGTCTAAGCCGTAAGATGTCCAAGGTTCCAACCAGGTTTTGGCCATCGGAACTAGCACCCAGTGGGCCGGATTAATGAGACGCTCTCAACCTTCCGTTGGATGTCAGCCAAACATCTATTAGTTAGAATGCCCAAATCTCAGGGACCTTTTCCGCGCACTATTACGTCTTATCTAAATATTGGAACACGAATGTGGTTAGGGATTTACGGAAGCACGCATTCGTTTTTCTTATACTCGCAATATCGATGCTAACGTTGGTAGCAGCATGCGGTGGTGGCTCCTCTGGTGAGAGTAGCTCCAAACAAGGAACCCTGTCCGGAAAAATAACCATCGGTCCCGCATGCGCTGCGGAACCATGCGGTGGATCTCCCGACGTTATCTACATGGGCCGNGACCTGATTTTGCTACGCTCGNNGNCCACTTCGTTCAAGGTGCCNCTAGGTGAAGACGGTTCGTTCAGTGTCGAGGTTGAGCCTGCGGACTACGTGATTCGTANGGACAACTGTAGCTACAACGGTTGCAACGATGCGNTCCNCATGGAAAAAACAATCGGCGCCGGTGAGACGGTCGCCATCATTCTGGACTTCGACACCGGTGTCCGTACTGCGAAACAACCTAAAGGTATCGGAGTCCTCGTAAGCGATCTTGTAGGACTAGGCTCCGTGGTCGCTCAGGGGAAGAGCATCACCCAACCCTTCTTCTCGGTCGATGGTGAAGAAAACATCATCGAAGGAGAAACCGTACAAGTGTTCACCTACGCGTCTCCTGAAGCTGCGAAAGCGGATGCCGACTTGGTGAGTCCACTGGGGTCTCCCATCGGCACGTCCATGGTTTCATGGGTTTCAGCTCCCCATTTTTACCTGAAAGATACTCTACTAGTCCTCTACGTCGGCCTGAACGTTGGCGTTATTGAGCAGCTGGAAACCGTCATGGGTCCCGAATTCGCCGGAGTCGACCCGACGAGCAGCTTCGCTCTTCCCGTCCCGGCCACGGGCCCTGCCGCGAAGGTTGAGGAATATCTGGAACTCATGGACAAGCTATCTCAAGCCCTCAGGGGCGTCGTGCGGTCGACGGACCAAGAAGCTGCTGTCGCACAAGTGTTGACCGTCGCAACCCGATTGAAAGAGTACGTAGATTTCTTCGCGTCCTTGTACGAGCAAGAGCGGAAAGAATTGATCGCCCCTTATGCTGAATTAATTAGTGAAACGGCAGTGACCGCCTCGAAATTCGCGAGAGAGGCCATGGAGGCAACCGGCGACGAATCCATCGGGCTTGCGTTGCAACGAACGCCGGTTTTTATGGCAGCAACCATGCAGAGAAGCGGTCCTATCGAACGGATCGTCGTCATGGAGAAGGTCGGCGGCAACAACGCCGGTGCGTATCTGTCCCTTGAGGAAGTGTCCGCAGCCGCCGGCGGAATCAACCTGAAGATCGAATACCGAGACCTGAAGGCCAAGGCATCCGCCGTGGATCCTGCCCAAGTCGAACACATGGACTCATTCGCCGTCCTATCCTTCGACTCGGAAGAGGCAGCAGCGACTCACATGGCCTTGATGACCGGGCCGGACTCCGGAATGCATGACATGGATGAGACTATCGGTGACGCATCAGTCTCCCTGGAAGCCAATCAAGGCGGCATGGGAAGCGTAGTCGCGTTTAAGAAGGGAGAGTGGGTCGTGTCTCTCCACACCTCTCATCCTAATGGCGATACCCCTCTCATGGATCGGGCAGCTTTAGAAAGCCTGGCCCGCGCAGTGACGGGCAGACTCTAGACCGTTGAATAAGCACGGTCAGTATGGTCCCACAGTTTGAATCTGGTAGCAAAGTGAGGTTTCTCTGGTGA